>DASQGX010000087.1:0-41764 GCA_035632395.1 Allostellaceae bacterium
TCGAGCGGCTCGAGCGCGCACAATTTGCCGTCGCGCGTGCGGCGCAAATAAAGCGCCGGCGCGTCGATCACCAGCAGATCTTCGAGCACCAGCCGCAGCCACGTCGCCCACGGATGGACGCCGTCAGGACAGGCGAAGAGCGTCGAGATCGCGGCGATGCGCGGATCGGACTTGGCGCCGGCGGCACGATCGCGCGCCCGCACCGACCACGACAGGCGCTCGATCTGATCCTTGCGGGTTTCGATGATGAGCCGGACGAGGTCGTAGGAATCCGCCAGCGCGCGCAATTCCGCGAAGCTGGTGCCTTCGTAGGCGCGCGGCCGGGTGACGAGGTTGTAGCCCGACGGAAAGTCGAACGCGCGGCCGGCGACGTCGGCCGGCGCTTGCGGCGGCATTGGCGCCAGCGGGCCGAACCAGGTACCGGCGTCGCCGCTGACGACATAGCCGAGGGCGCGCGCCGCGCGGGCGACGATGCCTTCGGCGATCGGCGTCGCGGTAGGTTGAGTGTCGGTCATTGTCACAAGAGTCCGATTTGCAGAGCGTCGAGCATCACCCCCTCACCCTTCCCTCTCCCCGCAGGCGGGTAGAGGGTTGGAAAGGATGCGGCGGGCTTTATACTTTCCGCACAAGCCCAAGGGAGGCTCGATGCGGGCGAAACGGTTTGCGGTCGTCGTGTCGCTTTGCCTGGCCTTTGCCGGCAATGCCCTGGCGCAGAGCGAAGACGCGAACTGGAAGATTTGCGGCAACGATTCGGCCAATCCCGACCTAAGGATTGCCGCCTGCACCGCCATCGTCCAATCGGGACAGGAGACAGCGGAGAACGCGGCCATCGCGTACTACGATCGCGGCAACGCCTATGACGACAAGGATCAGCTGGACCGCGCCATCGCGGACTACAGCGAGGCGATCCGGATCAAGCCCGATTACGCGAACGCCTATCGCAATCGCGGCTGGGCCTACGGCCGGACCGCCCACTACGACGACGCCATCGCAGATTTCGACCGCGCCATCGCGCTCGAACCAAACCACGTCGACGCCTATTCCAATCGGGGCTTCGCCTACTACTACAAAGGTCAGTACGACCGCGCGATTCAGGACGAAAACCAGGCCATCCAGCTTGCGCCGGACGACGCGGTCTCGTTCTACGTCCGCGGCCTGGCGAAGCAGAAGTCCGGCGACAAGATCGGCGGCGCCGCCGACATCGCGCGGGCGCAGAAGCTCGATCCGAGTCTGGGGCGGTGAGCCGGAAACACCCCCCTCCCTTCCCTCCCCCTCAAGGGGGGGGGGTGATGCCCGGAGCGAAATAGACGCCATCGAAAATTGCTTTTTCACTCATTGCGCGCCGGCGAGGCCGCGGTAGTAGTCGAGGATCGCGGCGTCGCGGTTGGCCATCAGATCGGTGACCGCCCAGACCAGCGCGTCGAGCCGGTCAGGCGAGGTGCCGGAAGCGGCGCGGTCGAAATCGGCGGTGAAGGCGCAAAGTTGGTCCTCGAGCGCCGGCAAGCCGCCGACGTGATGCACCCGGCCCTGCTCGTATAAGGCCGCGACCGGCTCGGCGCGCACCGCCTTGCCGCGGGAAGCGCGCAGCGCACGGAACGGCGCATCGCTTTGCACCGAACGCAGCGTGGCCTCGACCATCTCGCCGCCGTTGTTGATTTCGGCGACGATGCGATCGGCGGCGAATTTCCTGTAGGCGGCAATTGCCTTGAGCGCCCAGGCGCGCGGACTCATGCGACCCGACAGATCGTCGAGCACGTAGACCCGGCCGTCGTGCGCCAAGCCGGCGACGACGATGCCGGTTTCGTCGGCGCCTTCGCCCGACGACGCGGCCGGATCGATGGCGACGACGATGCGCGACAGATCGGGCGCGGCCGTGACGCGTGCGGCCTCGATCGCGTCGCGCGACCACAGCGCACCGGGCACATCGTCCAGCAGCTCGGCCTCCAGTTCCTGACGGCCAAGACGCGTGCCCTGGTAGCGGCGCACGACGGTATCCAGAAACGCCGGCGCGAGATTGGCGGCGTTGTCGAAAGTCGAGCCGCGCGTCACGACTGTGCCGGGCGATGCCAACACGTCACGCACGAGGCGGTTGGGCTTGGGCGTCGTCGTCACCACGGCGCGCGGATCGGATCCCAGACGCAGGCCCAACAGCAAATTGTCCCACGCCGCCGCATAGCGCCACGCGGCGAGCTCGTCGCACCAGGCGAGATCGTGCTGCGGGCCGCGCAAACGTTCGGGCTCGTCGGCCGAGAACGCCAGCGCGACGGCGCCGTTGGGCCAGGTGAGCCGGCGCTTCGACGGCTCATAGGCCGGCCGCCAGTCTTCGCCGGATATCGCGAGCAATCCGCTTTCGCCTTCGATCATCACGTCGCGGACGTCGGACGCGGTCGGGCCAACCAGCGCCACGCGCGAGGCCAAGCCGGATTCGACGCGGGCGCGGACGAATTCGGCGCCGCTGCGCGTCTTGCCGAAGCCGCGGCCGGCCAAAAGCAGCCAGACGCGCCAATCGCCCGGCGGCGGCAATTGATTGGGACGCGCCCAGAATTCCCAATCGTCGAGCATGCGGCCTTGTTGAGCGGCGTCGAGGCGGTCGACCGCCTCGGCGTGCTCGGCCAGCGACAGCGCGTCAGCGAGCTGCGCCGCTTCGCTGTCGTTCATGAGAATCTTGCCATAAGCCGCTGAGCGCGACCCCCTCACCCTTCCCTCTCCCCCTACCTCAAGACAACGTCCAAATCCTCGCACGAAATAAAAGATGCTCGGCTTATGGGTATGGGAGACGACCACGCCCCGCTCCGAACCCTACCTCGTCGGCGATCTGCCCGAATGGCTGAGAGCCATCGCATTCACCAAATGCGAAAGGATGGGTCGCTATCGACGCGCGACGCTGCTTAGCCGTTTCGGCTCCAATACACCGCTACCCGATGTGCTGGTAAAGCTCGCGGACTGTGCACGGAGAGGTGACATGGGCGCCCCGTGCGCCCTGGTGTATAGTGAGCCGCTTGGGCGCCCGATGTCGATCACTACGCGCCGGAACGGCACGACCAGAATAATAGAATACTCGCGCCTATAGGGGGTAGGAGCGGTCGATGAGGGTGATGATTTATTTCGTTCTGTTCATCGGTCTCGTAGTCATCGGTTCGTTCATCGTCCGAAGTATCTTCACCTTCTTGAACCGCTTCCCGCTGACCATCGTCATGGTTGTGGTTGTCGGTGTCGTGTCGCTGTTCGCCCTAGCGGGAGTCGTCGGCGATTGGGCGGGGGTCTATACGCTGGTTGTCCTCGGTTGCATGGGCGTGTTCACCGTGCGTTTCGACAACCGACGCTGGAGCGCGGATCTCGAAGCCAAGCGGCGCGCGCGGGAGGCAGCTCATCAAGCTGAGGTCGACAAGAGGGCGAGGGAATTTCTCGAAATCGAGCAGCGGCTCAATCAACTTCGCAAAGCGCGGTGAGATGTCAACTTTGACCAGTGGGCTATAATAACAGCCACTCGCGTACAGCTTCGATCGGCGATGTAATCGGCGGTATATGCAGCGCCACAAAGAGCCGAGGCCTGGTGACCTGCCCCCCAAATTGGGAGAGGGTTCGGTGAACTGAGCGGCTTCAAGAGGTGCGTTCGTCGGTCTTCTTCAGGCGCGCGAGACGTTCGAGCAGGATGGCGCGGGCATCGCGGTTGGCGGGCCGATGGTCCGCCGGGCGCGTGCCGCGGCCTGAGCCAAGGAGGCCGGTGTGGCGCGCCAGCACTTCGAGCGCGGCGTGCTTATCGTGCAGCCGGATGCGGCCGGGCTTGCCGTTGGTGGGCGGCTCGACGTGCGCGACCGCGCCGCCTTCCCAGTCCGAGAGCAAATCGCGGTCACGCAACGCGAAACGGTTCGGCCCCCAATCGACAAAAGTTCGCATATCGGCAAAGCCGATGCGCGCGAATTCCGCGAGAACGCGGTCGGCCGTGACGCGGCGGTTTTCGGCGCGCTCGGCTTCGCCTTTGGCGATTGCCGCCGCAATATCGTGGCGGCGCACGAGCTTATGCGCGCGCCAGGCGTAGCGCTTGCCGCCATAGCCGGCGCGCTTTGCCGCGGCGCTGGCATTGAGATCAACGAGATATTCGGCGACGAAGCGGCGCTCCTGGTCGTTCATGCGCGCGACACCGGCTTTGGCGCATCGACCGGCAGGCCGAGGATGCGGGCGAGCGTATCGAGCGCACGCCGCTTGTCGTGGGTGGCGATGGCGACGCGGTTCTCCCAGCCGTCGTCGGTGCTGACGCGGGCGATGGCAGCGGTCTCGGCGGGCGAAAGCGCGTTCGAATCGCTGACCGAGACGCCGTCCGGTCCCCAGGCGGCGAGCCGGCGCCAATCGACGAAGGCGATGCGCGCGAGCTCTTCGACCACGCGTTCGGGCGTGATGCCGGTGCGGCGCGAGCGCGCGGCCATGGCGGCGGCGATGGCATCGGCGATCGCGGGCGTTTTGAGAAAGCGGCAGGCGCGGTTCTTCGCGTCGCTCGCGGCATAACCGGCGCGGATGGCGGCGTGCTTGCCGTCGAGATCGATCAGGTATTCGTCAGCGAAGCGTTGTTGGCGTGGCGTCATGCGGACTCCGATGCGGGCGTGCGATGCGGGGGCCGGCGCCGAAGCCCCGCGCCGCGAGGCGGCTTTGGCCGCGGGCGCGTTCGCGCTGAGCGAAGGCGCGCCATGTGGGGCGCAGGGCTTCGGCATGCGGACAACAAAAAGCCCGGCCGGTCGTGGCGACCGCCGGGCGCACACAACACTAAAAGCGAAAAAGTGAGCGGCCGCAAACCAAGTCGTATTAGTAGAGCGTGGCTAACCTTTCACGAATTTTGATTCGCAATTTTCCGCCGCAGGGGTTTTTAATTCCTGCGTTGTGGCGAGGATCATGTGCGCTGCTATTTCATGCGGGATGGCCGTATCCAGGCCGTCGAGGTTATAGAGAACGTCAAGGACGACGCGGCGGCGATTCAACGCGCCAAAGAATTGCTGGCGGAGAGGCTGATCAACAAAGGCGTGCTGCAGCCCGATGGGTTCGAGCTGTGGGATCGCGCGCGCTTCATTCAGCGCTACCCGTGAAACGGCAACGGCAAGAAGAACGGCGGTGAGCACCACGCGGCCTGATTATTTGTGCGGCTCGGGTTCGTCCTTCGGCTTCGCCTCGTAATCGGTTTGGAAACATCGCCAACAAAAAGCCCGGCCGGTCTCGACGACCGCCGGGCGCAATTCTCAGGATGACGATTTCATAGCATATCAATCCGAGCGACGTCAAGAACAAAATGAGAACGGCCTAGAGGCCAGGGTTTCGGCGGGCATCGGGCGCGCATTGCGAACGCCCCTCACCCTTCCCTCTCCCTGACGGGGCGAGGGTTCGGCGAGCGGCAGTGCTATCGTTCGTCGCGGGGACGGGGGAGATGCTGACCGCCGGGTTGCGCCAAGTCGATCGCGCGGTCGTCGCGCTGCTGTGGCTGGCGCGCTGGCTGGTGCTGCCGGTGAGCTTCCTGCTGTTCGCGCAATGGCCGCTGCGCGATCTGGTGCAGGCCTATTCGGTCCAGGCCAACGACCTGGCGCAGTGGCTGTTCGCGCTCTATGTCAGTTTCGCGCTGAGCTTTGCGACGCGCGAGCGCGCGCACCTTGCCGCCGACACCTTCGCCCATCGCTATGCGCCGGCGACGCGCGAGCGCATCGCGCGCATCGGCGGTTTCCTGTGCATCGCGCCGTGGTCGCTGTTCATCCTGGTGGCGGCGACGCCCGCCGTGTGGCGGTCGGTCAGCGGGCTCGAAGCGTTTCCCGAGACCTACGATCCCGGCTATTTCCTGGTCAAACTGGCGATGTGGATCCTGGTGGCGTTGACGCTGATCCAGGCGACGCTCGACCTGCTGCGGCCGCCGGCGAGCGAATAGGCGATGGCAAACGCCGGCTTCTACATGCTCGCCGCGGTGCCGGTTCTGCTGCTGGCGACGGGATTGCCGGCGTTCATGGTGCTGATCGCGGTGGCGACGGTGGCGGCGGCGATCGGCGTCGTCGCGGGCGTGATTCCGTATGAGCTACTGACGGCGATGCCGGAGCGGATCGTGGGACTGCTCGAAGCCGATCTGCTGCAAGCCTTGCCGCTTTATGTGCTGATGGGCGCGCTGCTCAACCGATTGCCATTGGCGGATATTCTATTTCGAGCCGGCAACGCGCTGTTCGCGCGCACGGCCGCGGCGCCGCTGCTGTCGGCGGTCGGGCTCGGCACGCTGCTGGCGCCGATGAACGGCTCGGTCGGCGCCAGCGTGGCGACGCTGGCGCGCATCGTGCTGCCGCGGCTGACGGCGCATCGCGTGCCGAAGGAAAAGGGCCTGGCCGCCGTCTGCGTCGCCAGCACCTTCGGCGTGGTGGTGCCGCCGTCGCTGGTCCTCATCCTGTTGGGCGACGCGATGCTGACCGCGCACACGACGGCGATGAATATCACCGGCCACCTCACCCGCGCGGTCAATACCCAGGACGTGTTCCGCGGCGCGCTGCCGCCGGCGGCGATGTTCCTGGCGCTGGCCGCGGCGCTGGCATGGTGGAGCGGCCGCCGCGCCGATCCCGCCGGCACCGGCGTTCCGCGGGGCGAGCGGCTCAAGCCGCGCGAATGGGCCATCGCGGCGGCGACCGCGGCGTTCGTCGTCGGCCTGCTGCTGGGCGTGGTGCTCGGATACTTCTACGCCGTCGAAGCGGCGGCGGCGGGCGGCATGGCGCTGTTCGTCGTCGGCCTTGCCTCGCGCAGCCTGACGATGAAGGTTCTGGGCCAGGTGCTGCACGACACCATGGCGATCACCGGCGCGCTGTTCGCGCTGCTCATCGGCGCCACGACCTTCACCCTCGTGGTGCGCGCCTTCGGCACCGACCAGGTGATCACCGCGCTCATCCAGGCCGTTCCCGGCAGCACGCTCGGCCCGGTTCTGGCGGTGATGGCGGTGCTGTGGCTGTGCGCCTTCGCGCTCGACGCCTTCGAGATCATCTTCGTGGTGATTCCGCTGGTCATGCCCGCGTTGCTGACGCGAGTGGACGACGCCGTGTGGGTTTCGGTGCTGGCGCTGCTCTCGCTGCAGGCGAGCTTCCTGCTGCCGCCGCTCGGCTATGCGGTGATGATGGCGCGGACGATCGCGCCGGTGCGCGTGGCGCTCAAGCCGCTGATCGCGGCGCTGCTGCCGTTCCTGGCGGCGCAGCTCGTGGTGCTCGGACTCACGCTGGCGTTTCCGCGCATCGCGCATCTGGCGTTGCCAGCCGAGCCGGGCGCCACGGCGCAACATCCGCTCAGCAATCAGGACATCGACAAGATGCTCGAGAATTTGCCGGGGGTGCCAGACCGGTAACGGCCGGGCTTCGCCGGTTCAGCCGGACCGTTTCCGCCTCAACGGCATGATCATCGAGACTTGCCGCCGATACCGCGCATAATCCTCGCCGTGATAGGTGAGGAGATCGCGCTCTTCGAGCAGGATGCCGACGAAGATGTAGCCTGTGGTTGCGACCGCGAACAACAGATGGCCCGCGGTCATCGCCGGCGTCGCCCAGAACGCGAGCAGGAATCCGAGATAGATCGGATGACGGACGTAGTTGTAGAGAAACGGCGTCTTGAAGGCGGGCAGCCGATATTCGATGCGACGCCAGTTGGCGTAAACCTGTTGCAGGCCGAACAGGTCGAAGTGGCTGATCAGGAACGTGCTGATCAAGACGATGATCCAGCCGACCCAGAACAGCGCGGTCAGAAGAGCGGCGCCCGCGGCGTTATTCACCGACCAAACCAGATCGGGAATGGGACGCCATTGCCAATAGAGCAGGATGAGGACGAGGCTCGACGCGAGGACATAGGTGCTGCGCTCGACGGCGCGCGGCACGAGCTTCGTCCACCATCGTTTGAAGGCGGGCCTCGCCATGACGCTGTGTTGAACGGCGAAGAGGCCGAGCAGGATGACGTCGACGACGAGCGCTTCGCCCAGCGGCACGCCGGCTCCGCTGTCGATCGTCTTCGGCACGCCGAACCCGCCGACGAACCCGATGGCATAAAGAAAGGTGAGCAGAAACAGGACGTAACACAGGCCGCCGTAAATGAGACCGATCATAGTCCCCCCTTTCCGTGGAACCACGCCTTCGACCAGCCACACGCGGGGCCCCGTAACAGGACCCTGCGCGCCAGTATTACAAACGTTTTAGTCTTGTGCCAGGAAGACGCGCGTGGCGCTGCTGCCGTTTCTCGCTGCGCCTCGCTCTACCGGCCGAGCCGGGCCTGACCCGACCATCCGCGACTCAAGACGTGGATGCCCGGAACAAGTCCGGGCATGACGGACAACAAAAAACCCGGCCTCGGCTTTCGCCTTGGCTTCGCCAGCCGCCGATGGGCTATGAAAGCGCGCCGGCCGCACCATGCGGGATGCGGCCAACGACACCGGAGGAACAGCGACAGGTGCCCGACCAAGATCCGAGCAAAAACTGGCGGTACCTCCTGTTGCGCCTGATGGTCTTAACGCTGGCCGTGGCCGCGATCGCCGCGGTTATCGTTTTCGCCGTCGACGTCGTCAGCCTTTCGCAGCCGAGCGCGCCGCTTGGCGCCTATGTCTATCCGCATGTATTCAGGGAACGGCTGCACTATCTGACCGGCGTTCAGAACGACTTGCTGACGATGGCGCAGCCGGCGTTCTGGGCGGGCATCGGATTATTTTTCGTCTGCGCGATCGCGAACGAATGGCTGAAATACCGCGCGGAAAAGCGGCTCGCGACACGCGGGCGCGAAGCCAACAAGCGGTAATCCAACGAGCTCGCGCCCGGCCGCCAGCTTGACGCGAGGCAACGGCTCAATCCTGATGCCGTTCCAGCTCCTGGATTTTTTCAAGCTCCGCTTCGATTTTGCGGATCGTTTCGAGGTAGTACTGCGCGACCGACGCGGGCGCGCCGCGGATCAATCGATTGTACGCCTCGATCTGGAGCCTCAGGTCATCAGCACGGTCGGACATGATGACGTTCCTCAGCACACGCCCCGAAAGGCGGCGCCGTCGTCTCGACGCTCAGGCACTGCGAGCGGTTACGCCGGGCCCGCGCCGGTCACTTGGCCGATGCAGCGGCCCCTTGTTCGATTTCCGTTGCCGCCTGCTCGCAGCGATCGGCAAGGAGCGGGAACATACGCTGCCTTTCGGCTTCGCGCGTGGTCTGCGCCGCTCGGCGCAGTTCGAAGGCCTTTTCCCGCAAAACCGCAGGTTCGCGCATTAGCACCCTCCCTGAGCGCTTTGACGTTGGCCGAGTTTGTCACCGTTCTGTTGCAGATTGATGACGGTTCGGAGGCAGGGGCGAGCTAGCGCCCGGATCCCACCTTGATAAACTGCCGGTTTCAGCTCGAAATCCGTGGTCATTGTCCGGGTGGCGGCAACCGAGGGAGCTAAACCATGCAACCGCAAGAACAGCCGGTCGTGAAAATTGGACAACTGGAAGTCCGCTATCTGATGGACGGGACCGTGACGGGCGCCGGAGTCGGCATGTTCGAGCTGACGGTGCAGCCGGGCGCGCGGGTTCCGCCGGCACACAGCCATAGCGGCAACGAAGAGATCGTCTATGTCCTCGAAGGCACGCTGCGCTATACGGTCGACGACGAGATGCGTGACCTGAAGCCCGGCGACCGGATGTACACCCCGCGCGGTTCCGTCCACGCTTTCAGCAATCCGCATGACAGACCGGCCCGGGCGCTCATTATCCTGACCCCCGACATCGGCGCGCAATATTTTCGCGATGTCGCAGAAGCTATCGCGGGCGGCGCTCCCAACCCGGCGAAGCTGACCGAGGTGATGACCCGATATGGGCTCGTCCTGGCGCCGCCAAAGCAGTAGGCGGGATTGGGTTTGCGGGCGGACGGTCATCGGTCCAACCGGGGACGTGCGCCGAAGAAAGCCGCCGCAGAATTGAATTGGAGCCGGACGCTTTACGCGGCTACGAAGTATTCCGTGTTGATGAACCTATGCCGGGACGGTATGAAGCCTTGCCTAAACAGAACGGGATCGCCTTGTGGAAGGGCGAACCCGGGGTGTTCTGCGGAAGGAGCCGACTAGCCGCTTGGACACGGCTAGCCGATCCGCTCCTGCCATCGACAAAGGGCCAGCAACCGTGACGGGGGCTGGCCTTCGTCGCATTCGTGTGCCCACGAATCATCTCGTTATTGGACCACAACGCAAATCCGGTTCAAGCGATGAAGCGCGCTCGACTCGTGGTGTTACCTGTGAGTCAGATGAATGATGGGTCCAAAATCCCCGAGTCAGCCAGGCCAGCGACCTAGCGCTCAGCCGCCAGCTTGAGAAAGCGTGATTTCATCGCGTCGACCCGCGCGAGATATGTTGCGGCGGCCTCGTCGCCGCAGCGTTCGCCGGGTGCCAGGCGGAAATGGCGGCGCGCGAAATTCGCCGCCGGAACGATGCCGCAAAGCTGGACGATCGCGGCGAGATCCTCAACCTGCCGCGGGCTGGCCGGCAGATTGGGCCGGGCGGCGCGGATTTCTGCGACCTTGCGATCGAGGTACACCGCCGCGAGCTCGATCGCGTCGTGCGGCAGCACGCGCGTATAGAGGAAATTGAACCAACAATCGTCTGTAACCGCGTGATCGCGGATGCAGTAGCGCCGCGCCTCGGCGAAGGCGGCGTCGGTCATCTGGTACATGCCGACAGAGGTCGAGGCCGGCGCATAGATGCCGAAGGGATTCCACGAAAACCGCCAGCGCCAGTAGGTCCGCGCGACGGGATTGCCGTCGCTTTCGACTTCGGCCAGCGCCGCCAGGAGTTCGGGCGAGATATCCTTCGTCGAATAGCGGCGGAAGAGATCGCCGTAATCCCGCCACGCATCGTCCGGCGTCTTGGCGAGCGTGCCGCCGAGCGGAAAGAACAACTCGGTCGGCTTGCGGACGACGTGGTAGACGAGATTGACCGACGAGAAGACCGCGAGGGCCGCGGCGACGGCGATTCCGATGCGCACGGCGCGCGGCAGCGCCGCGAACTTGCGCCAGGCGTGGCGCGCGTGTTTCCACCAGCGCTCGATCCGGCGGCGGAAAGCGCGCCAATCGCGCCAGAATTGCCGATTGCGCAGCGGAACGCGGCCGACTCGCGGTGAAGTCATGGGCGAAGAGGCTAGAAACGGCCTTGGGCTTTTTCGTGGCGGCGGCGCGGCGGCGGCGGCGATCAGCGGGGTCACGCCCGGCCGGCAGGGTTGGCTAGATCGACCCGGCGACCGTGCTGTACGTGGTTTTCAGCTTGCCGCCGACCGCCGAGAGCGCGGAGACGATCACGACCGCGACGAGCGCGGCGAGGAGGCCATATTCGATGGCGGTGGCGCCAGCGTCGTCCCGGATCAGCGATCGAATCAAACGCAACATATTGCGGCCATCAATCAACGCACGACCGACAGTTTCGGTCGCGCACGCCCGAATTGCAACGAATGATGGCCGAACCGAGCGAGCCGCCGCCGCGCAGCGGCCAGCCGGATTCAGGCGGCCTAGGCCTTCTTCAACCACATGCGGTCGAGGCTGTAGGCGCCCGGGCCGGTGACGTAGACGAACAACAGCGCGCCGAGAATGGCGAGGTTCTTGGAGAAATTGGTGTACTGGATCTGCTGCGCCGGCGGCGTGTATTGCCAATAGCGGTGCGCGGCCGCCGTCGCGATCAGCACGTAGACGATGCCGAGGAGCGCGCCGTAGCGCGTCCAGACCCCGAAGACCAGCGAGACGATGAGGAGCCACTCGACGATCTGGGCGACGAGACTGCAGACCGCGGGCGCGAAGAAGCCCAGGCTGCCAAGGTAACCCGGGCTTGGCCCGCCGACCAAGACGGTCATCAGGAACAGCAAGGCGATCAGCACCCGCCCGATCAACAAGAACGTGTCGTTCATGGCTTTCCCCCTTGGTTCGGTGTGGCTTCACGCGTTTGGCAAACACACGGCGCGGATCAAGGAACCCGGGCCGCGCACGCGGGCGGCGCATCATTCCGACGGACGATTCATCGGCCTGAGACCCCCCGGCGATGCGGCCAGCGTAGCGGCAAACCCGAGTCGGACAAAACGCTTTCCCGCTGCGCCGTTGAAATGCCGCAAAACCGTATCAAGAATGCGGCAACTGCAAGGACGGACAATGGGCGGCAGGTTCCACAGGCTTTTGGGTCTCGCGGTTCTGGCAGGGGCGATGGCCGCGGCCGGCGCAAGCCGGGCGCAATCGCTGCTCGATGCGCCGGTCGCCTACAGCGCGACCCGCACCACCACAGTCGACGGACGAACCTATGTCGGGACCGTGCATCACGTCGCCGGCAAGGAGCAGCAGGAGGAGACGCTGTTCGGCATGGAAGACGCGTTCATCCTCGACGGCAATAGAGACAAGGGATGGCTCGTCGTGCCGGCGCTCAGAAGCTTCGTCGCGTTTCCGTTTCCGCCGATGATGATCGTGCTGGCCAGCCCGACGTTGAGGAAAACGCGTGTCGGCGACGATGTCGTGGACGGCATCGCGACCACCAAATACGCGATCCACACGCGGGCGAGCGACGGCACAGTGGCAGACGGCTTCGCCTGGTTCAGCCGGCGCGGCGTGCTGATGAAGCTGCAAGGCAGCGTGACCGCGCGCCAAGGCCATCGCACGACGGTTGCCATGGTGCTGCACGGGGTCAAGGAGACACCGCAGGACGCGGCGCTTTTCGTCCCGCCCGGAGACTACACGCAGCTGCCGGCCGAGGCGCTGCAGCCGCTGCTCGGCAGGCCGCCGGAATGACGCAGCTGGCGCGCGCAAACGGCCGGGAATCCGGCCCCCCTTACGCTTGCCCTTGCGGCGGCCCATATTGCGCCTATGGCAACGTTCGACCTTAACGGTTCGCTCTCACCGGCCGAATTCGAGTCCCTTCGGGAATTGTCCAAGGGACTTGGGTGGCAAACCATACCCGCACAGCATTCGGCGAAGCTGCTCAGCCTCGGCTATGCCAGGGAAGCCGTCGGCGGCCTGACGATCACCGACCTCGGCCAATCGCGGCTGACAGACGGCGGCTAGGCACCGGCGGCCACGCCGATGTCCGTCGCGCGACGGGGTTGACCGGGCCGGGATGAACCGCCTGGCGATCAGCCGGGCTTGGCGTACTTCGCGACGCCGGTGAAATCGATCAGGACGCAGCGCTTGTCGCCGACGATCCAGGCATCGTGGCCGGGCGGCATGTGGAACGCATCGCCGGCGCGGTATTCGACCTCGGCGCCGTCGTCCATCTTCACCACCATTTTGCCTTCCAGCACATAGCCGGTGTGTTCGTTTTGGCACGAGGGCGTTCCAACGATCGGCTTGACGTGTTGCGACCAGCGCCAGCCGGGCTCGAACACGCCGCGGCCGACGGTGTGACTGCCGACGGTGACGATTTCGACCTTGCCCTTGCCATCCTTGAAGGCGCGCGTTTCATCGGGTTTGTCGAGGTGCTTGCGCTCTAGCTTGCCAGCCATTTCGTGTCCTCCATGATTTGTCGTTGTGCATGCGGCGAATTCGTTCACACGATCAACCATTCGCAGGCGCTTGATCATCAAAGCGCTTGAGTCCGTGGAAGCGCAAGGGCCGCCACCGGCAGCGTCCTTGTCGGGATACACCCGGCTCTCTATCGTCGCAGACAACGAGCGAGCGCCACAGCAGCGGGGAGCGTGACAATGCTGGTAGCGACCACTGAGACGGTGGCCGCGCATCGCACCGTCGAAACCAAAGGCAATGCTTCGGCGTCGTGGTGCGCAGCCGCGGCCTCGGCGGCAACATCATGGCGGGGCTGCGGTCGATCGTCGGCGGCGAGATCTCGGAATATACGGAGATGATCGAGGAAGCGCGGCGTCACGCCATCGACCGGATGGTGCAGAATGCGACGGCGATGGGCGCCAATGCCGTGGTGATGATGCGATTCGACAGCTCGGAGATCGGCAAGTCGATGAGCGAGATCGTCGCCTATGGCACCGCGGTCGTGATCGAGCCGATCGCAGGCTGATCGCCTTGCCGATGCTGCGCGCGGTGCTCGGCACCATCGGGATCGCGGCGCTCGCCGCCGCGGCAATCGTGATTATCCGGGGCGCGCCGCTTCCCTTCGCCGTGTGGCTGCTGGGCATCGGGCTGGTGCTGACCCTGGGCGTGGTGTTCGAGCGCGTGCACTACAAGCGGCTGATGGCGAAGACGCCCGGGCCGGAGTGGGACGCGACGCCGGAACGCTTTGTCGATCCGACCAGCGGCCGGATGGTGCAGGTCTATACCAAGCCGGAAACCGGCGAGCGGCTTTATGTCGACGCCGGCGCGGCGGCGCAGAACAAGGGGCCTTAACGCGTTCTCAGGCGCCAACGCGGCCGCAACGGCGCGCGCCAAGGAAGCGGCGGGGCGCGATCGCGCGACGCCTCACGAATTGGCGTGGAGCCGTTCGGCAGCGCGCTTCAGGCGGGACAGCGAGTCAACCGGGCCGAAGGCGAGCTTACGGCGCATCACGAAATGCGCCAGCGCGCCACGCCACCCCGCCGGAAAACCAAAATCGCAGCGATAGGCGACGTGGCAGCGATTGCGTTCGAGCGGAACGCAATTCAGATCTTCGCGAACGGTGACGCCAAACGGCAACCGCACGTGGAGGCCGAGCCGGTAATGGACCGGGTCAATCTCGGCGTACTGCAACGCCACTTTCAGGCGCAGCAACCGGGGGCCGGATTCGCCGTAAACCGTTTGGCCGACCGCCGCAGGACCGGGCGGGTCGATGGCGGCGATGCGGATGTCGAAGACATCGCCCCATCCGGCCGGCGCCGTCAGGAGCATCCATACAACCTCCACCGGCGCATCAACCGCAGCGGTCGGACAGCTCACAGTGCGCATGGGGAGTTTTTAACACGGACGTGCCCGCGCACGCGCGGCGTTCGAATCATCGAAGCGGGGCGCGACCTAGGTCGTTTTAATTCGCCGGCGGCGGCGGCACCGATCGATCGCGCGGGCGGTCAAAATACCGCCATTGGGCGAGCGACACGAATGCCCAATGTTTCAGCTTGTCAACCGCCAGACGCCCGACCGCCTCCAACATCGCGGCAGCGCCTTGCTGGTAGCCGCGCCGATAAGAGGCTTCCGGGTCATCGTGCTCGTTCACGGTCAACTCCCAGCGGACATGGCGCGAAGCGGCGTTGCGTCTCCCCCACTACGGCTGCTGCTTCGCCCAGCTTGGATCGGGATCGTATTCGGCGATGGCGCGCGCCAACGTCGCGGTGCGCGGGCCGAGATTCTTCTGATAGACGACGCCGTCCTGATTGACGATGAAGGTCATGATGCCGCTGTCGCCCCATTTCGCCGGATAAGCGACGAGGGCGAAGCCGCCGATCATGTGGCCGTTGACGACGTAGTCCAACGCGCCACCCGGCGCGTGCGGACCTTGCCGCGTGAGGATCTTGTAGTAATAGCCGTGATAAGGCTGCGGCCGATGCGGCTGCGCCGTTTCGCCCTTTGCCGCCGGACCATAGCCTTGCGCGCGCGCGTCGGCGACCAGCGGACCGATCGGGCTTTCGGGCTCGCCCGCCGCAGCCGGCCAATAAAGCCCGTCGTGTTTGCCCGGACTGCTCATGAAGTGCTGCGCGTATTCGCGCAAGCCGTCGGCCTGGCGGTCGGCGCTAGCGTAGTCGAGCTGCGCATCGACATAGGCGCGGACGACCTGGATGGCGCTCAGCTCGTTGCGGCCGATGCGGCGGTTGAGGATTTCCTGCGCGCCGGCCTTGGTGTCGAAGCGCCAGGAGGCACCGCGTTTGACAAGGGGTATCGGGAACGGCCATTCGTTCTGGCCGATGACAAGGATCGCCTTGGCGTCACCTTGCAGCTCGATCGTGTGCGACGCGTCGTAGGCGGCGGCGAACTGCGCGCGGCCATGCTGATCGGCAACGCGATCACCGGAATAGACCAGCTTGCGGCCGCCCGAGCCGAGGATGCCGATAAGGGCGCGAGCGTCGTCGGCGTGCGCCGCGGCGGCCAAGGCCGCGGCCGCCGCATCGGGCGACGGGAAATCGCGCGGGCCGGCGGCGAGACTGACGGCGGACAGACTGACAACCAGCAGCAGCGAAGCGGCGAGACGGAGGACGGTGCGTTTGGCGAAGCTCATCGGTGCTGTTGTCCTCCACCTTGCTGTCCGCCCTGCGGCGGCGCGGGATGCGGCGGCGGAGCGGCACTGCGTTGCGGCGCCGGTGCGGGCGCGGCCCGTTGCGGCGCCGGCGCGGCACGCGCAGGCGGCGCCGCCACCGGCGTCTGGCGGCTTTGCTGGCCGCGCTGCGAAAAAGCGCGCGCGTCGGGTCCGGGCGCGGCCGGCTGGAACACGCTTTGCGGCGCCGGCGCGGCGGGCCTGAAGACTTGCGGCTGCGGCGCGGGCCGCGCCACCGGTTGCGCTTGCGGACGCGCGGCTTGCTGCGTTTGCGGCGTTGGCGCGGAAGGCCGAGTCACTTGGGGCTGCGCCTGCGGTGTCGACGGCCGGGCGGAGGGTTGCGCTGGCGGACGCGCCGCCTGTTGGGTTTGCGGCGTCGGTGCGGCAGGCCGGGTCGCTTGCGGCTGCTGTTGCGGCGGCGGCGGCGCCGGCCGGGCGGAGGGTTGCGCCAGTGGACGTGCCGCCTGCTGGGTTTGCGGCGTCGGCGCGGCAGGCCGGGTCGCTTGCGGCTGCGGCGCTGGCCGCGCACCCGGTTGCGCCGACGGACGCGCCTGCTGCGTGGGCCGTGCCGCCTGCGGCGCCGCGGCGCCCTGGGGCGGCGCATAGCCGCGGAAATCGCGCCGCGTGTCTGGCGCCGGACCGGGCAACGGACGCTGATACTGAGCGCGGGTCGCCGGATCGCGATACGGCACGGCGCCGCGCCGCGACGGATCGTGGCGCCAAACGTCGGTGGTCACGGGCGGTCGGCCGCGGTTGATGTGGTTGAAGCGATCGCGATCGATGTCGATGCGGCGATGATCCCAATCGAAGTGATCCCAGCCCCAGAGCGGCACGACGATGGCGATGCCGATGCCGAAAAAGAGCCCCGACACGGCGTAGCCGGGCGGCGGCGGAATGTAGACCGGCGGATATTCGGGATAGGGCCAGGTGCCGTAAACGACATCGGGATTGTAAGCCGGCACGTAGACCACGTCCGGGTTGGCCGGAACGATGACGATGGTGCCATCGGCCTGCACCGCGACGGTTTCCTGCGGCGTCGAGACCAGCGTGCCGGCGGCGCGCGACGCCGCGCGCAGGCGCTGAACCGCGGCCATGACGTCGTCAGGCTGCGCCAGGAAGGCGTCGCCGAGCTGCTGCATCCAGTCGAGGCGGCTGTCCATCATCTTGAGGACTTGGGGAAACGGTACCAGCGACTTGACGCTCGGATCCCACGGCTGCTGGTCGAGCGCCGCGGCCATATTGTCGCCGCGCAAGCGCGCGTTGGCCGGGTCCTGTATCCAGCGGTCGGCGGCGATGACATCGAGCGGATATGTCGCCGCCATCAACACCTGCGCCAGCAGCGCATCGGGATAGAGCGCGACCGGCGCGAGCATCTGATCGAGCTGTTGCGGCGCGAAGACCGCCGCGGTTTGCGGCGGCGCGTTCGGCGGCGGCGGATAGCCCTGCGCGACCGCCGGAACGGGCGCGACGGCGATCAACCAAGCCAGCAGCAGAGGGAAAAAGCGCACCATGATCGGCTCGCAGCCTCCCAGTCGCGGCGGTTCCGTGCCTTGATACAGATCAAGGGACCGGCGCCGGCAGATTCTATAAGGAATTGTCGCCGTCACAGACAGGGCGCCGGAGAACACATCATGGTGAGCTGGATCGCCCGCATCGTCCTGATCGTCGCCGGCATCGCTGCGGGCGCAGTGGCGGCGGAGACCGAGCCCTGGTTCCACACGCTACAGCTGGCGATCGCCGTGCTGCTGGTCGTGCTGATCGTGTTCGTGATCGCGTTCTGGCCGGCAAGCTGGACGGCGACATTGAACCGGCTGTGGAAGCGGTAAGGCGAGGCAACATCCCCTCGTCCTGCCAGCTCCCGGCAAGCGCAGCGCGGCTTCAAACGCCGGTTACTTGCCCAGCTTTTTCGCCTGGGTCTCGAGCGAGTGAGATTTCTGGCGCTGCATCGCCTTGGCCGAGAGCTTGCGCATCAACGTCGGGTTCTTGAGCCGCGTGTCCTGGCCCTTCACCGGGTTCTGAATCGCCTCTTCGAGCGAGTGCGCCCATTTCCATTCCTCGCGCGGCCGCGCCTTTTGCCCGGGCGCGAGCTGATCGAGGCCCCAGAATATCTCGAGCCGGTGATTGTCGGGATCGCGGAACTCGACGGCGATCTGCACGCCGGCGCGGCGGCGGCCCTCGAAGTCGATCGGGATCTTGTGCTGTTCGAGATGAGCGCGCGCCGCCAGCACCTCGTCGAGCGTCGCGACTTCGAAGGCGATGTGGTTGAGCTCGTAGTTGTCGTTCGGCTTGTCCTTCTGCATCGATCCGACCAGCGCCAACGAGTGGTGATCGGGCCCGCAGCGCAGGAACGCCATGCCGCCCGGCGCCATGTCGGACGTATAGATGTCGGACACTTCGAGGCCCATGATCTCGGTATAGAATTTGATCGAGCGCTCGAGATCGGCGCAGTTGATGACGATGTGGCCGAGCTTGCCGATCTTGAACGGCAGGCTCTTGGGCTTGACGTAATGCCGCTTGAGTTCTTCGACCTTGGCCAGATCGAGCGCCATGATGCGCCTCTCCTATCCCCCGTGCGCGCGAACTGTAGCGCCGGGCGAGGGCGGAGTCAGCAGGGGCCGGCCCTGAAATTAGGCCACGACCGCTGCCAGTTCGGTTGACGCCAACTTAAGCTAATCCGGCCTTCGTCTCGAACGCCGTACGGCTCATAAATCCGATTGCCGAGCGCCTGCATTTCAAGTTTTAGAAGCGCCCGATGAATGGCTCGACTCTGATGCTCGGTCGACATACCCTGTTTTCATCGGCGGCGACCAACATGGGCTTCCCGCTGACTGAGAGAGGCGCCTGCCTCCGGAAGAGAAGTTGCGCGCACTCCCGCTCTCCTTACGCGAAAGGAGATCATATGCGCACCCACGTCGAACCGCTGCCCGCAGCGCGCTGCCACCACTGCCGCGGTGAGTTACGACTCAAGCAGGTGGTTGAGTCAGTCGACCCCGCCCTTGATTTGGACGTAGAGATATTCGTCTGCGTAAAGTGCGGCCGTGAGCAGAAGTGCATCGTGAGCCATAACCACTATGAGCCACATCTCAAGACCCCTTAGCCAAACGACCACCTTCTCTGCGCCTCGACCGTTCATTAGCGCAAAAGCAATAGAGACATCCGTGCGCGCGAACTGTAGCGCCCCGCACTGGCGAAGTGAGCAGGTTGGGACTACAAGCGTCATACCCGCGCAAGCGGGAATCCAGGGCAATGGCTCGTCGCCCGCTCCTGGACTCCCCAACAATATTCATTCCAACGCGCGATACATCACCAGCGAGTCGACCAGGCCGAGACGCGGATGGCGGAAGGCGTTGGGCAGGCGCCCGACGGTACCGAAGCCGCAGCGCTCCCAGAGCTGAATCGCGCGCTCGTTGGTGGCGACGACGAAGTTGAACTGCATGGCGCGGAAGCCGCGCGCCCGCGCGGTGTCGAGCGAGTGCACGCACATGGCGCGCGCGACGCCGCGACCGGCGGCTTCGGCGGCGATGATGTAGCCGCAATTGGCGACATGCGCGCCGCCGCCGCGCTGGTTCGCCTGCAGGTAATAGGTGCCGACGATAGCGCCATTGTCTTCAGCGACGAAAACCTCATGCTCCGGTGCACACCAATAGGCCAGCGCCTGGTCCCGGCTCCAATCGCGCGGCAGCGCGTAGGTTTCGCCGGCGGCGATCACCGGACCGATGATGCGCCAGATTGCGTCGTCGTCGCGCGCGGTCGCCGGACGGATCTGCATGGCGCCAGTCTGGCGTTCGCCGCGACGGATGGAAAGCACGGCCAATACCAGAAATTGGACACTGAGCGCGCGGCGCCGAAAATCCCTTAACAACCGGCGCGATCAAATGTTACGACAATACAACCGGTATCAAATGATACCGCCGCCCGTTCGCGAGGAGACGCCGGTGGTTGGGGCCGAGATTCAAGCGCAGCGACGGCCTGGCGAAACGCCGCGCCGGCTGCCGGCGTTCGAGTGCGGCAAAGCGCAACGGACCTGCGCTGCATGACCGGGAAGGAGAAGGACCGGCACCGCGCCAACTGGCTGCTGGCCGCCGTGCCGGCCGCCGAGCTGACGCGGCTGATGCCGCACATGGAAATCGTGCCGCTGCGGCCGCATGCCATTTTGATCGATGCCGGCGCGCCGCTGCGTTACGCGTACTTTCCCCATGGCGGCGTCATCTGCCTGATGGCTGCACTGCGCAAAGGTGTGGCCGAGACCGCAACCATTGGCGCCGAAGGGTTCGTGGGCTTCACCGCCATACTCGGCGGCAGGACGAGCAGCCAGCGAGCGCTGGTGCAAATGGGCGGAACGGCGTCGCGGCTGCCGACCGACGTGCTTGTGAGCGCCGCGCGGCGCAATCCGGCGCTGCGCAATCTGTTGCTCGGGTACGTGCGCTTCTTCCTGGTGCAGGTGCTGCAATCGGTTGCCTGCAACGGATTGCATTCGGTTCGCCAGCGTTGCGCGCGCTGGTTGTTGATGGCGCACGACCGCGCCGGCACCGAGACCTTCGGCCTCACCCATCAATTCTTGGCTGACATGCTCGGCGTACAGCGTCCCAGCATCACCCTGGTGGCGCGCTCGCTGCAGCAGACGGGCCTGATCGATTACCGCCGCGGCACGATCACCATCACCGATCGCAGGCGACTCGAAGGTGCGGCGTGCGAATGCTACGCAATTGTGCGCCGCGCGCTCGACGAAATACAGACGCGGCCCGCGCCGCCACGGCGGACACGCCATCGCACCTAGTTGTGTAATATTCCTTACACAGTATAGTCTATAACGTTGCGGCCGAACGACCAGCGTGGGGGTCCGCGCTATCGACCGCCGTTAGGTAGGCCACCTCTGAGCAACCCGTGGGAATTGACGATGCGCCGCGCGGACGCGCGTGTGACAAACGTCCGCTGCATCGACTGCGCTTTGCGCCGCAAGCGCCTGTTCCGGCCGCTGAGCGGCGATGAGCTGACAGCGATCCAGGCGATGAAGCAGCAACATCTCACGGTTTCCGCCGGCACCGACGTCGTGCGAAGCGGCGAACCCGTGCGCATCTGCTACACGTTGTTCGACGGCTGGGCGGCGCGATATCACCAGCTCAAATCCGGCGCGCGCCAGATCCTCGATGTGGTGCTCCCGGGCGATGCGATCGCGCTCGATTCCGTGCTGCTCGGCGCCGGTACGCATTCGGTTCACGCTCTGACTCTGGCAAGCTTCTGTGCGCTCGACGGCAAGCAGCTGGTGGCGCTGCTCGAGAATGAGCCGGCGTTCGCTGCCGACGTGCTGCGCACGCAGCTCGAAAACGAGCGGCGGGCCGACGCGCGGCTCACCATGGTCGGGCGGCTGAACGCCGAGGAGCGTGTTGGGTATTTCCTGGTTGAGACCTTCGAACGGCTACGCCGGCGCGGCCTGACGGACGCGACACAGTGCGCCTTTCCGTTGCGGCGCGCCGACATTGCCGACGCCGTGGGGTTGTCGAAGGTCCACGCCATGCGTGCCCTGCGCGCACTGCACGCACACGGCCTCGCGGACGTCAGCAAAGGCAGTTTGACGATCACCGATCCGGCGCAGCTTGCCGCCCATGTCGGCTTCGTGCCGCTACCGACGACGCGCCGGGCCATCCTGTAGCCATGCGTCCCCGAACCGCCGCGGCTCCACGACAATCCTGAACGTGACCGGCGATAGACACCGACGAGCGCCGCAGCGCGCTTGCGCCGAAGCCGGCGCCGGCGCACGGTGACAGCGGGGAAAGGAATGGCCGACGACGAATTTGCGTTGCTCGCGCCAGGCGCCGACTTGCCGCCGTGCGACAAGCGGATCGGCGATCTTTACCGCTATTGGCTGTCGATCCGGCCATCGCCCGCCCTGCTTCCAGGGCGGCGGAATTTCCATCCGACCGATATTCCACGATTGCTACAATGGATTTGGCTGGTCGACGTGCAGCATGCGCCGCTGCGCTTCAAGTACCGCCTCGTCGGTACGGCACACGTCGACGCCGCCAACGACAATCCGACCGGGCGGTGGTACGACGAGGTTCATCCGCGCTTTGGCCAATCGACCGCGTATCCGCAATTCGTCGCCGTGGCCGAGCACGCGCAAGTGGCGTTCTATCGCGGGCCGCCGGTTTACGTCATCGATGAGAAATACAAGACGATCGAACGACTGATCCTGCCGATGGCGCAGAACGGAAGCGACGTCGACATGCTGCTCGCCATCACCGTGCTCGATCCGAATGGGTAGGGACGGCGCTCGGTTGTCGTTGCGAGAAGGAGGCGCCCCCTCACCCTGCCCTCTCCCCCTTGCGGGGGCGAGGGTAATTTCAAAGGCCATAAAACGCCTGCAACGTGCCGAGCGCGCCGATGAGAATGCCGGACGCGGTTTCGGGCGACAGCGCGCGGCCGTTCCAGCCGGCGCGCAAGCTCCACTCCTTGAGCGTCCAGCCGCAGCCGAGCACATGCCAGACGCAGGCGCCGGCGGGCGACGCCGCGCCACCGAGCGTCTTGAGCGCCACCCAGACCTTGCGCCGTGCTTCTTCGGCGCGCGCCGACGCCGACAGTTCGCGTACGCCCTGCGGCACGCGGCGCAGATCGGGCGATCCCAGTGGATCGAGTTGCGCCAGCATGAAAAGCGCGTGGAAATCGTCGCCGGCCTGGCGCATCTCGCCGGTGATCCTGCCCTGACGCTGCATTCGCGCCAGCGTATCTTCGGCGCGATAGGGCCGCGCCGGCCGGCCGTGCTCGTCGGCAATCGCTCGCGGCAACAATGCCAGATCGCCCTTGGCCCAACGCTCGGGTGTCGGCGCGAGCGCCTCGGGCCGATGCGGGCTGGAATTCTGCGGTCGGGTCACGGCGCGCACCTCATTCGTTATGAGCAATTTGGGCCGGCGGCAGATCGAGACCGGCGAGGCAATCGTCATCGCTGTCGTCGGGGAACTCAGGTGGCGGTGCGTTGAGCCAGCCGAGCTCCGGCGGCGGCGCGCCAGGCCTATCGGCCGCCATTGTCTGGGCCGCGGCTAACGCAGCGAAATCCGGACTGGCCGGCGCGACCGCGCATAGCGCGCGATGCCATACGCAGTAGGAGCCGCCGGGCAGCGCTGGCCGATCGCAAAACGGCGCGGCGCCTGGCGCCACGACATAGCCGCACAGACGCGGCCGACGCTGCGGGGCGCCGGCCGCGGTGACAGCGGGCGTCGCTTGCGTTATACGTGTACCTGTTTTGTTCTCTCCTGGGAGCATGGATCGTGCCGCCTCAATCGGTCTTCCGTTGGCCTGTCTCCGCTGGCAATCCGCGGCGGACACGCGGTCTGGGTGCTGCCGTGTTGTCCGTATGTACGCTCAATCGCCCCCAGCGTCAACGTAAAATGCGTATAGCGGTAGACGGCAGTAGCGTACAGACTCTCGGCATGCCCGCGATCTCGGTTGCCTCGCGCAAACTGAAGCAGCTGCGTCAGCGCGCCGGTCTGTCGATCCGCCAGGTGGCGCAAGCGCTGGGCATGGAATACGGCAGCTCGTATCAGCACTACGAAGACCGGTTCAAAAAGCCGCTGTTGCCGCTCGAACTGGTCCTCAAATTGGTACCGATCTTTGCGCCGGCCGGGATCGAAGCGGCCGAGCTTTATGCCCTCGCCGGCGTCGATGCCACCGGCGAACGGCCAACAGGCGCCGCGGCGGCGAATGGCGCGAAAACCGAGATTTCGGGCCGTATGCTGCGGATTCCGGAGCTCGATGTACGCGCCGCCGCGGGCGACGGACTGACCGGCGGCAACGAGAAGGTGGTGGACGAATGGGCCTTGCCGAGCGGCATGGTGCGGCACTATTCGACCGCACCGGCCAGCGACCTGCGCATCATCACGGTGATGGGCGACAGCATGGAGCCGACGCTGCAACCCGGGCAGCGCATCCTGGTCGACACCGGCGACCGCAATCCGAGTCCGCCGGGCGTGTTCGTCGTCTGGGACGGGCTCGGCCTCGTCGTCAAACGCTGCCAGGTGGTCCCGCACAGTGCGCCGCCGCGCGTACGCATAACCTCGGACAATCCGAAGTACGACGGCTACGAGCGTACGCTTGCCGAGGCCTACATCCAGGGCCGCGTCATAGGCCAGTGGCGCTGGCTCTAAGCCGCAAACGCAGTCGCGTCTGACGCCCAACCGTATCTTGCGTACGGCCGCCTAGATCTGCGCCAGCGCCTGATCGAGATCGCCGATCAGGTCGGCCTCGTCCTCGATCCCCGCCGAGAGCCGGATGAACGCGTCGGTGATGCCGGTCGCGGCGCGCTCCTCCGGCGACAGCCGGCGATGTGTCGTGGTCGCCGGATGGGTGCTGAGGCTCTTGGTGTCGCCCAAATTATTCGAGATGTCGAAAATCTTGAGCGCGTTCATGACGCGGAACGCGGACTGCTTCGACGTGCCGGCTTCGAAGCAGACGACGCTGCCAAAACCGGTCATCTGCTTAGTGGCGAGCGCGTGCTGCGGATGCGATGCGAGGCCCGGATAGAGCGTGCGCTTCACTTTCGGATGCTTTTCCAGGAACTGCGCCACCGCCAACGCCACATCGCATTGGCGCCGTACGCGCATCTCCAAAGTCTCGAGCGCCTTCACCAGCAACCAGGCGTTGAACGGCGACAACGATGGGCCAGTGTGCCGCAGGAAATTCAGCAGGTAATCGTCGAAGAACGATTTCGGCCCGAGGATCGCGCCGCCGAGGCTGCGGCCTTGGCCATCGATATGCTTGGTGGCGGAATAGACGACGATGTCGGCACCAAATGCGAGCGGCTTCTGCAACAGCGGCGACGCAAAGACGTTGTCGACGATCAGCAGCGCACCTTTGGCATGGGTGAGATCGGCGACGGCCTTGAGGTCGATGATTTCAAGCGTCGGATTCGACGGGCTTTCGACGAAGACGGCACGTGCGCCCTTGGCCAATGCCTTCTCCCAAGCGCCGCGGTCGCGGCCGTCAACCAATTCGGTCGTGACGCCGAACCGCGGCAAGATCTGAGTGAGGATATACAGGCATGAGCCGAACAGAGCGCGCGAGGCAACGACGCGGTCGCCGGCCTTGAGGAAACAGGCCAACGCGGCGAACACCGCCGCCATGCCGCTGCCAGTGGCGCGGCACATCTCAGCGCCTTCGATCAGCCGCAGCCTTTCCTCGAACATCGATACGGTCGGGTTGGCGTAACGACTATAGACAAAGCGCTGGCCCTCGTTGGCGAAAGCCGCCTCGGCTTCCTCGGCGGAGCCGTAGACGAAACCCGAGGTCATGAAGATCGCCTCGTCGGTTTCGAGGAATTGGCTGCGTTGCAGGCCGCCGCGGGTAGCGACGGTACGCGGGCGCCAGGAAGCAGGCGGCGGCGGGGGCGTCAAAGGCATTCTTCTCTCTCCATCCATCGCCGGCGCGGACCGCGTAAAAAATCGGGCTAATAAAAAAGCCCTGTCCCGCAAGGGTCAGGGCTTCAACGAAGCCTCCGACCTTTTAGCGGTTTATTTTACGTGGCCGCAAGCCGGTCGGCTTCAAATCACCACGATCACAGCGTTATGCCTACCCCTTCCCGACTCGGCTCGTCAAGTGAGATGCTGCCGCAAGGGGGACAATAGGTGCGCCAATTCGCTTCGCTCGACGCGCTTGCCGCCGCGGCAGGCGAAATGCTCGGCACGAGCGACTGGATAAAGGTTACGCAGGACGCGATCGACAAATTCGCCGAAGCGACTGGCGATCACCAATGGATCCATGTCAATCGCGAGCGCGCCAAAACGTCGCCCTTTGGCACGACGATCGCGCACGGCTATCTGACACTGGCGCTGGCGCCGCGGCTGATGGACCAGATCTACAAGGTCGACGACATACGCCTCAGGATCAATTACGGCCTCAACAAGGTGCGCTTCATCGAACCGGTGAAAAGCGGCGCGCGGGTCCGCATGGCGCTGAAGCTGCTCAGCGTCGAGCCGACGCCAAAAGGCGCGCGGGTGACAACCGAGGCCCGGTTCGCAATCGAGGGCGTTGAACGGCCGGCTTGCGTCGCCGAACTGGTCGCCGTGCTCGTGCCGAACTAGTCGATCGATTCGAGGGCGCTTTCGTGCCAATGGCGCAGCAGCAAGCGCGACAGCCACGACAACACGACGAAAATCGCGATGCCAGTCAGCGATAATAGGAGCAGCGCGGCGAACATGCGCGGAATTTCGAGTCGATAACCTGCTTCGATGATGCGCGATGCCAGGCCAGTCTCGGCACCGCCGGTGCCGGCGACGAACTCGGCGACCACGGCACCGATCAGCGCCAAGCCGCCACTGATGCGCACGCCGGCCAGGAACAACGGCAGCGCCGACGGCAGCCGCAGCAGCCGCAATACCTGCCAACGTGACGCGCCGTAGAGCCGGAATAAATCGACCAAATTGCGATCGGCACTGTTCAGGCCGAGCGTCGTATTGGCCACAATCGGAAAGAATGCGACGATGGTCGCGCAAACCAGGAGCGCGGCGAAGACGTCGTTGACCCAGATGATGATAAGCGGCGCAATCGCCACTACCGGCGTTACCTGGAGGATCACGGCATAGGGAAACAAGCTGATCTCGAGCAGCCGCGATTGCGCGAACAGGATGGACAGTGCGCCGCCGACCACGATCGCCACCGCCAATGCCGCGAAAGTGATGCGCAACGTGACGAGCAAAGCGCCGAGCAAACTTGGACCGTCATGCAACAGCGTCGCGCCGATCAGGAACGGACCCGGCAGGACGTAAGGCGGCACCTCAAAAAACCACACCGCCGCTTCCCAGGCAGCCAAGAATCCGATGCCAACCAATGTCGGCGCCATAACCCGCCACAATCGCGATGCGCCGTTCATGCCATTGCCTCGGCTAATCGTCGCGACACGGTGTGGCAGCATTCGGCGTACCGCTCGCTCAAGCGCAGCGCATTGTCGCGTGTCTCCGGCAAATCGATTGCGAGATCGGCGACGATGCGTCCCGGCCGCTTTGTCATCACGACGATACGATTTGACAGAAAAACCGATTCGAACACGCTGTGCGTGACGAAAATCACTGTGCAGCGATGACGCCGCCATAAAGCGCGCAAATCCTCGTTGAGCCTGAAACGCGTGATCTCGTCGAGCGCGGCGAATGGTTCGTCGAGCAAAAACAGTGCTGGCTGCGTCACCAACGCGCGGGCGATCGAAACACGCATGCGCATGCCGCCGGACAGCTGACGCGGATAGGCCGCGGCAAATTCTCCGAGGCCCAGTGAATCGAGCATTGTCGCGATACGCGGTGCCGCGGCCCCGCGCGCGACGCCCTGGAGGCGTAACGGCAAATAAACATTGTCCGACACTGTCGCCCAGGGCATCAGCGTCGGGTCCTGAAAGACGAAACCGATCCGGCCGACGAGATCCGCCGAGCGCTCAAGGCGGCCGGCGCTCGGCTCGATCAGTCCGGCGATAATGCGCAACAAAGTGCTCTTGCCACAGCCCGACGGACCGAGAACACCAACAAATTCGCCAGGCGCTACCGCCAGGTCGACGCCTGCTAGGGCCGTAATGCCGTTACGGAACGACTTGGCCAGCGCAGCGGCAGCAACCAGGGTCTCGGTCACTCCGCGTCCGCCTAAGGTTGCGCCTTGAGACCGACGCCGTGATCGACGAAGCGCAGCGTATAAGCTTGGCGGTAGTTCATGTCGGCTGGATAGAGGCCTTGCTTCGCCATCACGTTGAAAAATGCCCGCCAGCGCGCATCGGTCATCGCACCGATCCCGAGCGTCTTGGCATCACCGCTGTCGACGATGCCATGGCTCGCCATAGTCGTGCGCGCGTAGGCCAGTAATGCGTCAGTTTGCTCGGGGTTGTCCTTCTTGATGAGCGCGTTGGCGGCAGCCGGATCGCGGTCGAAATAGGCGTACCAGCCCTCAATCGAAGCGTCGACGAAACGTTGCACGAGGCCAGGATTGTCGCGCACCAGCTTGGTCGATGTTTCGATCAGCGAGCCATAACTGGCATAACCAGAATCGGCCAATAGGAAGACCTGCGGATCGCCGCCTACCTGCCGGATCAAAAAAGGCTCACTGGTTAGATAGCCTTGCTGGATTGCCCGCGGATTGGTGAGGAACGGCGCCAAGTTGAAGGTATAGGGGCGGATCTGTGCATCGGTATAACCGAAACGGGCCTTGAGAAATAGCCACCAGCCGACGCGCGTGTCACCGCCGATCATGATGGGTCTGCCCTTGAGGCTCGCGAGATCTTTGAATCCGGCGCCGCGATGCGCGATCAGCACACTCGGATCCTTCTGGAAAACCGCTGCAACGGCAACGAGCGGAATGTGCTGCTGGAGCACATTGAGCGGCAGGAAGCTGTTCGAGACGATGGCGAAATCGAGCCTGCCGGCAGCCAGCAATTGCGTCTGGTTGATCTGTGGTCCGCCTTGGCGCAATTCGACTTCAATGCCGTGCCGGGCATAGATGCCTTCGGCAATGGCCGCGTAATAGCCACCGTGTTCCGCTTCAGCACGCCAATCGGTGCCGAAAACCACGTGATCGAGTGCCCATGCCGGCCAACCCACTATAAGGGCAGTTAACAAGAGCAGCAGACGCAATCCGGCTTGTTTCATCCCCCACCTCGCGGCGCTTTCTTAGCCCATGCCGCGGCACCCGGACAGCGCGGCGTTAGACCGGTCGCGATGCCGCGCTATGATCTGGATCGACGGTTATTCCGCCCGAATGCGGCCGCGACCATTCAATCCTGGATGTCGTCGCGCCGACCGCCGGCTGCGTCGTCGTACCCCTTATAGTGCGAATAGAACAGCAAGCCCATCAGCGCACCTGCCAGGCCGAGCGTCGCCAGCCCGCCCAACACCAACGCGATATAGCCGGAGGTCGAAACTTCAACAGCGCCGAGCGAAATCCACGCCCAGACGGCCACCGAAGCCGTCGAGAGCGCAAGAATGGCGGCTACGGCGATACCGATCTTCGTCATGTCTGTATTCCGATGTTTGCGCCGATCATAGATAGGACTCTTTGCGGCCGGCGAAAGCGCGACGACTGGATAACTATGTCGCAGATGCTGCCGTAAATATAATATTTTATCATATTTGAGCTGTCGTCTAAGATTGCTGCCTGGATTGGAGGTCGGCGGTGTCCGTGCACGTCTTGTTCAAGACCGGAGGGCGTCCGGAAGGCGGCACACTTTCGGCGCGATTGGTCGCAGAAGTGCGCGAAGCGGTGTTTGAAAAGCGCCTCAAGCCGGGCGATTTCCTTGGCACCGAAAAGGACATCGCGGAGCGCGCCCAAGTCAGCCGGATGGCGGCACGCGACGCGCTCAGGACCCTGGCGGCGCTCGGCGTCGTCGAGATCAAGGTTGGCGCCGGCGGCGGCGTGCGCATTGCACACGGCAACCCGCGCCAGTTCGCGGAAGCGCTCGCCGTCCAGCTCGATCTTGCCGGTATCAGTGCCGCCGAAATTCTCGATGCACAACGTGCCATCGAGACGCTAGCCGCGGAGCTTGCGGCCGAACATGCCACCCCGGCTGAACTTGCCGGCTTGAAGCGCCTTCTCACTGCTGCCGAACAGCAAATCGACAATGTCGCGGCGTTCACGCGCGTCTGCCTTGACTTCCATCTTGCGGTTGCCGAGGCCTCGCACAACCGCGTGCTGGCAGCACAGTTACGCTCTCTGCAGCACGTGTCGTGGCCGACCCGAAACCCCGCACTAACCCGGACCGTCGCGCTGCACATTCTTGAAGTCCATCACCAATTGGTCGTGCTGATCGAGGCGCGAGACGGGGCAGCCGCGCGCCGCTTGATGGACGAGCACGTCAAGATGATCCGTGCGCGCCGCACGAGCCAGTCCAGCCGCGGCGCACAGAAGACCGGTTCAATCTGCTGAAGCGCATCAGAAAACGGGAAAAACCATGAGCAAATTCATCATCGCGCCGCATTTCCGGTTGCAAGAATGGGTCGCCGAAGAGAAAGGCTATTTCCGCGACGAAGGACTCGATTACGAGTTCCGTGAGACGATGGATTCGAGCACCGGACAAGGCCACCAGCTCGGCAATAAAGTCGGTGCGTTCCAGTCGATCGAGCAGGGCCGCACCTGCGACATCAGCGGCGCCTGCCATTGGACGGTCAACGTCGCCGCCGCCAAGGGCCACGCCAAACTCTATGCCGACGCCTATTCCGTCTCGCCCGCCGGCATCTTCGTGCCGCCGGAATCGCCGATCAAGCAGCCAGCCGACCTCAAAGGCGTGCCGATTTCCGTCGGCTACCAATCCGGCAGCCATTACTCGACGATCCAGGCGCTCGAGCAATATATGCCGTTGAGCGATGTCAAGCTGAGCTTCGCGGACGGATTGCTGTTCAGCCGCATGGAGATGCTGTTCGACCGCAAGGTGCCGGCCGTCACGGTATTCAGCGGGCCGTATTATTTCCTTGAGCAACTCGGCTTCCGCAAGGTGATCGATGCAACCTTCATGATGGCATCGATGATCAACGGTAATCCAGAGTCCGACGACGTGCGGAAATATTTCCGGGCGCTCCGCCGGGCCCAACGCGACATCGATTTGCGACCCGAGCTCTATTCGCATTATTACCAGAAGGAATTCCCGAAGCGTTTCCACAGCGTCATGGACACGCGGCGCTGGGGACCCGGCGAGCGTATCGTCTTCGAGCCCTATACCAAGGAAGTCTTTGAGGAATCCCAACGCTGGATCGCCGAACGCGGCATTTTTCCGGACGGCACCGGCAACGCGGCTTACGAGAATGCGGTGGTGACGTTGGTGGCGGAATAAGCCGCCAATGCCATTTTCGATCGCTGCGAGTGCGCAGACGCGGCGGCGTCGGCGATTTCGGAATATGTTCTGATGAGGCGGGTGCCGATTTATGGCAAACAAGGTTCCCTTGAGCACGGCTGTGATTTCTCCCACTGAGCGGGTCATCGCCAGCATCGACGGCGCCATTGGCTGGTTGATTTTCAACAATCCCGCCAAACGCAATGCCTTGTCGCTCGACATGTGGCAGGCGATCCCAGCGGTTCTCGACCGATATGAGGCCGATCCCGCGATCCGCGCCGTGGTGCTGCGTGGCACCGGCGAACAGGCATTCACTTCAGGTGCCGATGTTTCGGAATTCGAGCGGTTGCGCGGCACGCCGGCCGACCAAGCGCGCTACAACACGATTTCGGAAGCCGCGTTGACCCGGTTGCAGCAGTTCCCAAAGCCGACCATCGCCATGGTTCAGGGCTACTGCATGAGTATCGGCTTGGGAATTGCGCTGGCCTGCGACCTGCGCTTCGCCGGATTGAGCGCCCGTTTTGCCAGTCTGGCGGCGCGCCTCAGCCTCACCTACCGCTGGTCCGACATCAAGAAGCTGATCGATCTGGTTGGACCGGCACGCACCAAGGATTTCTTCTATAGCGCCCGGCACGTGCCGGCCGACGAAGCACTGGCAATAGGCCTGGTCGAAGATGTGCGCCCCGATTCCGAGATCGAGGCCTTCACCCGCGTCTATTGCGCCCGCATCGCCGAGAATGCGCCGCTCAGCATGACGGCGACGAAGCGGATTGTTGCCGAACTGATCAAACCGTCGTCCGAAATCGATCGCGACTTGTGCAAGGTGATCGTTGCCAGCTGCTACGCCAGTGAGGATTACGTCGAAGGCCGGCGCGCCTTCATGGAAAAGCGCAAGCCCGTCTTCAAAGGCAAATAACTGCGATTCAGTCGAGGCAGGCGGGATCGGCGCGTAGAACCCGTCGTGCGAAGCGGCGGAACTGCGTCGCGATCATCGACGGATCGGTCATGTAATTGTGCGCGTCGCGCGCGAAGTCCTCGTCGATCTTGCTCAATGGACCGATCGCGCGGGCGCGCACCTGCATCTTGGCCGCGCGCTCGAAGCACAAGGCCATCCAGGCGGCTTCCTCGATCGTTTGGCCGACGGTGGCGAGGCCGTGATTGGCAAGGAGCACCGCGTGCTTGGGGCCGAGCGCGCGTGAAATGATTTCGCCTTCGAGCTCGGTCACAGGATTGCCGGGCCATTCCCGCAGGAAGGCGCAGTCGTCGTGAAACATGGTGGCGTCCATGTGCGCCACAGCCAGCGGTTCGTCCAACATCGAGAGCGCAGCGGTGTAAAGTGCGTGGGTATGGATGCCGCAACTGACGTCGGGACGAAGTTCAAGGATCTTGATCAGGAATCCCGCCGCCTTGGGCGGCTTGCCTTTGCCTCTCAGCACGCTGAGGTCCTTGTCCACGGTCAGGATCTGGCGCGGCGTGACCTCTTCGAAGCCGACACCCATCGGCAAAGTCAGAAAGCCTTCGGGCTTGGTTGTCCGCAACGCGATAAGACCGGGAACGATCGTATCGTGCCCATCGGCGGCCAGGATGCGGCAAGCAAGCGCCAGTTTTTCAGCATCTGACCAGCCCGGCTCGGTAGAAAGCTCCGCTTCGTTATAGAGCTCTCCTAGCCGCGCCGAAGCGCGCTCCCTCAATTTCGCGAGATCGCCGACCATATTTTACCTCCCTCGGCTCCGGTTCTTATGTCTGCCGGTCGCACAGTAAGCGATATGATGCCGCGGCAAAGGCGCCAATGCTACCGCATTGCATGGAGCTGTTGCACCGAGGCCGCTATTCTTTGACCGCACCAGTCAGGCTCGAGACGTAATAGTCGACAAAGAAGGAATAGAGCAGCACGACCGGGACCGAGCCGAGCAAAGCCGCCGCCATCAACGATCCCCAGTGATAAACATCGCCTTCGACCAATTCGGTGATGGCGCCCACCGGTATGGTCTTGTTCTCCGACGAAGAGATGAAGGTCAGGGCATAGATGAATTCGTTCCACGACAGCGTGAAGGCGAAAATGCCGGCAGAGATCAATCCCGGCACGGCTAGCGGCAGTGTGATCTTCAGCAGGATTTGCAGGCGTGACGCGCCGTCGATCAACGCGCATTCCTCGAGTTCGTACGGAATGGTGCGGAAGTAGCCCATCAACAGCCATGTGCAAAACGGCACGAGAAAGGTCGGATAGGTGAGGATCAGCGACCAGTCGGTGTCGAACAGACCGAGCCGAAATACCATCGCGACGAGAGGGATGAAGAGGATGCTCGGCGGCACGAGATAGGCGAGAAAGATCGCCATGCCGAAATACTGCGAACCCCTGTAACGCATGCGCTCGATGGCGTAGGCCGCGCAGACGCTGGAAAACAGCGAGATGAACGTCGAGCTTACCGAAATGACCAGCGTGTTGATCATCCAATTCGGGAAGCTGGTGTGGAACAGCAACTTATCGATGTGCTCGAGCGTCGGATGCGCGACCCAGAACGGATTGAAATGGGCGTAGTCGTAGAGTTCCGCGTCCGGCTTGAAGGTCGTGACGACCATCCAATAGAACGGAAACAGCAGCACGAAGAGCAGGACGCCGAGCGGCAGATAGAGCGTGACCAGCCGCCGCGGTATCGCTCCGAGGAAGCGCGCGCCGCGGCCGCTTTCCGCGCGGGCGATCGCGTCAGGTACGGCGGTCAATCGGCGCTCCCCTGCTGCCAACGGCGGCGCTGCAGTCCGAAATAGCTGAACAAAATGGCGGCGAGCAGGAACGGCACCATAGCGTCAGCGATCGCTGCACCTTCGCCCAGGAAGCCGCCGGTGATCGCGCGCTGGAACGATAGCGTCGCCATCAAATGCGTGGCGTTGATCGGGCCGCCGCCGGTGATGGTGTAGATCAGCTGGAAATCAGTGAAGGTGAGCAACACCGAGAACGTCATCACGACGGCAATAATCGGGGTCAGCAGCGGAAACGTGATGTGGCGGAACCGCTGCCACGCGGTGGCGCCATCGAGCGTCGCCGCTTCATAGAGCGAGGGTGAGATTGTCTGCAAACCGGCGAGCAGCGTGATCGCGACGAACGGGATACCCCGCCAGATGTTGGCGGCGATCACCGACCACCGCGCATTCCACGGCTCGCCAAGGAAATCGATATAGCGGTGGATGAGGCCGAGCCGGATCAGTACCCAGGATATGATGGAAAACTGCGAGTCGTAGATCCACCAGAAGGCAATTGCCGACAGCACCGTCGGCACAACAAACGGCAGCAGCACGAAAGCGCGCAGCAACGATTTGAGCGGTAGGCGTTCGTTCAAAAGCAGGGCGAGGTAAAGGCCCAAGGCGAATTTCACGATGCTGGCGACGACGGTGTAGAAGGTCGTATTGAAGACGACGAGCCAGAACACCGCATCGTGCGCCAGCGAGATGAAATTGCCGAAGCCGACGAAGTGGCCGGCTTCGCCGATCTTGGCGTCGGTAAGGCCGAGCCAGAAGCCCAAACCAAGAGGGTAGGCTAGGAACACCAATAGAATGGCGGCCGCCGGTAGCATGAACAGCGCGCCCAACAGATCGCGATTGTCGTGCCATCGCCGCCCGGCGCGCGCGGCCGGCAGCTCCAAGTTTTGCGTTTCGACCGTCATCGGACGATAGGCGGCGCCGTTTATATGGCGCCGCCCTCACCGTCTCACACTTTGTAGTAACGTTTGGCGCGCTCGGCCGCGCGCGCTGCCGCAGCCTTGGGCGTCTGCGTGCCTGAGCACGCCTCGGCGAACATATCGACGACGATGAAGTCGCCCATCACCGCCGCCGAGGCATAGCCGAGCGGGCCGGCATAACCATTGACCAGGATGCGGTCGGCACCGTCGCGGAACGGCGTCGCCTTGGGATCGGCCGTCCATACGGGATTCTTGGCGTAGGCCTTGAGCGGTTGCGAGATATAGCCGTTCGAGGCTTCGAGCCAGTCGTTGTACTGTTCTGCCTCCCACATGAAGCGGAGATACTCCTTCGCCGCCCGCGGATACTTCGAATATTTGAAGATGTACGCGGACAACGTCAGGTTCTGTTCGGTGAATTTCTTCACCGGACCGATTGGATAACGCGCATGGTCCATGTCCGCTGCGATCGCCTTGAGTGCCGGATCGGGCGAATTCTTGGCGACCGTGTAGATCGAAATGCCGTTGCCGGTCAGACCGAGTTCGCCAGCGAGAAATGCCTTGTTGTTGCTCGGATCGAGCCAAGACAGCGTGCCCGGCACGAAAGTCGCGGCGAGCTGCTTGGCATACTCGAGCGAAGCTACGGTTTCAGGTGAGTCGAGGACCACGTTGCTCTTGGGATCGACGACCATGCCGCCATGCGTCCACAGGCACCAATGCGTCCAGTTGTTGGCGTCACCGGAGGCGTGGCCCAAGGCGAAACCCGCCGGCGTGCTGGTGTTCTTCAACCCCTGACAGAGCTTGAGGAAGCCCGGCAGATCTTCTGGAATTTTCTCGAAGCCCGCCTTCTTGATCGCACTTATGCGGTAGTTGATGCAGGAAACGTTCACTCCCTGCGGGAGCGTTATCCAGCGCTTGTTGTGCGTGCCATAGGCCCGGCAGGTGTCGTACCACCCGCCGTATTTGCCGCCGAGATAGTCGGCGAGATCGGTCAAATCCACCAGCTTATCGGGGAATTTGAACGGATCGTCGTTAGTATCGATGATGATGTCCGGCCCCGCGCCAACGTTGGCGGCCACTGCTGCCTTGGGCCGTACGTCTTCCCAACTCTCGGTATCGACGCGAACCTGGATGCCGGATTTTTCGGTGAATTTCTTCGTGCTTGCCGTGAAGCTGACGATGTCGCCCTCGACAAACTGCTTCCACCGCAATACGCGGAGCGAGGCTTTAGGTTCGGGCTGATTGGTCCAGGCCGCACGCGCAGCTTCGGGTACCAATCCGGCGCCGACCGCCGCGGCCGTTGTTGCCACGCCGGCTTTGAGGACGTCACGTCGACTAAGATCACTCATGCGCACCTCCCTGTTTGCGTGGACTCAGTTGATTTTGCCGCTGGTGGCGGCATCGAACAGATGCGTCAACGAAACTTTAGGCCGCAAACCAATGACTTCGCCGGATTTGAAGGCATGACGTTCGGTGAAAACCGCACAGACCTGCGTACCTGCCAAGTCGGCGTAAACGAAGGTGTCGGCGCCTGTCGGCTCCACCACCTGGACGCGGGCGCGAATGACGCTGTCGTCCGTCACTTCGAAGTGCTCGGGCCGCACTCCGTAAATCACTTGCTGGCCGTCACGACCGCCGGCCTCACGCGGCGCCGGTAACCGCGTGCCGTCACCCGCCTCGACCCAGACCGAGCCGTTTACGCGCGTCAGGCGACCCTCGATGAAATTCATCGCTGGCGAGCCAATAAAGCCGGCAACGAATAGATTGACGGGACGGTCATAGAGCTCGAGCGGCGTGCCAATCTGCTCGACGTTGCCACCGTGCATGACAACGATGCGGTCGGCCATTGTCATGGCCTCGACCTGGTCATGGGTGACGTAGATCGAGGTCGTCTTCAGCCGCTGATGCAGCGCCTTGATCTCGGTGCGCATCTGCACGCGCAGCTTCGCATCGAGATTCGACAGCGGCTCGTCAAACAGAAAGACCTGCGGATCGCGTACGATTGCACGACCCATCGCGACGCGCTGACGCTGGCCGCCCGAGAGCTGCCGCGGATAGCGATCGAGATACGGATGGAGACCGAGAATATCGGCCGCCCGGTGGACCCGTTCGGCGATCGCTACGGCGTCCGCTTTGCGCAACTTCAGGCTGAAAGCCATGTTGTCGCGCACCGTCATGTGCGGATAGAGCGCGTAATTCTGGAAGACCATCGCAATGTCGCGATTCTTCGGCGGTACATCGTTGACGACACGGCCGTCGATGGCGATTTCACCGCCCGTGATGGTCTCGAGGCCGGCAACCATGCGGAGCAGCGTGGTCTTACCGCAGCCCGATGGCCCGACCAGGACGATGAATTCCTCGTCGCCGATCGCGATGTCGATGCCGTGGATGATTTCCAGCGGCCCGAAGGATTTCCGCACGCCGCGGATCTCCACGGAAGCCATAGGTCGATCCCTCCCCAGGCCCGGGGCTCGCGCATCCCCTTGTGACGAAAAGGATAGCCCCCAGCAGCCCTAGGAGCCAGCAGCGGCTCGGGCGCGCCGCTTATCCCTTCGGCTGACCACCAACTTTCAGTGCAGGAACCACAATAGAATCAAGATCATCGCACTGCTGGCAAACGAGCTTCCGGCATCCGGCCCCCGGGGACTTTTTTGGCCCGGTCATCAGAAAGCGGCATTTCTGCGACGCGCCAGTGACAGAAGAAATCAGCGGCCGACAATGTCGCAATGCCAGACGCAATTGGTAAATCGAGACAACGAATTCGGCGATTGTCGTTGTCGGAAATTCGCGACCGGATTTACGCTGTTGGAAGTTCCGCCCGCCGAGAGCACGCAACGACGCACACCGCGCGTCGGGAAAATGCATGATCGGCTGCAGAACTTCCGTTGTCGAGTTCTAGATGCCGACCGAGTGTCCCGTTACCGAATGGGAGGATGAAATGGCACGCGTTTACATCGACTGCCGCGAGTTCCCGAGCGATATGAAATGCTCGGTTTCGATAGCCGCCGACAGTCCACAGGAACTGCTCGAAGTCGCCGTGCAGCACGCAGTTACCGTCCACGGCCACAAGGACTCATCCGACCTGCGCGATCAGATCGGGAAAATGTTCAAGCCGATGAAGAGTTGAGCGCCGACGACTGTCGCCATGAGATCACCAGCTTTAACGTTCTAAAAAGGCTGGTGGGTGCACCAGGACTCGAACCTGGGACCCGCTGATTAAGAGTCAGCTGCTCTACCAACTGAGCTATGCACCCGCGCGAGAAGGCGCCGTATATAACAACCTGCTGCCGGCTTGTCGAGCCGCATGGGCTCAGGTTTCGGCTTCGCCGTAGCGGCCGATGCGGACGTCACGATGGACGTAAACGCTCATCAGCAGGCCGAAGCCGAACATCACCGTCAGCATCGAGGTGCCGCCATACGACACCAGGGGCAGCGGGACGCCGACCACCGGCAGCAGGCCGATGACCATGGCAACGTTGATGAAGACATAAAGGAACAGGTTGGTGGTAATGCCGAAGGCAAGCAGCCGGCCGAAATGGCTGCGCGAGCGGAACGCGATGGCGTAGCCGTAAATGAACACGACGGCGTAAAGCGCCAGGAGCACAAGGCCGCCGACCAAGCCGAATTCCTCGCCCAGGATGGTGAAGATGAAGTCGGTCTGCCGTTCGGGCAGGAACGACAGATGCGCCTGGGTTCCTGACAGATAGCCTTTGCCGAAAATCCCGCCCGAGCCGACCGCGATCTTGGCCTGCAAGCTGTGATAGCCCGCGCCGAGCGGATCGCTCTCGGGATTGAGGAAGGTCAGAATCCGGTTCTTCTGGTAATCGCGCAGATGATGCCAAGCGAAGGGAACCACCGCCCCGGCGGCGGCAAGAACCACCGCGAATTTCCAGACCCGAACACCCGCGAGGAAAAACATCGCCGCGCCGCCGATTACCAGCATGGTTGCCGTGCCGAGATCGGGCTGCTTCAGCACCATCGCCGCCGGCACTAGCACCATCAGCGCCGGTGCGATCAGCTTCAATGGATTGCCGACCTCCTCGGCCGGCATGCCATTGAAATAGCGCGCCAGCACCATGACGAGCGCGATCTTCATGAATTCCGATGGCTGAATCTGGATAACGCCGAGATCGATCCATCGCTGCGCGCCCATGCCGATGGCACCTCGCACTTCGACCGCGATCAGCAGAATCATGGTTACGGCGTAGAAGCCGTAAGCGGCGCGCAGCCAGACGCGAATGTCGACCATGGCGACCGCGAGCATCACCAGCACCGCAACCAGATAGCGCACCACTTGACGCTCCGCCCACGGATGCCAGCTGCCGTTGCCGGCGGAATAGAGCATCGCAAAGCCGACACCGGCGATGGTCGTGACCAGCGCGACCAACGGCCAGTTTACGTTCAGCAGCTTGACGCTGAGTGTCTGCTGCGTGTTGGACGGATCGTAAAGCCAGCGCATGATTCTGCTCAGCCCTGCGCCAGCTTAGCGGCGTCGAAGGGCTCGCTCGGCACGCGGCGGGCCGGATCGCGCTTTTGCGCTTCGAGCAGCAGATCGTGGGCGATCGGCGCGGCCACCGCGCCGCCTTCGCCGCCCGTTGCACCGCCGTGCTCGACCACGACCGAGCAAACGTAGCGCGGGGCCGAAACCGGCGCGAAAGCGATGAACAGCGCGTGGTCGCGGTCCTTCCAAGGCACCTTGATGCCGGTGACCACACCGCGATCACGGATTTCGCGCGCGATGTGATGAACTTGCGCCGTGCCGGTCTTGCCGCCCATCGTCATCGCTGGATCCTCGATGCGCGCGCCATAGGCCGTGCCGTGCAGCTCGTTGACGACGCCGTACATCGCATCGCGGATCACATCGAGAGTCTTCTGCTGAACGCCAACGGGTCCGAAGCTACTGCTGATTTCCGTCGCAACCGGGCTCGCCGCCGTCATCACGCCGTCATCGCGCACCAGCACCGGTTTCACCGCACGGCCGGTCGCAATGCGGGCGACGTAGATCGCCAACTGCAGCGGCGTCACCGAAACAAAGCTCTGACCGATGCCGCAACTCAACGTCTCGCCGCGCTGCCAGGCGACGCCGGTCGTCGCCAGTTTCCAGGCGCGCGTCGGAATAAGTCCGGTCTTTTCTCCCGGAATATCGATGTCCGACTTGACGCCAAGGCCCAAGCGGTTCGCCATCTGGGCAATCCGGTCGATCCCGACCAAATCGGCCGTGTGATAAAAGAAGACGTCGCATGATTCGCGGATGGCGCGATGCACGGACAGCGTTCCGTGCCCACCTTTCTTCCAGCAATGGAATACGGCGTTGCCGAGGTGGAATTCGCCCGGGCAGAAGAATTCGGTGTCTGGCGTGATCACGCCAGCTTCGAGCGCGGCCGTCGCCACCAGCGGCTTGAAGGTCGAACCCGGCGAATAAGTGCCGGCGATCGCCTTATTCTCGAGGGGATTATAGGGATTGTCGACCAGCGACTTCCATTGCGCCGCGCTCAGTCCGCCGGCAAAGGCACTCGGATCAAAACCGGGCGCGGAGGCCAAAGCCAGCACCTCACCGGTCCACGAATCGATGACAATAGCGGAAGCTGATCCTTGCGCGTTACAACGACGCATTGCCAGATCTTGCAGCTCCATGTCGAGTCCAAGAACGATCTGGTCTCCGGCAATGCCGTCTTCGTGCGCGAGCTCGCGCACGACGCGGCCAAAAGCATTGACCTCAACCTCACTGGTGCCGGCGGTACCGCGGAGCTCGAGATCGTATTGCTTCTCGACACCGCTTCTGCCGACGCGGAAATCGGGCAATTCAACCAGCGGATCGTCGCTGTTGAGCTCCTGTTCCGAGACCGGAGCGACGTAACCCACGACATGAGAGGTCTCGTCACCGAAGGGATAATGCCGGATGAGGCCCTGCTCGATCGAAACGCCGGGCAGATCGACGGCGTTGACGTCGATGCGCGCCATCTCGTTCCAATCCATGTCCTCCCGCAGGGCGATCGGCACGAAACTGTGCCGGTTGCGGATATCGCGCAGCACGCGACGGCGATCCGCGTCAGTGAGCGGCACGAGATCGGCGACGGCATCGAGGGTCTGGTCGATATTGCCCGCTTGTTCGGCAATCACGACGGCACGGTAGGTGGGCCGGTTCACGGCCAGCGGCACGCCGAAGCGATCGACGATGCGGCCGCGCGGCGGCACCAATAGCCGGATATTGATCCGGTTTTCGTCCGCCAGCATCGAGAACTTCGGCGCCTGGACGACCTGGAGATAATAGAGACGGCCGGCCAGCGCCGCGAGCAACGCAACCTTGCCGCCGGCCAATACCAAGGCGCGACGGGTCAGGATTTTGCCGCGGCCGTTCGTCTTCTTCATGTCACGCACTCAACGCTGGCATCGCGCGATGTGCTAGCGCCAGAAGATAACTACCGATCGGGAAGCATGCGGTGGTAATCAGCGTCTGAAAGATAAATGGACGCGGCGCCACGGCGTGAACCTGCATCAGGCTGACGAACGCCCATTCGAGAGCGAATGCGCCCACGGCGGCGCCGAAAAAACCGAGCCACAGGATCGAAAACGGCCGGTGGCTGAACACCCGCCGCTGGGTTACGACGGCGGTACGCACCAGCAGCAGTACCAGCGCCGACAGGCCGACATAGGGCGTGCCGTTGAGTAGGTCGAGCAACAGGCCAGCGAAGAACACAACGCTGAGCGGCAATAGATCCGGCCGGTAGACCGACCAGTGGAAAACCGCCATTAGCGCGAAGCCGGGCGCGATCGAGCCGAAACTCGGAACATGGAATGGCAGCAATGACAGCAACGCGAAAAGGATGGTCGTAGTACCGGGCACCATGCGGGCGACGAATCCAAAATAATCGCGATTGCGGGAATAGGGCATTGCTACCGCGCAGAAGTCGCCCGGCTGCGGCTCCCTCCAATCGACGGCGGCGCCGGAATCGCGCTGTCCGGCAGGATGCCTTCGAGACCGTAGTTCACGATGCGCACCATCTCCAACCGCGCCAGATCGGCATACGGCTCAACGCGGATCATGCCGTTGACCGAGACGACAACGCCAATCGGCAGATCGGGCGGAAAGACGCCGCCGCTACCGCTGGTGACGATGCGGTCGCCCGGCTTCACCGGGGTCTTGGGCTGGAAATAGACCAGCTGCGGTTGATCCGA
>DASQGX010000088.1:0-6572 GCA_035632395.1 Allostellaceae bacterium
ATGGGCGGCGCAGCACGGGTACAAGCGCGCTTATGTCGCCGTCAGTGATTTCGCGCCAGGCCACGAAGCCGGCGATGCCTTCACCAAAGGCTTCACCGACGGCGGCGGCAAGATCATCGGCAGCGTCGCCTTCCCGCTGCAGAATCCGGATTTCGTCCCGTTCCTGCAGCGCGCCAAGGATGCTAAGCCCGACCTGCTTTTCCTCTGGGTCCCGGCCGGGCCGCAAGCGACGCAGGCGATGAAGGCGTATAACGACCTCGGCCTCAAGAGCGCCAAGGTGACCGTCGTCAGCACGCAGGACTTGGTGCCGGATGAGCAGTTGCCGCTGATGGGCAACACGCCGCTTGGCCTGATCACCTCGGGCACCTATACGACCGCGGCCAACCGTCCGGCCAACAAGGCGTTCCTCGCGGCGTGGAACAAGGAATACGGCAATGCGCTGATTCCGGATTTCATGGCCGTGGATAGCTGGGACGGCATGAATATGCTGTACGACGTCATTAAACAGACCAAGGGCAAGTTCACCGCCGATCAGGCGATGGCGATCATCAAACACTGGAAGGATCCGAACAGTCCGCGTGGTCCGATCAGCATCGATCCCGATACGCGCGACATCGTTCAGAACGTCTATATCCGACGGGTCGAGGCGGTGAATGGCAGTTTGGCGAACGTCGAGTTCGAAACCGTCCCGAACGTCAAAGACCCGTGGAAGGAAATGCATCCGGCGCAATAGCGATCGGGGGCGGCGGCGAGTTGGTGGGCACGAGCGTGGGCAGGGTGTGCAGTGCGGATTGCCTGCGTCGCGCCGCTGCCCTAGGATGTATTCTATAGAACAATTGAAATCCGTGCCGTGAGCGCGGACCAAACGGGGAGGGCGAGACATGCACGTACAACGCACGTGGTTTTACGGCGTCGCGGTGGCAGCGCTTGGCGGGGCGCTGGCGTTTCCTGCCGCAGCGGAAACCGTCAAGATCGGCATCATCACGACCTATTCCGGACCGTTGGCGCCGCCGGGCATCTCGATGGACAAGGGGCTTACCCTTTACGCCAAGCTCCATAGCAAGGACTTGCCGAAGGGCGTGACGGTCGAAATCATCCGCCGTGACGACACCGGCATCGCGCCGGACGTCGCGAAGCGGCTGGCGCAAGAGTTGATCACCCGCGACCACGTCAACATCATCGGTGGCGTGGTCTACTCGCCCAACGCCTTGGCGATGGCGCCGGTCATGACCGAGGCCAAGATGCCGTTCGTCGACATGAACGCGGCGGCGGCGGTGCTCACGACCAAGTCTCCTTATATCGTGCGCGACTCCTTTACCTTGCAGCAGATTTCGATGCCGATGGGTGAGTGGGCGGCCAAGCACGGCTTCAAGGAGGCCTATACCGTCGTCAGCGACTATGCGCCGGGTTGGGATGCCGAAGACGGATTCAAGATCGGCATCGAGCACGACGGCGGCAAAGTTGTCGGCTCGGTGCGCGTGCCGGTGCAGAATCCCGACTTCACGCCGTTCCTGCAGCGGGTCAAGGACCTCAAGCCGAAGAGCCTGTTCATCTTCGTGCCGGGCGGCCCTCAATCGACGCAAATGATGAAGACCTATAACGAGCTCAATCTCAAACAAGCGGGTATCACGCTGGTGACGACGCAAGATCTGCTGATCGACAGCGAATTGCCGAAGATGGGCGACATTCCGCTCGGCGTCGTCAGCTCGGGCAGCTATTCAGCGGCGGCCACGCGGCCGGCCAACAAGGCCTTCGTCGCCGCCTGGCACAAGGAGTACGGCGCCAACGACGTTCCGGACTTCGTCGCCATCCAAGGTTGGGACGGAATGGCGATGATCTATGACCTGATCAAGAAGACTGGCGGCAAGTTCACCGGTGACCAGGCGATGAAGGTTCTCCGGAATTACAAGACGGCCGACAGCCCGCGCGGGCCGTTCATGATCGATCCGCTGACCGGCGACATCGTTCAGAACATCTATATCCGCAAGGTCGAGAAGATCGACGGCAAGCTTGCCAACGTCGAATTCGAAACCTTCCCGATGGTCAAGGATCCGTGGAAGGAAACGCACGCGGCGGCGAAATAGCCTGCGGTCGGATCGGGACGGTGATCGCCGGCGCCAAACTTTCGCGCCGGCGATCGCGTCTCGGGCCTTGCGTTGCCTGCCCGGCCCCGTTCACCCTATAGTGGCGTTCCGGGATCACGCCTTAAGCCCTTGATAGAATGAGCGAAATTCTCTCGGCTGCGGTCAGTATCGGGTTCTTCGGCCTGGCTTTCGCGATGGTCCTGTACCTGATCTCGGTCGGCCTGTCGGTGACGATGGGCCTGATGGGTTTCGTCAATCTGGCGCATGGCGTCTTCGCCATGTTCGGCGGCTACGCCGTGACGACATTGATGAATGACTTCGGCATGCCGTTCTGGTTGTCGCTGATCTGCGCAGTCGTGATCGTCGCCGCGATCAGCGTCGTGTTCGAGCGAGTGCTCTACCGCCGCCTCTATGGCGGTGATGAGCTCGACCAGGTGCTCCTGACCATCGGCCTCGTGTTCATGTCGGTGGCGGTCGCCAAGTATTTCTGGGGGCCGTTGGCCCAGCTCTTCCAGCCGCCTCCCGAATTGCGCGGCCAAGTCGATCTCGGGTTCCGCGAGTTTCCCGCCTATCGCACCTTTCTCATCGTCTGTGGCGCCGTGTTGGTCACCGGTCTGTGGCTGGCGCTCGACCGCACGCGCTTCGGCGCCAAGATCCGCGCCGCGGTCGATAATCTGCGCATGGCGCAGGCGGTCGGCATCAATACATCGGGCCTGTTCACCATCGCCTTCGCGCTGGGCAGCGGCCTCGCGGCTTTGGGCGGCGGTCTCGGTGCTGAATTGCTGCCGATTTATCCCGGTTATGCCACCGACTATCTGGTCTATTTCCTGATCGTCGTCTCGGTCGGTGGCCTGGGGTCGATCCGCGGCCCGTTCCTGGCGGCATTGCTGCTTGGCATTGCGGATACCGCGTTCAAATATCTGCTGCCTGAGATCGGCTCGTTCTTTATTTATGCGCTGACGCTAGTGCTGCTGATGTGGCGGCCGCGCGGCCTCGTCGGACGCTCGTAATGGCCGCGGTCGCCGAACGTATCGTCGCCAGCGCCGCCGAGACGTTCGCCCGCCGACATCGCTTCCGCTGGTACGAGGCGCTGCCGTGGCTGGTGGCGCTCGCCGCCTATTTCGCATTTCCGGATTATCTGGCGCTTGGCTCGCAGATCATTGCCACCGTCCTGTTCGCACTGTCGGTCGACCTGGTGCTCGGCTATGCCGGGATCATCACCTTAGGCCAGGCCGCTTTCTTCGGTACCGGTGCCTATGCCGCGGGGTTGCTCGCGGCGCACGGCATGGGTGCGCCGGTCATCGGCCTTTTCGTCGCGGCGGCGGTTGCGGCGCTTGTCGGGTTGATCTCAGGGATCGTGGTGCTGCGCACTCACGGCCTGACGCAGTTGATGATGACTCTGATGGTCGCGGTTATGCTACACGAGGCCGCCAACAAGGCGAACACCGTCACCGGCGGCGCCGACGGTCTTCAAGGCATGGAAGTGAGCCCGGTCTTCGGCGTCTTCCATTTCGACCTCTACGGCAACACGGCCTATTTCTATTGCCTGGTCGTGCTGTTCATCTGTTGGTTCCTGATGCGCCGCATCGTCCATTCACCGTTCGGTCGATCGCTCACCGGCATCCGCGAAAACGAGGCGCGCATGCACGCAATCGGTTCGCCGGTATTCAGGCGCCGTCTCGTCGCATACACGATTTCGGCGGCGATGGCCGGCGTTTCGGGCGCACTCGTGGCGCAGACGACGCAGTTCGTTGCCACCGATGCGCTCGGGTTCGAGCGGTCGGGCAACGTTCTCATCATGCTGCTGCTGGGCGGTATTGGCCGGCTCTATGGCGCGTTCATCGGCGTGCCGCTCTACATGATCGCGCAGGATCGCTTTGCCGCGATTGATCCGGTCTATTGGTATTTCTGGATTGGCTTGCTGCTGGTGTTGATGGTGATGTTCGCTCGCGGCGGTGTGCTCGGCATCATCGATCGCGTCGGCGCGTTGCTCAGGCGGCGGCGATGAGCGAGGCCGCCACGCCCGCGGCACTTGAAACCCGCGGATTGTGCAAGAATTTCGGCGCGCTGACGGTTGCGAACAGCATCGATTTTCGGCTGGCGCGCGGCGCGCGTCATGCGCTCATCGGCCCCAATGGCGCCGGCAAGACAAGCTTCGTCAATCTGGTCACCGGCGTTCTCCATCCCAACGACGGCCGCATTCTTCTCGACGGCGCCGACGTCACGCCGCTGTCCCAGGCGCAGCGTGTCAAGCGCGGCATTGTCCGCACCTTCCAGATCACGACGCTGTTCCGCGGGCTTTCTGTGCTGGAGAACGTGACTCTGGCGGTATCTGAACGTTTGGGCAGCGGCGGCGATATCCATCGACCCGCGGGTAGCCGCCGTCACATCATTGATGAGGCGTACGGGCTGCTCGAGCGGCTCGGGCTGCACGACGAGGCGCTGCGGCCCGTGAAGGAGCTGGCTTACGGTCGGCAGCGCTTGGTCGAGATTGCCGTGGCGCTCGGCTTGTCGCCCAAGGTGCTGCTTCTGGACGAGCCGGCGGCCGGCGTGCCGTCGTCGGAATCCGGCACCATCGTCGACACGATCGAGCGGCTGCCGGCCGAGATCGCGCTGCTCATCATCGAGCACGACATGGACCTGGTATTTCGCCTCGCCCGCCGGATCACGGTGTTGGTCGCCGGCCAGATTTTGGTCGAAGGCGCGCCACCGGAAATCGCCGCCGACGCACGGGTACGGCAGGTCTACCTCGGCGAGCGGGCGCACGCATGAACGCGGCCAAGCAGAGCCTGGTGCTCGACAGCGTTCGTGCCGGCTACGGCGACACCGTTGTGCTCGAAGGCGTATCGCTGGCGCTCGCGGCGGCAGGGACGCTCGCGATATTGGGGCGCAACGGTGTCGGCAAGACGACGCTGCTCGCCACGATCATGGGACAGACGACACTGCGCGGCGGCTCGATCAAGCTCAACGGCCGTGAGGTCTCGGCGCTGCCGACCTATCGTCGCGTGCGCCTCGGCATCGGCTTCGTGCCCCAGGAGCGCGAAATCTTCCGCTCGCTCACGGTCGAGGAGAATCTCGACGTTGCCGCCCGGCCGGGCCGCTGGGCGCGCGAGCGGGTGTACGACTTCTTCCCATCGCTTGCCGAGCGCCGGCGCAACCATGGCAATCAGCTTTCCGGCGGCGAACAGCAGATGCTGGCGATCGGCCGCGCCCTCATGGGCAATCCGTCGCTTCTGTTGATGGATGAGCCGCTCGAGGGCCTGGCGCCGGTGATCGTCGAGGCTGTACTCCGCGGTCTCGATCGCCTGAAGCGCGAGGACGACTTGGCCCTCATCTTGGTCGAACAGCATGCGCGCATCGCCCTTGAGTTCTCGCTCGATGCGCTGGTCCTCGACCGCGGCGTCACGGTCTATTCCGGACCGAGCTCGCCGCTGATTGCCGATCCAGACCGTTTGGCGAACCTGATGGGCGTGTCGCGCACACACTGATCAACGCCAATCGTCGAGCACGAAGACGTCCGGCCGGTTCCATCCGGCTTGGCCCGATTGCAGCATGGCGACGCCGACGATCTCGGCGCGGTAGCCGCGTTCGAGCATGATGCGATAGGCCGCTTCGCGCGCCATGTTGGTGCCGGCGACGATGCGCTGCGCGCCGCGCTGTGCGGCAAGGGTTTCGCAGGCGGCGACGAGCGCCGTGAAATTGGCGGCGGCGCCAGGCCGTACACAGGCAAACTTGACATAAAGCGCACCGCTGCCCGCCTCGCTGCCCTTGCCAAGATGGCACAGGGCGAAGCCGCCAATCGTGCCGTCGCGTTCGAGCAGCACGGTTTCGCCCAAATTCTGTACGGCCAACGCGGCAATCTCGCGCGTGAGATCGAGGCCGGTAAAGTTCGCGTCCGCAACGGCGCGGCATGCGAGGACGGTGCGTTCACGGTTACTCGGCGGCACTGCGGACAATAGCCGCGGCGACGCTGCGCCGGCAGTCGGCGCTTTGGCCATCACCGGCGTCAGCCGCTGGGAGCGGAACCCATAGCTCTCGTAGAGACGCAGGTGCTTCGCGCTGTTCGGCAGGGTATAGAGCGCGGTGAGCGGAAAGCGCTGCGCCGTGGCGAATTCCATAACCGCGACCATCAGCCGCCGGCCAATGCCGCGGTTGGCGTGGCCAGGCTCGACCGACAACGGGCCGACGATGAAGGCGCTGCCCCAATCCATGCCGATCGCGCTGCCGACTAGCCGCCCGCCGCTCTCGGCCGCGAAGCAGGGCCGCGCATCGGTCTTCCAGCGCGTGCGAATGAGCTCGGCGTCGCCGCGGAACTGGGTCGGGTCGGGAAGCCCGAACTGGGTTCCAAAGGCGACACGGAAGACGCGGTCGGCTTCCGCCAAATCGGCTTCACGCAGCGGCCTGATGACGATGGCGGACGCGTCTGTCATGGGCACACCATTCCGGCATCTGTGGGCGCGCGCAAGCCGAAATCCGGCGCAAAGAAAA
>DASQGX010000089.1:0-3126 GCA_035632395.1 Allostellaceae bacterium
CGAACGCGTGTGCCAGATCGTCCGCGAGCGTCGCGCCGCCGAACACACCGACGAGCACGCCGATCACCGTGATGCCGATCTGGATCGTCGACAGGAACCGACCGAGATCGCTCTTGAGCGACAACGCCAGACGTGCGCCGCCGCGGCCCGCATCGATGGCGGCCTGCAGCCGGACGCGCCGCGCCGAAACGATGGCAAGCTCGGCCATGGCGAAGAACCCGTTGAGCAGGATCAGCACCAGGATGACGGCAAGCTGAAGCCAAACCATGCGGGCCCCCAGGAAATCGTGTTGCTGCTCAGGATAGAACGGAAGCCGTGCACGGCGACAGAGCGCCGCGGCGGTCGGCGTGCGGCGCATCGCGGCTGCGGCTGACCCTATGCGCGCATCAGCGCCATAAACGACTATCGCCCGCCAAGGGCGGGCGACAGCGCGAAACGTATCGGAACTGCGCTCGAAATCAGCGCGAGTAGAACTCGACCACCAGGTTCGGTTCCATCGGCACCGGATAAGGCACGTCGGCGAGCTTCGGCGCGCGCACGAACTTGCCCTTGCACTTCTCGGCGTCGACTTCGAGGTAGTCCGGCACTTCGCGCTCGGACGATTTCGCCGCCTCGAGCACCACCGCGTTCTGCTTGATCTTGTCCTTGAGCTCGATCACATCGCCGTCGTCCACCAGATAGGACGAGATGTTGACGCGCTTGCCGTTGACCGTGACGTGACCGTGATTGACGAATTGGCGCGCGGCGAACGGCGTCGGCGCGAACTTCATGCGATAGACCACGGCGTCGAGGCGGCGCTCCAAAAGCTCAATCAGATTCTCGCCGGTGTCGCCGCGACGGCGATGCGCCGCTTCATAGATGCGGCGGAACTGGCGCTCGCCCATGTTGGCGTAATAGCCCTTGAGCTTCTGCTTGGCCATCAGCTGCGTGCCGAAGTCGGAAGGCTTCTTGCGGCGTTGGCCGTGCTGGCCGGGGCCATAGTCGCGGCGATTAAGCGGCGACTTGGCGCGCCCCCAGAGATTGGCCCGGAGACGCCGGTTAATCTTGTACTTGGATCCTTCGCGTTTGCTCATCGTGATTCCGTGTTGGTTGCGTGTTGTTCTTGGCCCAATAGGTCTCGCCGACGCGGCTGGCGCCGCGGGAGAGACGGGGCGCAAGCGCCCGCGTTCTTGGGAATGGGCCGGGACTATAGTGACGGCGGGGCATAAGTCAACCGCGGCAGGCCGTCGGCATGGGCGCTAATTTCCTGATGCACAATGATATTTGTGCAGCCGCGTCTGTACCGCGTGGCGGCCGTATCGGCGTTTGGTGTTGATTCACGGCGCACGTCGCAGGCCGTCGACCGCGACCGGTCGCTGCGGTATTAAGATACCCGACCTTGCAAAATCCATAGGAATCCGTTAGGGTTAGCCTACTAAATGCCTCGGCGTCCCCCGGCCGGAACGTCCGGTCCTGGTCCGCCTTCCGTTCCAAGTCTTCGGCACAAGGCTCCGGCGGATTGCGCCGGATTCCCGCATTTTTGGCCGCGAGCGGCCACAGGAGAAAGAATTTGCAGGTTCTCGTCCGCGACAACGACGTCGGCCAGGCGCTGCGCGTCCTAAAGAAGAAGCTCCAGCGCGAAGGCGTCTTTCGCGAGATGAAGCGGCGGCGCTCCTACGAGAAGCCGTCCGAACGCCGCGCGCGCGAGAAGTCCGAAGCCGTTCGCCGCCAGCGCAAGACGCTGCGCAAGCGGCTCGAGCGCGAAGGCTATTAGACGCGACGCGTTTTTCGACCGTCCGATCGCCACCTTTCAACCGTTGAACCCCAGGACTCCTATGCAGTACCGCCCCCGCACCAGCTTCCGCGCCGCGCCCGAATACGACACCGGCGAGCGCTGGATCATCCGTTGGGAGACCCGCCGGCCCGAAGGCGGCCGCTGGAACGAGGCGGTGACCAATTCGCGTGAATCCGCCGTCGAGCGCGCCAAGCACCTGCTCAAGCTCGGCTTTATCGTCCACGACATCAGCGGTCCCGATGGCGTGTACCTGAACGAAAAAGAGGCGCTGCAGCAGCTCGGCCCCGCGCCTGCTGTGCCGAAGACGCGCGCGCCCGCGACCACCGACGCCTGATCCGACTCTGATTGTTTTTGGCTGACGCCGCGGCACGCGGAAGGTTGCGCGCCGGCGTTTTGTCGTGCCCGCCTATGGCAGTATTGGTGGGTATAATGTCATTGCTGCCATGGCCGGAACCTGCGAGCCTTTGGACATGGCCGCTCGCCCTGCCCCAACCGCGCACGCGCCGCGCCGCGTGCTGATCCTCGCCGCCGCACCGGCGCAACTGCTTGACGTTGCCGGTCCGGCGGAGGTCTTTGCCCAAGCCAATCGCCTGTCGGCAACGCCGCTATACGACGTCGAAGTTGCAGTGGTGCCGATGACCGGACGGAAGGCGCCGTCGACCACGTCGGCCGTCGAGCTTGCGTCCGGCCGATCGCTGGCGGCGCTGCTGGCCGACCGCCCGCCGCTCGACACGCTGATCGTGGCTGGCGGCGAAGGCGCGCGCGAACGCGCCGGTGAGCCTGCATTGCGCGACGCTATGCGCCGATTGGCGCGCCGGTCGCGGCGCGTTGCTTCGGTCTGCACCGGTGCCTTTGTCCTTGCGGCCGCCGGTTTGCTCGACAACAAGCGTGCGGCGACGCATTGGCGCTGGTGCGCGCTGCTGGCGGCGACGTATCCGCAGATCGGGGTCGACCCCGAGCCGATCTTCACCCGCGACGGCAATCTCTGGACTTCCGCCGGCATCACCGCCGGCATCGACATGACGCTCGCCTTGGTCGAGGAGGACCACGGCCACCGGCTCGCGCTCGCGGTCGCGCGCCAGCTGGTCATGTTCCTGCGCCGACCCGGTGGCCAGCAGCAATTCAGCGCCGTCCTTGCAGCACAAACGGTCGCGGCCGCGGACCTTCGCGATCTCGTCGCCTGGATCGCCGACAATCTGCACAAACCGCTCACCGTCGAGCTGCTGGCCGAGCGCGCGCGGCTGAGCCCGCGGCAATTCGCCCGCGTCTTCGCACGCGAGCTCGGCGTGACGCCAGCAAAGCTCATCGACCAACTACGCGTCGAAGCGGCGCGGCGGCGGCTCGAGGAAACA
>DASQGX010000090.1:0-6568 GCA_035632395.1 Allostellaceae bacterium
GGATCGTCCAGTCGTCGCGCGCTTCGCCCGGCGGGAAAATGGCGCGGCGGCCATGCTGCACCCGGCCCTCGGTATTGACGTAAGTCGCGTCCTTCTCGGTATAGGCGGCGCCCGGCAGCACCACGTCGGCGCGATGCGCGCTGGAGTCGCCGTGATGGCCCTGATAGACGACGAAGGCCTTGCCCAGCCGCTTGGTATCGATCTCGTCGGCGCCGAGCAGATAGATGAACTCGATCTCGCCTTTCTCGCAGCCCGCCAGAATGCCGGCGGTGTCGCGCCCGCCCGCCTGCGGCACGAATCCGAGATCGAGGCCGCCGGCACGCGCCGCCGCGGTGTGCAGCACGTTGAAGCCGTTCCAGTCCTCGCGCACCAGACCGGCGGTTTCGGCCAGCGTGCGCGTCAGATGCAGGATCGCGGCACCGTCGCGACGGCGCAGCGCACCCTGCCCCAGGATCAGCATCGGCCGTTTGGCGGCCTTCAGTGTCTCGATGAATCTGTGCTTGCCGGCGACCAGGTCGGCGAGCGTTTCGGGCCCGGCGCCGAGCCATTCGACCGGATAAGTCAACTCGCGCGGACCGCCGATGCCGGCGACTTTGAAGCCGCCCTGGAGCCAGCGTTTGCGCAGCCGGGCGTTGACGATCGGAGCTTCCCAACGCGGGTGGGTGCCGATCAGCAGGCAGGCATCGGCCTCTTCGATGCCGGCGATGGTCGTATTGAAGAGGTAACCAGCACGGCATGACGGATCGAGCGCGGCGCCATCCTGCCGGCAATCGAGATTCGGCGAGCCCAGCGCTGCCATCAGCTCCTTCAGCGCCAGCATCGCTTCACAGTCGGCGAGATCGCCGGCAAGCGCGGCAATGCGGCTGCCGGCAACACCCTTGAGCCGCGCGGCGATAGCGGCGAAGGCATCGTGCCACGTCGCCTCGGCGAGATGGCCATTCTTGCGGACATAGGGCACGTCGAGCCGGCGCTTAGTCAGGCCGTCGAGCGCGAAGCGTGTCTTGTCAGCGATCCATTCCTCGTTGATCGCCTCGTTGAGCCGCGGCAGCACGCGCAGCACCTGTCCGCTGCGTGCGTCGACGCGGATGTTCGAGCCGACGGCGTCGAGCACATCGACGCTTTCGGTCTTGGTGAGCTCCCACGGCCGCGCGACGAATGCATAGGGCTTGGCCGTCAGCGCGCCGACCGGGCAGAGATCGACAATGTTGGCCGATAGCTCCGACGACAGCGCGCGCTCGATATAGGTGCTGATCTCCATGTCCTCGCCGCGGCCGGTGGCGCCGAGATCCTCGACACCGGCGACTTCGGTGGCGAAACGGATGCAGCGCGTGCAGTGGATGCAGCGATTCATCGACGTCGCGACCAGCGGCCCGAAATTCTTATCCTTCACCGCGCGTTTGTTCTCGATGTAGCGGCCGCGGTCGAAGCCGTAGGCCATCGCCTGGTCCTGCAGGTCGCACTCGCCGCCCTGGTCGCAGATCGGACAGTCGAGCGGATGGTTGATCAGCAGGAATTCCATCACGCCGTGGCGCGCCTTCTTGGCTTTCTCGCTGTCGGTGTGGATCACCATGCCGTCGGCGGCGGGCATGGCGCAGGACGCAATCGGCTTCGGCGCTTTTTCCTGCTCGACCAGACACATGCGGCAATTGCCCGCAATGCTGAGCCGCGAATGGAAGCAGAAATGCGCCACCTCGAAGCCGGCCTGCTGGCAGGCCTGCAACACCGTTGTACCCGCCGGCACCTCGACGGCCTTGCCGTTGATCGTGAGCTTAGGCATGGACTACTCCGCCGCCCGCGCCGCGTGGGCGCGATAGTCGCGCATCCGGCGTTCCATTTCCGGCCGGAAATGCCGGATCAGGCCTTGCACCGGCCAGGCGGCAGCGTCGCCGAGCGCGCAAATGGTGTGACCTTCGATCTCGAACGAAACTTCGAGCAGCATGTCGATCTCGCGCGGCTCGGCTTTGCCCTCGACCATGCGCTCCATCACCCGCCACATCCAGCCGGTGCCTTCGCGGCACGGCGTGCACTGGCCGCAGCTTTCGTGCTTGTAGAAGTGCGACAGGCGGGCGATCGCCTTGATGATGTCGGTGGATTTGTCCATGACGATGACGGCGGCGGTGCCGAGGCCGGATTTGACATCGCGCAGCGCGTCGAAATCCATCAGCACGGTGTCGCAGATCGATTTCGGAATCACCGGCACCGACGAGCCGCCGGGAATCACCGCCAGCAGATTGTCCCAGCCGCCGCGGACGCCGCCAGCGTGCTTCTCGATGAGCTCCTTGAGCGGAATGCCCATCGCCTCTTCGACGTTGCACGGCTTCTCGACGTGGCCCGAGATGCAGAACACCTTGGTGCCTTCGTTCTTCGGCCGGCCAATGCCGGCGAACCAGGCACCGCCGCGGCGCAGGATGGTTGGCACCACGGCGATGGTCTCGACGTTGTTGACCGTCGACGGGCAGCCGTAGAGACCGACCGCGGCCGGAAACGGCGGCTTCAAACGCGGCTGGCCCTTTTTACCTTCGAGCGATTCCAACAGCCCGGTCTCTTCGCCGCATATATAGGCGCCGGCGCCGCGATGGAGATAAAGGTCGAAATCGTAACCCGAGCCGCAGGCGTTCTTACCGACAAGGCCGGCGGCATAGGTTTCATCGATCGCCGCCTGCAGCACCTTCGCCTCGTTGATGAACTCGCCGCGGATATAGATGTAGCAATGGTGTGCGCCCATGCCGGCCGCGGCCAGCAGGCAACCTTCGATCAGCTTGTGCGGATCGTGGCGGATGATGTCGCGGTCCTTGCAGGTGCCGGGCTCGCTCTCGTCGGCATTGACAATGAGATAGGTCGGCCGGTCGCTCTGCTTGGGCATGAACGACCATTTGAGGCCGGTGGGGAACCCGGCGCCGCCGCGGCCGCGAAGGCCCGACGCCTTGACCTCGTTGGCGATCCAGTCGCGGCCCTTGGCGATCAGATCCTTGGTGTTATGCCAATCACCGCGACGCTTCGCCCCGGCGCTGCCTTCCAGGCGCCAATCGAACTGCCCGTAGAGATTGGTGAAGATACGATCCTTGTCGGCGAGCATCAGCGCTTGCCTCCGGCGAACGACAAATCCTTGAGCGTGGTGGCACCGCCTTCGGGCGCCGAAGTCTGACGCTTCTTGACCGAGCCCATCGGCGGCTTCTCGCCGCGCGCTAGCGCATCGATCAGCGCCTCGGTCGATGGCCCATCGAGGTCTTCGTAAAAATCGTCGTTGACCTGGATAACTGGCGCGTTGACGCAGGCGCCGAGGCATTCGACCTCGCGCAGCGTGAATTTGCCGTCGCCTGTGGTCTCGCCGATGCCGATGCCGAGTTTCTTCTTGCAGGCGGCGACCACTTCATCCGAGCCCCGCAGCCAGCACGGCGTCGTAACGCAGATCTGGAAGAAATGCTTCCCGACCGGCTTCAGGTTGAACATCGTATAGAAGGTTGCCACCTCGTACACGCGGATGCGCGCCATGCCGAGCATGTCGGCGACCACATCCATCGCCGCGCGCGGCAGCCAATTGTCGTGCTGGCGCTGCGCCAAATCCAACAGCGGTAGCACTGCGCTCGCCTGGCGGCCTGCGGGGTATTTGGCGATATGCGCCTGTGCCTTCTTCAGGTTTTCAGGCGTGAAGACGAAGCTGGCCGGCTGCGTTACCGGCGCAGAGTTGTTCTGTGCGCTCATCGGTCGATCTCGCCGAAGACGATATCCATGGAGCCGATGATCGCCACCACGTCGGCCAGCATGTGGCCGCGCGACACGAAATCGGTGCTTTGCAGGAACGCGAAGCCGGGCGCGTGGATCTTGCAGCGGTATGGCCGGTTGCTGCCGTCGGCGACCAAATAGACGCCGAACTCGCCCTTGGGCGCCTCCACTGCCGTATAGGTCTCGCCCGCCGGCACGTGATAGCCCTCGGTGTAGAGCTTGAAGTGATGGATCAGCGCTTCCATCGAGGTCTTCATCTCGGCGCGCGGCGGCGGCGCTACCTTGCGGTCATCGACCATGTGCGGACCTGCCGGCATCTTGTCGACGCACTGTTTGATGATGCGCAGGCTTTGGCGCATCTCTTCCATCCGCACCAGATAACGGTCCCAGCAATCGCCGTTCTTGCCGATCGGAATGTCGAAATCCATCCCGGCATAAACATCGTAGGGCTGCGCCTTGCGCAAATCCCACGGCACGCCCGAGGCGCGCAGCATCGGGCCGGAGAAGCCCCAGTCGATCGCCTGCTCGCGCGTCATGCGGCCGATGTCGACGGTGCGCTGCTTGAAGATGCGGTTCTCGGTCAGAAGCTGCTCGAGATCGTCGATGCGCTTGGGGAACTGGTCGCAGAAGGCGGCGATGTCCTCGAGCAGGCCGGGCGACACGTCCTGGTGGACGCCGCCGGGACGGAAATAATTGGCGTGCAGCCGCGCGCCCGAAGCACGCTCGTAGAATTCCATCAGCTTCTCGCGCTCCTCGAAGCCCCAGAGCAACGGCGTGATGGCGCCCACATCCAGCGCGAACGCCGTGAGATTGAGCAGATGATTCAGGATGCGGGTGATCTCGGCGAACATCACGCGGATGTATTGCGCACGCGGCGGCGGCACGATGCCCATCAGCTTCTCAACCGCGAGCGCGAAAGCGTGCTCCTGACACATCGGCGAGACGTAATCGAGCCGGTCGAAATAGGGCGTCGCCTGGATATAGGTCTTGTACTCGATCAGCTTCTCGGTGCCGCGGTGCAGCAGGCCGATATGCGGATCGGCGCGTTCGATCACCTCGCCGTCCATCTCCAGTACCAGGCGCAGCACGCCGTGTGCCGCCGGATGCTGCGGCCCGAAATTCATCGTGAAGCTCTTGATGGTGGCTTCGTTCGCGGGAGCGACGTCCGCACTCATTTCGAACCCTCCGGACCGGAGGCCTTCTCGTCGCCCGGCAGGATCGCGTTCATGCCTTCCCACGGCGACAAGAAATCGAAGCTGCGGAATTCCTGCTTGAGCTTCACCGGCTCGTAGACGACGCGCTTCTGCTCTTCGTCGTAGCGTACCTCGACGTAGCCGGTGAGCGGGAAGTCCTTGCGCAGCGGATGGCCCTCGAAGCCGTAGTCGGTGAGGATGCGGCGCAGGTCGGGATGGTCGGCGAAATAGACGCCAAGCAAGTCCCAGCATTCGCGCTCGAACCAGCCGGCGGCGCTGTAGACCGACGTGGCCGATGGTACCGGCGTCTGCTCGTCGGTGGTGACCTTGAGGCGGATGCGTTGATTGTGCGTCAGACTCAAGAGGTTGTAGACGACCTCCAGCCGCTCGGCGCGTTCGGGATAATCGACGCCGCAAATGTCGACCAGGACGCCAAACCGGCACCCCGGATCATCGCGGAGAAATTGCAGCACGCGTACGATTGCCTCACGCCGCACACCGACCGTCAGCTCGCCGTGCGCGACCCCGCGGTGCAGCACGTCCTGCGGAAAGGCGGCGGCCACCTTTTCGCCGAGGGCCTCAAGCGGCTGAGTCATTCTTCGTCCTGTCGAGCCCAACCGATCAGCGCGTGAAGCGCCGCTCGCGATGGATCTTTTTCTGTAGTTGCAAAACGCCGTAAAGCAATGCCTCGGCGGTGGGCGGACAGCCGGGGACGTAGATGTCCACGGGCACGACGCGGTCGCAGCCGCGCACCACCGAGTACGAATAATGGTAATAGCCGCCGCCATTGGCGCACGAACCCATCGAGATCACCCAACGCGGCTCGGCCATCTGGTCGTAAACCTTGCGCAGCGCCGGCGCCATCTTGTTGCACAGCGTGCCGGCGACGATCATCACGTCGGATTGGCGCGGGCTCGGCCGGAACACGACGCCGAAACGGTCGAGGTCATAGCGCGACGCGGCGCTGTGCATCATCTCGACGGCGCAACAGGCGAGACCGAAGGTCATCGGCCAGAGCGAGCCGGTCTGCGCCCACTTCACCAGCTGGTCGACTGTCGACAGGATGAATCCCTGACGGCGCGCTTCAGAAAACGTATCGGCCGGCGCAATCACTCCCATTCGAGCGCTCCCGTCTTCCACTCGTAGATGAATCCGACAGTGAGAACGCCGAGGAAGACCATCATCGACCAGAAACCGAAGACGCCGATCTTGCCGAGCGCGACCGCCCAGGGAAACAGGAAGGCGACTTCGAGGTCGAAGATGATGAACAGCAGCGACACGAGATAAAAACGCACGTCGAATTTGGTGCGCGCATCGGAGAACGGCGGGAAGCCACACTCGTAAGGCGACACTTTTTCCGAATCGGGTTTTTGCCGCACGAGAACGAACGACGCCAGCACGATGACGACGGACAGCGCGACCGCGACCCCGATGAAGATCAGGATCGGAAGGTATTCGCGCAGCAAACTATCCATCGACGACGCTCCCAAACGAGCGCGATGGTGGGCTGCGAAAGGCGAAGGTGACGCCGTCACGCAAATGGCGGGAGTGACGGGGCTCGAACCCGCGACCTCCGGCGTGACAGGCCGGCGCTCTAACCAACTGAGCTACACCCCCGCAGCACCGACACCGCGGCGGCCAGTCCTACCCCC
>DASQGX010000091.1:0-3006 GCA_035632395.1 Allostellaceae bacterium
CAAAACAGGGTAAACGCCGTCCACGAATGCCTGCGACCGCACGTCACAAGTCCATGACGAGATAAGGGTTGTTTCGGCTTGAAAGCCGAGGTTTAGTGCCGATCTTATTGAGTACTAGAACGGTCCTAAATACGGGTGAAGGCGTGATCATCCTGAGCAAACTCGCCGATTACGGCGTCATCGTCGCGACCCAGTTGGCTGCCGAGCCGGAGCGGCAAATGAACGCCGCGACCCTGGCTGAGCAGGCCCGGCTGCCGCGGACTACCGTCGCCAAGCTGCTCAAGGCGTTGGCGCATGGCGGACTGGTTACGGCCTCGCGCGGCGCCGCCGGCGGCTATCGTTTGGCACGCCCGGCTGCGGCAATCTCCATCGCCGAAGTCGTTGCCGCGATCGACGGCGCGATCGGCTTGACTCAATGCTCAATCCACGGGCCCGATTGCACGCGCACCGAATTCTGCTCGACCAAGCCGCATTGGAAGCGGATCAACGATGCCGTCGGTACCGCACTCGCGGGCATGACGCTCGCCGATATGACGCCTGCCGCCATCTTCGCCCAATGGATGAAGCTGCCGCCCAAATCGGGTCCGAAAGACGGGCAGGGAGCGGTGCAATGACCGATGCCGCTGCTGCCCGCAATCTCGCGCCGCTGCGCGAGGGCTATAAATACGGCTTCGTCTCGGACATCGAGAGCGAAAGCGCACCGCCGGGCCTCAACGAGGACACGATCCGCTTCATCTCGGCAAAGAAGCAGGAACCGGAATGGCTGCTCGACTGGCGGCTGGAATCCTTCCGCCATTGGCAGAAGATGGACAACCCGCATTGGGCCAAGCTGCGCATCGCGCCGATCGACTATCAGGCTGCGACCTACTATTCGGCGCCGAAACGGCAGAACGCGCTCAAGTCACTCGATGAGGTCGATCCCGAACTGCTCAAGACCTACGATAAACTCGGCATTCCGTTGAACGAGCGTGCGGCATTGGCCGGCGTCGCGGTCGACGCGGTGTTCGACAGCGTCTCGGTAGCGACGACCTTTAAGAAGACGCTGGCCGAGCTCGGCATCATCTTTTGCTCGTTCGGCGAGGCGGTGCGCGAGCATCCGGACCTGGTCCGCAAATATCTCGGCTCGGTCGTGCCGCAGGGCGACAATTTCTTCGCCGCGCTTAATTCGGCCGTGTTCAGCGACGGTTCGTTCGCCTACATCCCGCCGGGCGTACGCTGCCCGATGGAGTTGTCGACCTATTTCCGCATCAACGCCGCCAAGAGCGGTCAGTTTGAGCGCACGCTGTTGGTCGCCGATAAGGGCGCATATGTGAGTTATCTCGAAGGCTGCACCGCGCCGCAGCGCGACGAAAACCAGCTCCACGCCGCAGTGGTCGAGCTGGTGGCACTCGAGGGGGCACAAATTAAATATTCAACAGTCCAGAACTGGTACCCAGGCGACGCCGAGGGCAAGGGCGGTATCTATAATTTTGTCACCAAGCGCGGTGCCTGCCGCGGTGCGCGCGCCAAGATTTCATGGACGCAAGTCGAGACCGGCTCGGCGATCACCTGGAAATATCCGAGCTGCATCCTCGAGGGCGACGATTCGGTCGGCGAATTCTACTCGGTGGCGATCACCAACAACTTCCAGCAGGCCGACACCGGCACCAAGATGATCCATCTCGGCCGCAATACGCGCTCGACCATCATTTCCAAGGGAATCTCGGCCGGGAAGGGGCAGAACACCTACCGCGGCCTGGTCCGCATCCAGCCGAAGGCGGCGAATGCGCGCAACTACACGCAGTGCGACAGCCTGCTGATTGGCGACAAATGCGGCGCGCACACCGTGCCCTATATCGCAGCGCGCAATCCGACCGCGCGCGTCGAACACGAGGCGACGACGTCGAAGATCAGCGACGAGCAGATGTTCTATTGCCAGCAGCGCGGCCTGTCGAAAGAGGACGCGCTGTCGCTGATCGTCAACGGCTTTTGCAAGGAAGTGCTGAAAGAGCTGCCGATGGAATTCGCGGTCGAGGCGCAGAAACTGCTGGCGGTCAGTCTCGAAGGCAGCGTGGGTTGAACATGCTTGAAATCAAGAATTTGCGCGCGCGGATCAGCGAGGGCCGCGAGATCCTCAAGGGCGTCGATCTCACGGTGAAATCCGGCGAAGTCCACGCCATCATGGGGCCGAACGGCTCGGGCAAGAGCACGCTCGCCGGCGTGTTGTCGGGCAAGCCGGGCTACGAAGTGACCGAAGGTGAGGTGCGGTTCCAGGGCCGCGATCTGCTGGAGATGGCGGCGGACGAACGCGCGCGCGACGGCGTTTTCCTGGCGTTCCAGTATCCGGTTGAGATTCCGGGCGTCAACAACATGTATTTCCTGCGTGCCGCGCTCAACGCCGTGCGTAAGCAGCGCGGCGAAAGCGAGATGGACGCCGGCCAGTTCCTCAAGGCCGTCCGCGCCAAGCTCAAGCTGCTCGAAATCGGCGAAGACCTGCTCCAGCGTGGCGTCAATGTCGGCTTCTCCGGCGGCGAAAAGAAGCGTAACGAGATTTTCCAAATGGCGATGCTCGAACCCAAGCTCGCTATTCTTGACGAAACCGACAGCGGCCTCGATATCGACGCCTTGCAGATGGTGTCGCGTGGCATCAACGCGCTGCGCGGGCCGGAACGCGCGATCGTCATGATCACGCATTATCAGCGCCTGTTGGAGCACGTCGTGCCCGACCGCGTGCACGTTTTGTCGGGTGGCCGCATCGTCAAGTCAGGCGGCAAGGAACTGGCGCTCGAGCTCGAGCAAACCGGCTACGGCGCCTATGGAGACGCGGCGTGAGCGCGCTCGCCGAAATCCAGCCTTACGTCGAGGCGTTCAAGGCGCGGCCACGCCCAGCTGAACCGGCGTGGCTCAAGCAACGCCGTGACGGTGCCATGCAGCGTTTCGCAGAGATCGGCTGGCCGACGCGCAAACAGGAGGCGTGGCGCTTCACCGATCTTCAGCCGCTGCAGCGGGCGCCGTTTCCGCCAGCGC
>DASQGX010000092.1:0-3819 GCA_035632395.1 Allostellaceae bacterium
GTTGAAGTCGAGATCGTAGACGTTCTCGACGCCCTGCACGTACATGGCGAGGCGTTCGAGGCCGTAGGTGATTTCGGTCGAGACCGGATCGCATTCGATGCCGCCGACCTGCTGGAAATAGGTGAACTGCGTCACCTCCATGCCGTCGAGCCAGACTTCCCAGCCGAGGCCCCAGGCGCCGAGCGTCGGGCTTTCCCAATCGTCCTCGACGAAGCGGATGTCGTGACGCTTGGCGTCGATGCCGAGCGCGGCGAGGCTTTTCAGATAAAGATCCTGGCTGTGCGCCGGCGCCGGCTTCAGGATCACCTGATACTGGTAATAATGCTGCAGCCGGTTCGGGTTCTCGCCGTACCGGCCGTCGCTCGGCCGGCGCGACGGCTGAACATAAGCAGCGTTCCACGGCTTCGGTCCGAGCGCCCGCAACGTGGTCGCAGGGTGGAACGTGCCGGCGCCCATCTCGACGTCGTAGGGTTGCAGGATGACGCAGCCTTGCTTCGCCCAATAATCCTGCAAACGCAGGATCAGCGCCTGGAAGCTTGGAGCCTTGGCCGCGCGCGCCGCCATCATCGCCTCAACGCGGCCACGGACAATCGGCGCGGCCGCACGCATGCGCGCCGCGCGACGGCACATAGATGCCGCACGCGGAGCACTTCACCAGGTCCTCGGCCGCGCGCTTCGGCGCCGGCGCGGCGCCGGTGCGGCGGCGCTCGATCTCTTCCTTGAGCGCGCGCCGGATGGCTTCGACGCGCCGGGCGTATTTCCAGCCGTACCAGACGACGGCCAGGATGAAGGCAAGCACCAACAGCTTGCCGAGGCTGAAATCAGGCATGGCGATGGTGTAGGGGAGCGGCCAAAAGGGGTCAACCGTCGCCGGGTGCGGCGCTTGGCCCGAGTCGGCGGCCGCGCGATACTGACGCCATGCCCGATCAGGCCGCCGCGCCGCGCTTCGAGATATCCTTCGAGGACGTCGAATATCAGCGGGTTGGCGGCGAGGCGCTGCTGGCGCGGCTTTACCGGCCGCGCGGGCCGGGCCCCTTCCCGGCTTTGGTCGAAGTCCATGGCGGCGCCTGGGTCAACGGCGACCGGCTCAACAACACGGTGCTCGACGAAGCGCTGGCACGAACCGGCATCGTCGTGGCGGCGCTCGATTTCCGCATGCCGCCCATGCACCGGTATCCGGCGGCAATCGCCGACGTGCATCGCGGCCTGCGCTGGCTCAAGGCCAATGCGACGAAGTTCGGCAGCGCGCCGGAACGCGTCGGCGGCCTTGGCACGTCGAGCGGCGCGCAGATTCTTTTCTGCGCCGCGCTCAAGCCGGACGATGCGCGTTACGCGGCGCTGCGCGGCGACGACAAATTCGACGCGCGGCCGGCGTTCATCGTCTCGTGCTGGGGCGTGCTCGATCCGACGGCGCGCTATCGCATGGCGCAGGCGAAAAAGATCCAGCGCTTCCTCGATGCGCACCGGATGTTCTTCGGCGACGAAGCGACGATGGAGGACGGCAATCCGCAGCGCATTGTCGCCAGCGGCGGCGCGCGCTACCTGCCGCCGGCGCTGCTTATCCAGGGCACGGCAGACGACAATCTCGATCACGCGATCGCCGACTGGTTTGCCGCGACTTATCGCGCGGCCGGCGGCGAGGCCGAGCTCGAGAAATTCGCCGGCGAGCCGCACATGTTCATCACCAAGGCGCCGACATCGCCCAATTCGCTCGCCGCCATCGGCCGCATCGCCGATTTCGTCCGCCGCCGCGGCGGGCTATAATCGCTGTCACGCCAGCGAGCCCGGGAGGATTCATGCCGCAGATCCGCCACATCGCCCTCGCCACCAACGATCCAGACAAGACCGCCGAATTCTATAAACAGGCTTTCGGCTTCCGCGAAGTCGCGCGCACCAAGAAGAGCGACGATCCGAAGCAGGTCGCTTATGGCGTGTACCTCAGCGACGGCACGCTCAATATGGCGATCCTGAAATTCAAGAACACCGACCAGCTCGGCCGCGGCCTCGACTATGTCGGCCTGCATCATTTCGGCATCCAGGTGGCCGACAATCTGGAAGACTGGATCAAGAAGCTCGAAACGCTCGGCGCCGAATGCTTCATGCGCCGGCCCGAAAGCCTCAAGGACGTGTTCTTCGAGACCAAGTTCCGCGGACCCGACGGCGTGGTGTTCGACGTCTCGGAGCATCCCTGGGGCGGCACCGAGCCGCTCAAGGAGATGGCGGCGCAGCCGGCGCGCAAGCCGAAGTTCGAAGCGGCGGAGTAGCGCGGTTCTCTGTCGCGACTAACTGAGATCGATCGCCTTCGCCTCGCGCAGCACGGCATCGGCGGCCGCGGTATAGCGGCCGTCGGCTTCATGGAGCACCAGGCCGGGCAGCAATCGCGTCGGCGTGGCGATATCCTTGCGCGCGTGAACGATGACGCGCTTCGCCGGCTTGGCATTGCCCGGCCACAGCGGCAGCACGACGATGCCGCCGGCGCGGCCGGCGAATTGCGCCAGCAGATGCTCCAGCCGGTCGGCACGGTGGATGAAGGTGACGCTGCCGCGCTGCCGCGCCATGGCGAGCGCGAAGCGCACCCAAGCGGCGAGATCGGCGCTGCCTTCGACGGTTGCCGTTGCCTTGGCCGACTGCGGCGGCGGGCTGGCGGTCGCCGCCTCCATATAAGGTGGATTGGCCATGACGTGCGTGAAGCGGCCGGGCTCGAGCCGCGGCGGCGGATGAGCAATATCGCCGGCCATGATGGTGACGCGGTCGGCGACGCCGTTGCGCGCTGCGTTCTCGCCGGCCAGCCGCACCAGATCGCGCTGCACCTCGATGCCGGTGACGCGGCAGCCGGGCACGCGCGCCGCGAGACACAGCGAAGCCGCGCCGACGCCGCAGCCGAGATCGAGCACGCTGTCGGCCGCGGCCGCCGGCACCGCGGCGGCGAGCAACACGGGATCGATGGCGACGCGGTAGCCTTCGGTCGGCTGCAACAGTTTGACGCGGCCACCCAGCAGCGCATCGTCGCTGACATGCTGCGGCGCGGCGACGGGCGGCGTCACATCGATTTCTCGGCTTCGGCTAGCAGCGTGCGGGCGCGCGCCAGATTTTCCTCGGCCACCAGAATCCGACGCTGAATCGCGCCGATCGAACCTTCGACCACGCTGGTATGCTGGTCGGCGATCACGGTTTCGATACCGGCCGACGCCAACAGCGCCTCGGCCCACGACAACCGCACCGGATCGTTACTGCGCAGCAGTTCCTTCATCGGCCCCCAACCGGATAGACTGCCCACCAAGCCGAGCGGCCGGGGGCGCTTGACCCGAAGGGCAAGCCCTCTATGCTCGCCGTGTCGGAGCGCGCGGTCAACCGCCAGGGAGAGACGATTTGGCACTGCCTGCTAACGCAGATCAGGACGCAAAACACCGGGTTTCGCTCGATCGGCTGAGCGCGCTGGTCGCAGCCGACTTGGCACAGGTCAACACGCTGATCCTGGCGCGCATGCAGAGCCCGGTGGCGCTGATCCCGCAGCTCGCCGGCCACATCATCGCCGCCGGCGGCAAGCGGCTCAGGCCGATGCTGACGCTCGCCTGTTCGCGGCTGTGCGGCTATCGCGGCGACCGTCACATCGCGCTCGCCGCCGCGGTCGAGTTCATCCATACCGCGACGCTGCTGCACGATGACGTCGTCGATGCCAGCGGATTGCGCCGCGGCCTCGCCACCGCCAACGCGGTTTGGGGCAACAAGCCTTCGGTGCTGGTCGGCGATTTCCTGTTCAGCCGCGCGTTCCAGCTCATGGTCGAGGACGGCTCGCTCAAGGTGCTCGATATCCTGTCG
>DASQGX010000093.1:0-9295 GCA_035632395.1 Allostellaceae bacterium
AGTCGCTCGCAGACGGTCGCTACTGTAGCCGCGCGCCGATGCTCGCGAATTTCCTGTGCTGGGTTGTTGCCGCGCGCGACCGCACCCAGAATTTCCTTGGCTCGTGACCGCGCTTGGTCGGCAGTTACAACGCCGTGCCGACCGATTTTGACGCGGCGCGTGCGCCCGCCACTGCGGTACTGGACAAGGTAGGTGATTTTGCCAGTCGGCCAGATGCGGACGCCGAAGCCTTTCACTTCCTCGTCGAAGATGATGAGGTCGCGAGCTTGCGGCGGTATCGCTTCGATACTGCGCTTGGTGATTTTCATACGAGCCTCAAAAAAAACAGGAAGCACATAGGAAGCTCACGACGGCGAAACACACCTATAAGTATGCGAATGCAGCGCAAAGCGTGTCCACTCGAAACACGCGTTTTCAACAGCTTATGTGTGGTCAGCGCAACTGATGTTAGAACAGCGTCGCGTAGAACGTTTTCTCATAACCTGAAGGTCGGAGGTTCAAATCCTCCCCCCGCAACCACAGCTTCACTCGATTGACGACCGTAATCCGCAGCGCGACAAGGCATTGATGAGCCTTGATCTGCCGCCCGCACCGTTCCGTTCATAACGCTTTGACGCGGTTTTGCCGCACGGTTTGACCTAGATCAAAGGCACGCGCCTTTGCTGAGGCGATTCTTGGCCATCGATTAACAGGTCGCCGCCATGTCCCTTGTCGTTGCCGCCAGACTCCGCGTGCTCTCCTACCAAGCCGACCGCGTTGCGGAGCGTCTCGGCAAATTGGACGACAGGCAGGCGCTCGCCAAGATCGCACGGGAACTCGTCGGTATCGCGGAGCAACTCGAACGGGATGCGCGGGACTAGCGCCTGATGAGATGGGCGAACGAACGGCACCCGTTGTAAAATCGCAAGAGCTCGCTTCCACGCGCGATGATCAACCGACGCCAAGGGCGCCACGCCGTCGTGTCGTCATTCTCGGCGCCGCCGGACGCGACTTTCACAATTTCAACGTCGTTTATCGGACCGATTTTGCCTACGAGGTGGTTGCATTCACGGCCGCGCAGATTCCGGGAATTGGCGGCCGCCGCTATCCGCCATCGCTTGCCGGTCCATTCTATCCAGCAGGAATCCCGATCATTGCCGAAAGCGATTTCGACGAGCTTTGCCGCTTGCGGCGCGTCGACGAAGTCGTTTTTGCCTATAGCGACGTGACGCATGAACAGGTGATGCATCTCGGCTCGCGCGCCCTCGCTGCGGGCGCGAACTTCACGCTGCTTGGGCCGCGGCAAACGATGCTTGCTGCGCCGCTGCCGGTGATCGCGGTGATCGCAGTGACGGCCGTCCGCACCGGCTGCGGCAAGTCGGCGATCGCGCGGTGGTTGTCGCGGCGGCTGCGCGGCCACGGTCACCGTGTGGCAGTGCTGCGGCATCCAATGCCCTATGGCGAGCTTGTCCACGAGCGTGTGCAGCGCTTTGCCTCGTTGGCGGATCTCGACGCGGCCGACTGCACCATCGAAGAGCGGGAAGAATATGAACCCCACATCGCCGCCGGCAACCTGGTTTACGCCGGCGTCGACTACGCCGCGATTCTCAACGCGGCGGCGAAGGAGGCCGATATTGTCGTTTGGGATGGCGGCAACAACGATTTCCCGTTCATCCGGCCCGATCTGCACATCGTAGTGGCGGATGCGCTCCGCCCACGGCAGGTCGCGACCCATCACCCCGGCGAGACGGTCGCGCGTATGGCGGACGTTTTGGTCATCAATAAGGTGAATGCCGCAGCTGCGGCGGATATCGAACTCGCCGTCGAAAACCTGCGCGCTGTCAATGCGCACGCGCCGATCGTGCGTGCCGCTTCGCCGGTCACGCTTGACGACCCCGCGGCAGTCAAGGGACGGCGAACCCTTGTGATCGAAGACGGGCCGACGATCACCCACGGCGGCATGGCCTATGGTGCGGGCTACGTCGCCGCGACAGCGGCCGGTGCGGATGTCGTCGATCCGCGAATGGCAGCGGTGCCCGAAATCGCGAAGATTTTTCGCGCTTACCCGCATATCGGCGCCGTCCTGCCGGCTGTCGGTTACGGCCGGGCGCAAATCGAGGCGCTGGCAGCCACGATAAACGCCAGCGCCGCCGAAATCGTGGTATCGGCGACGCCGATCGACTTGGCGCGGCTGATCACGACCGGCAAGAAGATCGTTCGCGCTCGCTACCAATACACCGAGGTCGGCACGCTCTGCCTGTCGACATTTGTTGACGCGTTCTTGCGCCGATTGGCGCACGTACGGTGCGGTTGATGCGCGTCGTCATGGCGATGGGTGGCAACGCGCTGCTTCGCCGGAATGAAAAACCCGAGGCGGCAACGCAGCGTCGTAACGTCAAACGCGCCGTCGAGCGTGCTGTCGCACCGATTGCGCAGCGGCACGAGCTTGTGGTGACGCACGGCAACGGTCCGCAAGTCGGCCTGCTTGCATTGCAAGCCGCAGCCTATCGTGCGGTTCGTCCGTATCCGCTCGACATTCTCGGTGCCGAAAGCGAGGGCATGATCGGCTATCTCATCGAGCTGGAAATCGCCAACGCCCTGACGGGGCGCGATGTCGCAACTTTGCTGACCAGCGTCGAAGTCGACGCCGCCGATCCAGCTTTTGCGGCGCCGAGTAAGCCGATCGGCCCCGTTTACGGAGATATCGAGGCGAAGCGGCTTACGGCGGAGCTCGGCTGGCCCATGGTGCGCGATGGCGCCGGCTGGCGGCGCGCCGTGCCGTCGCCGATGCCGCGGCGTATCCGCGAGATCGGCGCGATCCGGTTGTTATTGCGCGTGGGCGTCATTGTCGTGTGCGCGGGCGGCGGTGGCATTCCTGTCGCCATCGACCGATCCGGGGGGTTGCGCGGGGTCGAAGCGGTGATCGACAAGGATATGGCATCTGCGCTGCTGGCCGAAGCGATCGGCGCCGATGTTCTGCTGCTGCTGACGGACGTTCCGGCGGTCTGGACGCAGTGGCCAAAGTCCAAAGGCAATCCGATCCGCCGGACGACGCCGAGCGCGCTGCGCCGCCTCGCGTTTGCCGCGGGTTCGATGGCGCCGAAGGTCGAAGCGGCGTGCGGTTTCGTCCAACGCACGGGCAAGATGGCGGCCATCGGCGCCATCGACGAAGCCGAAGCTGTCCTGGCAGGCGATGCGGGAACCATCATAGAAGCGTCGTAACGCCGCAGGATCGCGGGTGATCGGGATCGATTTGTGGGCGTGCCGAGAGGCGTTGATCTAGATCAAGGCGCGACGGCGGCGACAGCTCATGATTTCTTTGTGATGGGGAGGAGTGATTGATAGTCGCCCGAATGAAACGCCCGTTGGGCGCGAATTCCGAGCGAAGGATCGTCCTCCGAAGAGCCATCATGGACGGGCCCGCGGGCCCCCATTCGAGCGCCTCAGAGGAGACTCAAGGGGTGGGTGGATGGGCGGATGCGGGCTCGATCCATATTTGATGCCGAATGAAAGGCGCATTACGGATTCTCGATGCGACTTAACGTTCATTGTTCGCGCGATGCGCGCGGCGACGAGATCCCGGTGCGGCTCGATTTCGATGACCGAACCGTCTTGGTTGCCGAAATCCTCGATCGCTGGCCAGGCCAAGCTTATTGCTATTTCAAGATCAGGGGTGAGGACGGCTCCCTGTACGTGATCCGTCACAACGAAGAACACGGCACTTGGGAACTCACCCTGTTCCAGAGAGTTGCGTCGCCGGTGTTGGACACTGCGAGGCCAGGCCGCGTCTGACGCTTGAGTGCCATGCGCGTGACCCATCGATTCCCGGACGCGATAACGCTTTTGCTTACCGGCGACGTCATGCTGGGGAGGGGCGTTGATCAGATTCTTCCTCACCCGGTCGATCGGCGCCTGTGGGAGCCGCAAATCGATTCGGCGACGTCCTATGTCGAACTTGCCGAGGCGGCCAATGGTCCGATACCGCGTCACGTCGATTTTTCCTATGTTTGGGGCGACGCGCTCGCGAATATCACGCACCGGTCGGATCTGCGCATCGTCAATCTCGAAACCGCGATCACGACTAGCGGCCGTCCATTGCCGAAAGGCATCAATTACCGAATGAGCCCGCGCAATGTCGCGTGTTTGAGAGCGGCAAAGTTCGATTGCTGCGTCCTTGCCAACAATCATGTGCTGGATTGGGGCGAGGCGGGACTTCGAGATACGCTCGAAACTCTGGACACGGCTGGCATCGCTCACGCTGGTGCAGGCGGCAACCGCGATCAAGCCAAGGCACCGGCGGTCATGCCAATCGCTGGCGGCGGAAGGGTCGTCGTTTTCGGCTTCGGTTCCCCGACGGCGGGCATTCCGCCGGATTGGGCGGCTGATATCGGCACCCCTGGCGTCAACTTTCTTGGCGACCTCTCCGAACGTACAGTCGCCGAACTGGCATCAATCGCCAGTGCCATCCGTCAATCCAACGACGTACTGGTAGCCTCCATCCACTGGGGAGCAAATTGGGGCTATGCGGTTCCGGAGGACCAACGGCGGTTTGCGCACAGCCTAATCGATGCGGCGGGCTTCGATATCGTCCATGGTCATTCGTCGCATCATCCGAAAGGATTCGAGGTCTATCAGCAAAAGCTGATCCTTTATGGCTGCGGGGACTTCATCAACGACTACGAAGGAATCCCGGGATATGAATCGTTTCGCGACGATCTTGCGATTGCTTATTTCGCCAAATATTCCCGGGAAACGGGCACGCTCATCGATCTGTCGATGATCCCGTTCCAGATCCGGAATTTCCGCCTGAACCGCGCCTCGCCGGACGACATCACTTGGCAACAGGCTGTGCTCGACCGCGAGTGCAGTCGGTTCGGCACGCGGATCGAACGCGCGGACGGCGACGTCCTACGGGCAATATGGCAGTGAGTTCAGAGCCGGTGCGCCTGGCGCCATTTTGTGACGGCACAGCGGTTATTCCAGAATCCACGCAATGACGACAGCAATCGCCAGGAACGGGATCGGTTTGATCTAAATCAAGACGCACCATCGCCCATTTTATGATCATTTGACGCTGTGGAGAAATTCGCCGCAAACGTGGGACCCGGTCATGAAACCAGAACGACCGTTAATCACGCGCGACGAGGTGATCCACCTCGTCGGCGATCTTGATGACTCTGTGATCGTTGCGATCCTGCGCACAGGCGCTTCCTACGTCGAGGTTGAAAATGCGGTGCGCTGGGCAACGGACGATACCGCCGATATCGGCAAGCAAAAGCACGAGAGCAATCCGCGGACCGAGGCGGTTTATGACCTTTTGATGGGCGATCCGAATTTTCTCGGCATCGAACGCGAGCGGTAAAAGTCGTGCTGTTCGCGCTCCTGCCACATCCAAGGTGCTGACGTTGACGAGAGACATCGGCATGGCAAGCGTGCCTGCGGCGGAACATTTCGCCCACGGCGCGGACGTGGGCATTCGCGGCGTCGGTCGTACGAGGGAACAGGCTTTCGAGCAGGCCGCGCTGGCGCTGACGGGAGTCGTCACTGATCCGGACACCGTGGAGACAAAACAGATGATCGAGATCGAGTGTGCGGCTCCGACCGATGGTCTCCTCCTGGTCGATTGGCTTAACCGATTGATCTATGAGATGGCGGTCCGGCACATGCTGTTTGCCAGGTTCGCGGTGACGCTGGAGGGCCCACGCCTTCGTGCCCGCGCCTGGGGCGAACCGGTCGACCGGGTGCGGCATGCGCCGGCGGTCGAACCGAAGGGCGCGACGCTCACGACTCTCAAAGTCGAGCAACGGCCCAATGGCGCCTGGATTGCGCAATGTGTGGTCGACGTCTAGTGAATTTCGATGCGGATCGATCGCCTCGCTCGCATCTCTGACACCGAATGGCGGCTGCCGCCGAGTGACGGCATGCGCGTACCGGCGGTCATTTTTGGCGACAGCGCACTGCTCGAAGACATGGACGAAAAAGTTCTCGAGCAGATACGCAACGTGGCGTGTCTCCCGGGCATCGTCGATGCCGCCTATGCGATGCCCGATGCTCATTGGGGCTATGGCTTCCCAATCGGCGGGGTTGCTGCATTCGATCCGGCCGAGAGCGGTGTCGTTTCGGCCGGCGGTGTCGGTTTCGATATCTCGTGCGGCGTCCGTACGCTGCTCACGGGACTCAAACGCAGCGCGATCGAAGAGTTGAAGACGGCGCTGGCCGAAAGCCTGTTCCGCAATATTCCGGCCGGCGTCGGCAGTACCGGCAGGATAACCCTCGACGAGCGCGAGATGGATGCGATGCTCGTCGGCGGCGCCAGTTGGGCGGTAGCGCAAGGGTATGGCGCGACAGGCGATCTCGATCGGATCGAGGAGAACGGCCGCATTCCTGGCGCGCTTCCGGATGCTGTTTCGGCATTGGCTAAGCGGCGTCAACACGACGAGATGGGAACGTTGGGTTCGGGTAACCATTACCTCGAGGTGCAGGAAATCGTCGCAATCCATGACGAGGCGGCGGCCACGGCGTTTGGCTTGCGGCTCGGCGAGGTGGTTGTCAGCATTCATTGCGGATCCCGCGGTCTCGGTCATCAGATCGGCACCGAATTCCTGCGTGAGATGGCGATCGCGGCGCCGAGCTACGGTATCGTTCTGCCGGACCTCGAGCTCGCCTGTGCGCCGATCGACTCGGAATTAGGATGGCGCTACCTCGGCGCCATGCGCGCGGCGATCAACTGCGCACTCGCCAATCGCCAGATACTTACGCATTTGACGCGCCGGATTTTCGGCCATTTCTTTCCCGGCATCGATCTCGAGCTTCTTTTCGACGTCTCGCACAATACCTGCAAGGAGGAAGAGCACGACGTCGCCGGCCGACATCGCCGGCTTTTCATTCATCGCAAAGGCGCCACGCGCGCGTTCGGTGCGCGACATCCCGATTTGCCTCCGGCCTATGCCGCGGTCGGCCAGCCGGTCTTTATCGGCGGCAGCATGGGCACGGCATCTGCGATCATGATTGGCGCGCCCACGCGTCCTGAACGCGCCTTCGCCTCGGCCTGCCACGGCGCGGGCCGGGCGCTGAGCCGCCATCAAGCCCTCAAGCGTTGGCGCGGTCGCCAGGTGATCGACGAGCTCGCAAGCCGGGGCATCATCGTCAAGAGCGCGTCTGCCCGCGGCGTCGCCGAGGAAGCGCCCGGCGCGTACAAGGACATCGATGCCGTCGTCGATGCGGCCCATGCGGCCGGCCTCGCGCGCAAGGTGGCGCGGCTCGCGCCGATCATCTGCGTCAAAGGTTGAATTAAGCTCGATCGCGCCGCCGCCGCGGCTTACGGCACGCAATTCGTCAGGGTCGTACCGAATCACGAATTTAGAATGTGATCGTGGTTCGCAGTCCGAAAACCGCTTCGTCGCCGATGATTTGGCTCGTGTGCTGCGGATTCTGGATTCCGCCGCCGGGATTGATCACGTATTGGAAGTCCGGCTGCAGCTGCCACCACGGCGCGACCTGATATTGGTACGTGACTTCGACGAAATGCTCGGCGCTTCGGACCGGGAAAGCGGTATCGGTGAAGCGAGCGGTGTCTTGGTCGAGCGCGCTGGCGCGGTCGCTGACATGTGCCCAACCATACCCAATGCCGAACGTATCGTTATCGCGTCCGGCCAACGGCGCCTTCATGTTCACGCCTGCATTGAGACTCGCATCGATCAGATTGCGATTGGCGGGTGCGCCCATCGCGCGCGCGAAAACGCCGACCGAGCGCGGCCCATCCGGCTCGCGCCACACCATCTGGTCGATGACGCCATAAACGCTGAAATTGCCACGATATCGGCGCGCGAGATCATTGCTCGCCGCGCTCGCCAGCGACACGCCGTTGGTGTCGAACCGCTCATCGAGAAAGCTGCCGCTGTCGTACCAGCCGCCGAGCTTATAGGTGCCCGGCAGGCCGCAAGCGATGCTGCCGCAATTCTTGGCCGGCGAGGCATTGGCCGCATATTGCAGCTCGCCGATCCACAGCGCGCCGCCGCCCAGATTGAATTTCGTTCCCGAAGCCTCGGCGCCGCGCAGCTGCGGATCGTTGTTGAACGGGCCACCCGGGGGATTGTCGTCGAACACGCCGGCGAGCACAGTTAGCGTGTCGCTCGGTTGCGCACGGACGCGTACACCGGGCGATGACAGCGGATAAGCCGGACCGCCGGCGAAAAGATCGGCGGACGGCAGCATCGGCCAGCCCATCATCGTGTTCACAAACGGGCCGGCATATTGGCTGACGATGAACTCCTGATCGACGCTCTGCTGGCCGAGCTTGATGTCCGCTTTGCCGCCGAGAAGGGCCTGCTGGTACCACAGCTCCCACAAACGCGTCGTTCGGCTGGCCTCGATACCGCTGGCGGTTTGCAGCGTGGCGAGATTATCGGTGCTGAGATTGCGACCGTGGATCTGCAGGGCGCTGACGTCGAACGTACCGCCGGCCCATTGGAAGGCCTTGCTGGTGTCCAGGCTCAGGCTGGCCGTGGTTAGGCCGTCGTAATCGGCGCCGGTATGGACGCCGCCGGTGACGTTGCCGAGGACCTCGCTGATTTCCTGCAGATTGAAGGTGATGCCGACGTTCTGCAGCGCCGGCCGCAAGCCACCGATATCGCCGAGCAGGTTGGACCGCTCCCATAATCCAGTTGGTGCCGGCGCCTGGTCGCCGGTCGCAGTTTGTGCCGCCGCCGGCAGTGCCCAAAACAGGACCGCAATCCCGGCGGTTAGACATGGAAGCGTTTGCCTGTATCGCATTCTTCGCCCTTATGATCGCTTTCGGTGATAAGGCCGCGACAAGCGTGATCGCAGACCGTATGTTATAACATTTCACTAGACCGTGGCGGACGCTACGTTATATCGTCGCAAACACGCAAGCATTTTAGGCCGCAATCTTTTCGAGGGGGCGTCATGAAGGGTTTCTCCTTTCTGGCAGTGACGATCGCCGTGTTAAGCGCGGCGCCGGCACTTGCTGCCGGTTCCATCCCGATCGTTGCCGCCGAGAATTTCTATGGCGACGTCGCGCACCAGATCGGCGGTGCCGACGTGACGGTAACCAGCATACTGAGCAATCCCGATGAAGACCCGCACCTGTTTGAGGCCAGCCCCTCGGTTGCGCGTGCGATCTCGGGGGCAAAGTTCGTGATTTACAGCGGCATCAACTACGATCCGTGGATGGCGAAACTGCTCGGCGCCGCCCGCAGTTCCGACCGCACGGTCATCGTGGTCGCCGAGCTCGTCGGCAAGAAAACCGGCGACAATCCGCATATCTGGTACGATCCGAACACGATGCTGGCACTTG
>DASQGX010000094.1:0-3634 GCA_035632395.1 Allostellaceae bacterium
CGGCGAAATAGCCGATGCCGCCGCCGTAGAGGTTGCGGCGTTCGGGCTCGAGCTCGTCGATGATCTCCATCGCCCGCACCTTGGGCGCGCCGGACAGCGTTCCGGCGGGAAAGCCTGCCATCAGCGCGTCGAGCGCTTCGGCCTTGGGCGCCGCCTGGCCTTCGACATGCGACGAGATGTGCATGACGTGGCTGTAGCGTTCGATGACGAACTGCTCGATCACCTTGACCGTGCCGGTGACGGCGACACGGCCGACGTCGTTGCGAGCAAGATCCAGGAGCATCAGGTGCTCGGCGCGCTCTTTCGGATCGGCGAGCAGCTCCTGGGCAAGCTTCTCGTCCTCGGCCGCGTCCTTGCCGCGCCGTCGCGTGCCGGCGAGCGGCCGGATCGTCACTTTGCCGTCGCGGAAGCGCACCAGGATTTCGGGGCTCGAACCGACCACGGCAAAGTTTCCGAAGTCGAGAAAGAACAGGAACGGCGAAGGGTTCAGGCGCCGCAGCGCGCGATAGAGCGCGAACGGCGGCAGCTTGAACGGCACGCTCATACGCATCGAGGGCACGACCTGGAAGATTTCGCCGGCACGGATGTATTCCTTGGCCGCCGCCACCATGCGCATGCATTCCTCGCGCGTCATGTTGGCGCTCGGCGCCGGCAATTCTTCGGTCGTTGCAACCGATTCACGGCGATGCGGCAGGCTGCGCTCGAAATCCGACAGCACGTCGGCCAGACGCTCGCGCGCCGCGTGATAAGCCTGCTCGGCGCTGACCGCGCGGTCAGGCCACACCGGCGTCACCACCGTGACGCGGTCGGCGATGGTGTCGAAGATGCAGATGATCGTCGGCCGCACCAGAAATCCGTCGGGTATGCCGAGCGTGTCGGGATTGCTGTCGGGAATTTTCTCCACCAAGCCGACCGTGCCGTAACCGAGATAGCCGAACAGGCCGGCGGCCATTGGCGGCAGGTCCTTGGGCGTGTCGATGCGGCATTCCTTGATCAGGGCGCGCAGCGAAGCGAGGGCGCCCTGGTTCTGCGGCTCGAAGCGGTCCGGCGTCGAGCGCGCGTGGCGGTTGATCTCGGCGCGGTCGCCGAAGCAGCGCCACACCAGATCGGGCTTGAGGCCGATGAAGGAATAGCGGCCGCGCGCCGCGCCGCCTTCGACACTCTCGAACAGGAAGCTCAGCGGCTTGCCGTCGGCAAGCTTGAGCATTGCCGACACTGGCGTCTCGAGGTCGCTGACCAACGAGGTCCACACCAGCGCCGGCTTGCGGGCGGCGTGCGCGGCCGCGAAATCCTTGAACTCGGGCGACAGCTGCATGCCGCTACAGCGCGTGCTGCAGATTGGTCTGGTTGATCTCGACCGGATAATGGGCGCGCAACGCCTGCGAGAATTCGCTCAGGAATTCGCTCTGCATCTCCTGCGCCAACCGATGCGACAGGGCGTCGACGGTCGCCTTGTCAGTCGCGGGATCGGCCTTCTGGATGGCGGTGAGCTGCGCGACGGCATAGCCGTCGCCGGCGGGCGCGAAAGCCGCGCCGTTGAGCTTCAATCCGAAAAGCGGACCGGCCAGCGCCGGCGGCATCTTGCCGCCGCCGGTGCGCATCACCGGGCCGGTGCTGCTGACCACCAATTTGCGCTTGGCGGCGATGGACTTGAGCGACTGACCGGCATTGACCTCGTCGGCGATCTGCTTGGCGAGATTGGCGAGCGCTTCGCTGCGCTGCTGCGTCTGCCACAGCGTCGCGACGCGGTTGCGCACCTGATCGAGCGGCGGCACGCCGGATGGCGTCACCGTGTCGACATGGACCAGGAAATAGCCGTCGTCGCCGAGATCGTCGAGCGCGCTGCTTTGGCCGGGCGCGGTGGCGAATGCGGCTTGCAGCACCTTCGCCTTCTGCTGCGGCAGCGTCGCCGGCTTGCCGTCGGCGAGATCGCCCTGCGCATCGGCGCCGGTGATGGTGGCAACCTTCATGCCGAACTGCTTGGCTACCGCGGCGAAGCTACCGCCGCCGGCCAGCGCGTCGTCGATGTGGTTCGCAAGCTGCGCGATCTGGTCGCCCGCCATGTCGCGCGCCACTTCCTGGCGCAGCTTGTCCTTCACCTGGTCGAAGGTCTGGGTCTGCTCGGGCTTGATCGCGTTGACGCGCACGATGTGCCAGCCGAAGGAGGTCTGCACCGGCGGCGTGACCGCGCCTTGCTTGGCCGAGAACGCGGCGTCGGCCAGTGGCTGCGGCAGGTCTTGGCGGCGCATCCAGCCGAGATCGAGCGTGCTGGCGTCGGCGCCGGCCACCGCCTTGGCGACCGCGGCGAACGTCTTGCCGGCGGCAAGCTGCGCCTCGGCGGCGTCGGCCTTGGCCTTGTCGGATAGCAGCATCTGCTGGAGCTGCCGCGTTTCGGGCGTATGGAACTCGTCGAGCCGCGCTTGATAGGCATCCTTGAGCTTGCTGTCGGGCACGTTGATGCCGGCGGCGACGTCGTTGATGGTCAGCGTCGCCAGGGTGAAGTTGCGTCGTTCGGGCGTGCGGAACGCGTCTGGGTGTGCCTTATAGAAGGCGAGGAGGTCCTGCTCCGACGGCTTGGGTGGCGCCGGCGCTGCCGATGCAGGCAGCATCACGACGTCGGCTATGCGGCGTTCGGCGTTGGCTCGGTAGATGGCGTCGGTCAACTCCTGCGGCGGCCGGACGCCTTCGGTCAGCGAGATGGTCAGCTCGTCGCGTTCGAGGTCCGAACGCAGCAGCTGCTCGTATTGCGCATCGTTCAGCCGGTTCGCCGCCAGGATCTGATTGTAGATATTGCGGTCGAATTGGCCGTTGGAGCCGTGGAATGCCGGATTGTCGACGATCGCCTTGCGCACGGCCTCGTTGCCGACGCGGAGGTTGAGCCGGTCGGTCTCGTGCGCCAGCACCGCGGATTCGATCAGCCGGTTGAGCGCGGCATCGACGATGCCGAGCTGCTTCGCCTGATCCATGCTGATGCTGGCGCCGCCGGAGGCGCGCCGCAGCCGATCGATGTCGGCGCGCACAGACTGCTGCAGTTGCGTCGCTGCGATCCGTTCGCCGGCCACGGTCGCAACCGAGGTGTCGACGTTGCGGTTGCGGAAGATGTCGCCGATGCCCCAGATGCCGAAGGTGACGATCAGGACGCCGAACAGGATCTTGACGAACAGCGAGGTAGCTTTGGAGCGGATGGCTTGCAGCATGGCGGAACTCGGAATGGCGCGGCGGGTTTGCGTCGCGCCGGGTTGTGCGCGCGGATGATAGGGGCGGGGCGATGACGCCGCAACGTCCAATGCGGCGCGCTCTGGCGGGCGTTCGACGCCTATGGTAGAGCGGCCTGATGCGCAAGCTGGTGGCCGGTAACTGGAAGATGAACGGTTTGACGGCCGATGGCGTCGCCCGCGCCCGCGATCTCGCGGTGCACGCCAAAGCGACGCCGCTCGCCTGCGAGATCGTGCTGTGTCCGCCGGCGACCCTGCTGGTGCCGGTCGGGCAAGCTATTGCTGGCTCGGGACTCGCGCTCGGCGGCCAGGATTGCCACGCCGAGCCCGCGGGTCCGCACACCGGCGATATCAGTGCGCCAATGCTGAAGGATGTCGGCTGCACTTACGTCATCGTCGGCCATTCCGAGCGCCGCCAC
>DASQGX010000095.1:0-27620 GCA_035632395.1 Allostellaceae bacterium
GCCGAATCATCCTCGATCAGAAGCACACGCATGACGAACCCCCGACGTGGCGAATGTTTGGAGAATGGTAACTTTAATCATCCTTACCGACCCGCGTAAAAAATCAGTTAATTTTAGACATCCCGGAGCCATAATTTACCCCCGGTCCACACTTGTGATCGAAATGGGGCAGAGTCGGCCACAACTTCGTCACAACGAGCGACTCGAAAACGCAAAATTACCCTGATTTAACCGGCAATTAAGCGGCGCGAGAGATGATGGTCTGGTGGCGGTCAGATGACCCAAACCGCGCCACACCCGGTCGAAAGGACTGTGACCCGTTGGCAACGGAATTAAGCAAACGCGCTTTGGGCGCCGTGGGCTTCGCCCGCGTGCCGGCATAAGGTCGAGGGCATGAAAGCCACCGACCATCTCCGTGCGGGCTATCGCCGGCAGCTCGAAGAGCGCCGCCAGGCGATCGCCGGACTCGAGCGGCTGGTGCAGACGCTGCATCAGCAGCAGGCCAAGCTCGACGTCGAACAAAGAGCGGCCGAAGCCGCCGGCAGTGCGCCGCACCACATCGCCGCCATGGCCGAGCGCCGCGCATGCATCGTTCAGTCGCTCGCCGAGGCGGACGTCAAGATCCGTCAGGTACGCGACGAGCTCAACGAGGCCTATCAGGGCGTGCGCCGCACCGAAATCGCGGCGTCGGCCCGCGCCGAACAACGTCGCCGGCGCCGCGCCGGCTGAGCGCGTTCGCTGCCATCGATCGTGTCTGAGACGGCCGGGCTTGTCCCGGCCTTTGCATGTCTGGCGCGCTGACTAACGCCCGCGCAACAGGCGCGCCGCCAAACTCGCGGCGGTGAAGGTCTCGACGCCCTGGCCCAGCGCGGTCGCGCTCAGCCCTTCGGCCAAGGCGATGCCGAGCGCTTCGGGCACTGCCATGACGCTGCCGAGCCGCTGGACGATGTCGAGCCGCGTGACGACAAATCGCTGGCACCCGAGATCGCGGAAGACATGCGCAGTCTCGACCGTGTCGGCGGGATCGCCGCCGGCGGCGAGCACCAGCACCGGTTCGGCTTGCGCGGCATGGACCAGCGCTTCGAGCGCGCCGCGTTCGGACGCGTTATAGGGATTGATGCCGCCGCTATCGATCAGCGTCATCGCGCTGGCGCTGCCGCTCAACGCGGCGAGCGTTGTTGCGTCCACCGCGATCTCGAGCGCGATCCCGAGCGTCGTCGCGAAATGCCGTAGCTGCTCGATGCCGGCGCGGCGCGTGCCGTCGCAAGTGATGAGGCGCACGGCTTGGCCGTGCGTCTGCGCGTGCGCGGCGAGCTTGGCGACCGCCAGGGTTTTGCCGACACCGGGTGTGCCGACGAAGATGAATCGGCCGGCCGCGTCCCCAAGCGGATTGAACAGATAAAGTTGGGCGAGGGCGCGGGCGAGGGCGTTGGCACGATCGTCGCCGGCTTGTGCCGCGGCGAGGCGCACCAGCTTCCGAATCTGCGGCGCCGGAATGCCGTGCGCGGCGAGCGTGAGTTCGAGCGCCGCATCCTCGGACAGCAGCGCGGCCGTCGGTCGGCGGTCGGCAGTACTAGGGATGTTGGTTGGAGGAGTCATAACTCAAAGCTCGCGCGGGCGTGGTGCCCGCGGCGAGCATAGAGCGACGGCGATGAAAGACGGCTTCAGTTACGGCAGCCGGCGCGCCGGCGGCCGGTTGGCCGGAACGGCGGCGCTCGGTGCGCTGGCAGCGGCATTCGCCGGTCCAGCGCCGAGGCTGCGGTAATCCTGCAGCCGCGTCACGCGCAGGCCGGGCAGGCCGTGGCTATCGACCAGACGCTGCCAGGCGAGGAACTCCTCGATCGAAAGCGTATAGCGTTTGCAGGCCTCTTCGAGACTGATGACGCCGGCCCGCACCGCCGCGACGACCACCGCCTTGCGGCGAATGACCCAGCGCTTGGTCTGGGACGGCGGCAAGCTGTCGAGTGACAACACCGGTCCGATATCAACGAGCCAATCGGCTTCGTTCTCGGTCTCGACTGGACGTGCCGCGGGCGCGGCATTGGTGCGCGCTGCGGCGCTGACTGGATTGGAAAATCGCGTCTGCATGACGCCAAACTTACGGCCCCCGGTTTAAAAAAGCCCTAAAACCGCGGCGCCCGCGCTGACGCTAAACGCTTGGACAATTAAGGTAAAATTCAGTCTGTCAGCGTTTCAGCGCGAGTCCCGGCTTAACGCAATGCTAAAGCTTGAATCCTAAAACAGGCGGCGGGGCACCGAACAATAGCGCCAGAAAAGTCAGGCCGTAGAATGCCGCTGACCATCAACCTGAAGCCGCGCGAAAAACTGATTCTCAACGGCGTCGTGATCGAGAATTCCGGTCCGATGGCGAAGATACTTATCCACACCAACGCCGCCCTGCTGCGCGAAAAAGACGTGCTGCCGGAAGAGAAAGCGACGACGCCGGCGCGTCGAATCTATTTCGCCATCCAGTGCCAATATTTGTTCGCCGGCAAGGCCGAGATGTTCTTGGCCAGCATTGACCGCCAGCTCGCGGAGTACGAACAGGCGCATCCCGAATCGCGTACCCTGCTCGGCGAGATTCGCCGCCTGCTCGCCGAAGATCAATTCTATCGCGCGTTGAAGAGCGCGAAGCTGCTGATTCAATACGAAGAAGAAGCCGCTGCGCCGCCGCCGCCCACCGTCACCATTTCGCCTACACGGGCGTGAACCGCGTGCGTCCCGCCGGCGATAGTTGCCGGTGGCATCGAAAAATTCTTGTCCAATCAATATGTTGCGGCGCTTGCCCGCAAGCCCCGCGATTCATATACTCCGCGCCGCTTTGGTCGGTCCAGTGGGGGCCTGTGAGGTTTTAGTAATGCGGCCGATGCTTCCTCCCGACTATCACCCGTCGGAAGACGAAGAGTTCATGAATCCCGTCCAGCGCGAATATTTCCGCCAGAAGCTGCTGCGCTGGCGGTCGGAGCTGCTGGCAGAATCGAACGCGACCTTGCAGCAGCTCAAGGAAGAGAGTCTGGCCGAGGCTGACGTCTCCGATCGCGCCACCCTCGAGACCGATCGCTATACCGAACTGCGCACGCGCGATCGCGAACGCAAGCTGATCTCCAAGATCGACGCTGCACTGATGCGCATCGAGGACGGCAGTTACGGCTATTGCGAGGAGACGGCAGAACCGATCGGCATTCGCCGCCTTGAGGCGCGGCCGATTGCGACTCTGTCGCTCGAGGCGCAGGAGCGCCACGAGCGCATGGAACGCACCCACCGCGACGATTGACGCGGTCCGTAGCCGGACGTATTTGCCGCAGACTCGCTGCCCCGCGAGCCAAGCCTTTTAAGTTCTCGTTAACCATGCTACGGCGATGGTCGCCGCGCACGGCGATTCGGGTGCAGAGGGAAGGCGCCAAGGCCGCGCCTGGTGCCCGATCCGGCGGACGGCCGTGTGCTAGGCTGCGAGGCTGATGGACCTGCGATACGAGGGGGATGCAGCGTCCGGCGCCGGAACCGGTTCGGTTTCGACGGCGGCTTCGGTGCTGCCCGACGATGCGGTCGCCGGCGGCGTCGTTGCCTGGATGCGCGCTCTCGGCGCGCTCTCGGTCGTTTTCTCGCTCGTCGCGATCGCGCTCACGGCGCTGCTGGTTTACCAAGTGGGCAACGAAATCGCGTTGCGCGCCGCCGCAGTGCTGGCGGCGACCTTTGCGCTTGGCGCCGGTGTTGCCAGCGTTGTCGCCAAACAGATGCACCGGCTGCTGTCGCGCCGCATCGATTTGATGAGTCAGGCGATCGAAGCGACGCCGGGCGCGCATCTGGTTTTGTCTCCCGACGATGCGATGGTCTACGCGAACGGCGCCTTCCGGCGTTTCTTCCCCGGGCTGCATGGCGCGCCGCTCGCGGCGCTTGCTGCGCGCGCCGGCGGCGTCGATCTCGCGCGCCTGAAGAACGACGCACTTCGCGCCGGTCAGGCGCTCGGCGTTCTTGCGGTCGGCAACGGCGCGGGCGACACGCAATGGTTCAACCTGATCGTGGCACCGCTCGTTGCGAGCCAAGGCTACACGCTGTGGAGCTTTCAGGACGTGACGGCGCGCCACGCCATGGAGCAGATGCTGCGCGATGAGCGCATGAAGCTCGCCGATTTCCTCGACAATGCGCCGATCGGTTTCTACTCCGTCGACCAGGTCGGCCGCTTCCTCTTCGTCAACGAAGCGCTGGCGCAGTGGCTCGGCCGCGGCGCGCAGGAACTGGTCGACAGCGGCGACAAGCTGGGCGATTTCCTCGACGAAACCCCGCCTTCGGGCGCGCCGCCTTATGCACCGTTCGAAGGCGGCGAGACGCGCGGCGAAGTCGTGCTCAAGAGCGCCGATGGCCATCGCATCCACGCGCTCATCAGCCAGAGCGTCGTGCGCACCGGAGACAATCTGCGCACCCGCTCGGTGGTGCGTGACCTGACGCCCGAGCGCCAATGGGAAGAGCAACTGCGCGTTTCGCGTCAGCGCTTCCGCCGGTTTTTTGCGAATGCCCCTGTTGGCATCGCGCTGATGGACGGAGACGGCCGCATCGCCGAGGCCAACGACGCGCTGTGCTCGCTGGTCGGTCTCGAGCCGGCTGGCGTCATCGGTCGGCCGCTGCTCGAATTCCTCAAGCCCGAGGATCAGGACGCCGCCTTCGGCCAGCTGCGCGCGGCGAGCGAAGGTCGCATCGCGCCCGGTCCGGTCGAAGTCCGGCTCGCCTGCACCGGCAACAAATCGGCGCAAATCTTCATCAGCCGCCTGGGCGACGAAGCCGCCGAAACCGCCGCCGGCGGCGGCTTCATTCTCCACTTCATCGACCAGACCGAGCAGAAGAGCCTGCAGGCGCAATTCGCCCAATCGCAGAAGATGCAGGCGGTCGGCCAGCTCGCCGGCGGCGTCGCACACGATTTCAACAATCTGCTGACGGCGATGATCGGCTTCTGCGATCTGCTGCTGCTGCGCTTCCGGCCGGGCGAGGCGTCGTACGGCGACATCATGCAGATCAAGCAGAACGCCAACCGCGCCGCCAATCTCGTACGTCAGCTGCTCGCCTTCTCGCGCCAGCAGGCGCTGCAGCCGCGCGTCCTCGCCGTCAGCGACGCGCTCGCCGACCTGTCGAACCTGCTGCGCCGCCTGATCGGCGAGAACATCGACCTCAAGGTGGTGCAGGACCCGAAACTCTGGCTGGTCAAGGTTGACCAGGGCCAGCTCGAGCAAGTGATCATCAATCTCGTCGTCAATGCGCGCGACGCCATGCCTCAGGGCGGTTTGCTGTCGATCCGTACGGCCAACATCGCCAGCGACAGCGAGACACGCCGCGGCCACGAAGTCGTTCCGGCGGGCGATTATGTATTGATCGAAGTCAAAGATACCGGTCACGGCATCCCGCGCGAAATCCAGCACCGCATCTTCGAGCCGTTCTTCTCGACCAAGGAGCTCGGCTCGGGCACCGGCCTCGGCCTGTCGACCGTCTACGGCATCGTCAAGCAGACCGGCGGCTTCGTCTTCGTCGATAGCGAGATCAGCCGCGGTGCGACCTTCTCGATCTTCCTGCCGCGCCACGAAGGCGCGATGCCCGAACCGGTGCGGCCCGAAGCCGGCGAGACCGGTACGCGCGATCTGAGCGGCGCCGGCACGGTCTTGCTGGTCGAAGACGAGGATCCGGTGCGGCTGTTCTCGGCGCGCGCGCTCGCGAACAGCGGCTACAAGGTGCTAGAAGCCAAAAGCGGCGAAGCCGCGCTCGAGATCATCGCGCGCGGCGACAAGATCGATCTCGTCGTCACCGACGTCGTCATGCCGAAGATGGACGGCCCCGGCCTGGTGGCGAAGCTGCGCCAGCGCCATCCCGACCTCAAAGTCATCTTCATCTCCGGCTACACCGAAGACTCGTTCCGCAAGCGGCTCGGCGACGAGCACGAAATTCACTTCCTGCCGAAGCCGTTCTCGCTCAAGCAGCTCGCCGGCAAGGTCAAAGAGGTGCTCACCGAGCCAGTGGTGTGAGGCTGCCGCAGCGGCCGGCTCGCGAAATTTCCTTTGGCTCGAATGGCTTGATGGGATTTCCAACTGAGAACGAAACAAGTACTTGCTTTTAGGAACAAAGCATGTACGATCCCGCGCCTATCGGTTCGGATTGATGGCCAGCGAGGCTTGGCCTAGGAAGAGGAGCGGGGGATGTCGCAGCAGCAGCCACAGCATTTGCGCCTTTTGAAAGACGACAACAAGGAAACCAAGGACGCCGATCGGCAGAAGGCGCTCGACGCGGCGCTCGGCCAGATCGAGCGCGCCTTCGGCAAAGGCTCGATCATGAAGCTCGGCGCCCATGTCGCGGCCCAGGGCGACATCGAGGTGGTTTCCACCGGTTCGCTCGGCCTCGATATCGCGCTCGGCATCGGCGGCCTGCCGCGCGGCCGCGTCGTCGAAATCTACGGGCCGGAAAGCTCGGGCAAGACGACGCTCGCGCTCCAGGTCATTGCCGAGGCGCAGAAGGCCGGCGGCGCTTGCGCCTTCATCGACGCCGAGCACGCGCTCGATCCCTCCTATGCCAAAAAACTCGGCGTCAACACTGACGACCTTTTGATTTCACAGCCCGACGCCGGCGAGCAGGCGCTCGAAATCGCCGACACGCTGGTGCGCTCCGGCGCGCTCGACGTGCTGGTGGTGGATTCGGTCGCGGCGCTGGTGCCGCGCGCCGAACTCGAAGGCGAAATGGGCGAAAGCCACATGGGCCTCCATGCGCGCCTCATGAGCCAGGCGCTCCGGAAACTCACCGGATCGATTTCGAAGTCGCGCTGCATGGTGATCTTCATCAACCAGATCCGCATGAAGATCGGCGTCATGTTCGGCAATCCCGAAACCACGACCGGCGGCAACGCGCTCAAGTTCTACGCTTCGGTACGGCTCGACATCCGCCGCATCGGCCAGATCAAGGAGCGCGAGCAGGTCATCGGCAACCAGACACGCGTCAAGGTGGTGAAGAACAAGATGGCGCCGCCGTTCAAGGTCGTCGAGTTCGACATCATGTACGGCGAAGGCGTCTCCAAGCGCGGCGAGCTCATCGACCTCGGCATGCAGGCCGGCGTCGTCGAGAAATCCGGCTCGTGGTTCTCCTACGACGGCGAGCGCATCGGCCAGGGCCGCGAGAACGCCAAGCAGTATCTCAAGGACCACCCCGAGATCGCCGACAAGATCGAGACCGCGATCCGCGCCAATGCCGGCCTGGTTGCCGATGCCATGCTGGTGGCGGGTGCCGAAGGCGGCGCGGCCGAAGAGTAAAGCTTCCGATAGGGTTCTGGACGCCCCCCGATGCGTCCTCTTGCCGGCGCCGTGCCCCCAACGCGGCGCCGGTTTCCCTTTTTAAGTTCGGCGTATCAGTGTGGCAGCTCGCTTGGCGCTGCTGCGATCATCTGGCATGGTGCGCGCATGCCGAAAAGACGCCGGAAGACAGGACGGGTCGAAGCACCGCTGGATGTTGCGGAACCGCAGCCAGAGCCTGCGCGGTCCGCACCTAAGCCGGCGGTTCCGTGGTGGAAGGACCCGCTCAAGCTTTCGGCGCTGGCGATGGTGATCCTGGTCGTGATCGAGCTCGGCGCCGGATCGCACCTCCCGCCAAAAATCGTCAGCTATCTCGATCCGCTCATTCTTTTCCTCGGCGTGCTGAGCGTCGTGCTTTCGATCTTTCGCCGCTGGGAAAATCGCTAGCCGCGCTTCACGACCGCAAAGGCGAAATCGCGGCCGCGGCCGCGTGCGAATGCCTGGTCGATCCATAGCATGGCAAGCGGTTCCAGCAGCCTTGCGTTGGTCAACGGCCCGGCATCGATCGATTCGAAGCCGAGATCGCCCACAAGGTTCATGACCGCCGGTTTCTTGGTGGCATCGTCACCGGCGACGAACATCACCGGCTTCAGTTTGAAACGCGTGGCGTTGGCCATGTTTTCGGCGCCGGTGTGGTTGAGCGTCTTGAATACCGACGCGCCCTTGGCCCATTGCGCCACTCGCTCGCCCGCCGATACGCTATGCCCGATTTCGAGGCTCATGCCCTGCGCGTCGCGCCGCAGCGGATTGACGCAGTCGATGACGATCTTGCCGGCAAGATTGCCGAGACTGCGGATGGCCGCTTCGGTGTTGGGCCACGGTGTCGCCAATGTGACAACTTCCGCGTCGGCCGATGCCGCGGTGGGCGTCGCCAGCTGCTGCGCCGGCAGGCTCTTATACTTGGCTGCCTTGGGATCGGGCACGCCGAATTTCACGGCATGTCCCGCCTTGCTCCAGCCTTGACCGAGTGCCTGGCCCACCGCGCCGGCGCCGATGACCGCGATCCGCATGCTTGCCTCCCGCGTGCCTGGATGAGATTGACGATGCTAGGCCCGGCGCGGGGTGCCGCCAACTGGACAGCGCGGCGCGCCTTGGGCTTAATGCCGCCCAGCCGCGACGGCGGGGAACGCGCGGCCCACTTGGTTCCAGTCGGGGGAAGGACCAGATTAGCGGCATGCTGACCAACGACGTTCGCGCCCACTTTCTCGACTATTTCAGGCGTGCCGGCCATGAGGTCGTGCCATCGTCGCCGCTGGTGCCGAGAAACGATCCGACGCTGCTCTTCACCAACGCCGGCATGGTGCAGTTCAAGAACGTCTTCACCGGTCTGGAGAAGCGGCCGTACAAGACCGCGGCCTCGTCGCAGAAATGCGTGCGCGCCGGAGGCAAGCACAACGACCTCGAGAATGTCGGCTATACGTCGCGCCATCACACCTTCTTCGAGATGCTCGGCAATTTCTCGTTCGGCGACTACTTCAAGGAACGCGCGATCGAGCTTGCCTGGAACCTGATTACCAAGGAATTCAAGCTGCCGCCCGACCGGCTGGTCGCCACCGTCTTCGCCACCGACGACGCTGCCTGGAACCTGTGGAAGAAGATCGCCGGCCTGCCGGATCAGCGCATCGTGCGCATCGACACGGCCGACAATTTCTGGGCTATGGGCGAGACCGGCCCGTGCGGCCCGTGCTCCGAGATCTTCTACGACCACGGCGACAAGATTCCAGGCGGCCCGCCTGGCTCGCCCGATGCCGAAGGCGACCGCTTCGTCGAGATATGGAACCTGGTCTTCATGCAGTACGAGCAGATGACGCGGGACCAACGGGTCGACCTGCCGCATCCGTCGATCGACACCGGAATGGGGCTCGAACGCATCGCCGCCGTGCTCCAGGGCAAGCACGACAATTACGACATCGACATTCTGCGCGCGCTGATCGTCGCCTCGGCCGAGGAATCGCACACGCCGCCCGACGGGCCGCACGCCGTATCGCATCGCGTCATCGCCGACCATCTGCGCGCCAGTGCGTTCCTGATCGCCGACGGCGTACTGCCGTCGAAGGAAGGCCGCGGCTACGTGCTGCGCCGGATCATGCGCCGCGCGATGCGCCACGCCCACATGCTCGGCGTTAGCGAGCCGTTGATGTGGAAGCTGGTGCCGGCGCTGGTGCGGCAGATGGGTCAGCCATTTCCTGAACTGGTGCGTGCCGAGGCGCTGGTCACCGAGACGCTCAAGCTCGAAGAAACCAGCTTCCGCGAGACCCTGGCGCGCGGCCTCAAGCTGCTGGACGAGGAAGAAGGCAAGCTCGGCAAAGGCAAGGCGTTTCCCGGCGAGGTCGCGTTCAAGCTCTATGACACTTACGGTTTCCCACTCGACCTGACCGAGGACGTGCTGCGCGGCCGCGGCCGCAAGGTCGAGACCGCGAGCTTCGACGCGGCGATGACGCGGCAGCGCGAAGAGGCGCGCAAATCGTGGGTCGGCTCGGGCGAAGCGGCGACCGATCAGCTATGGTTCGCGTTGCGCGAGGAGCTTGGCGCGACTGAGTTCCTCGGGTATGACGCGACCGAAGCCGAGGGAAAAATCCTCGCCATCGTCCAGAACGGCAAGCGCGTCGACGCGGTGAAGGCGGGCGACGAAGTGGCCATCGTCGTGTCGCAGACGCCGTTTTACGGCGAGTCCGGCGGTCAGGTCGGCGATACCGGCGCGTTGTTTACCGCCAAGGGCAGCGAGTTCGCGGTGTCCGACACGCAGAAGCGCGCCGGCGAGCTGTTCGTCCATATCGGCAAGGTGATGCGCGGCGGTTTCAAGACCGGCGACGTCGTTGAGCTGCGGATCGATGAGGTGCGGCGCAATAAGCTGCGCGCTAATCATTCGGTCACGCATCTTTTGCATCAGGCGCTGCGGCGGCGGCTCGGCGAGCACGTGACGCAGAAAGGCTCGCTGGTGGCGCCCGCCCGGCTGCGGTTTGATTTCTCGCAGCCGCGCGCGCTCAGCGACGAGGACGTCGCCGCGATCGAGGCCGAAGTCAACGCCCGTATCCGCCAGAATGCCGAAGTGCATACGCGGTTGATGACGCCGGACCATGCGATCAAGGAAGGCGCGCTGGCGCTGTTCGGCGAGAAATACGGCGACGAAGTGCGCGTTGTCTCGATGGGCGAAGACAGCGACGCCGATCACGTGCCGCACGCCTTCTCGGTCGAATTGTGCGGTGGCACCCATGTGCGTCGCACCGGCGATATCGGCCTGTTCAAGATCGTGTCCGAAGGCGCGGTCGCCTCGGGCGTGCGCCGCATCGAAGCGGTGACCGGCGAGGCGGCCGAGACTTACGTCGCCGACGAGGAAAAGCTGCTGCGTCAGGCCGCCGACGCGATCAAGGCGTCACCCGCCGAACTGCCGGCACGGTTGGCGGCGCTGCTCGACGAGCGCAAGCGTCTGGAACGCGAGCTCTCGGATGCGCGCCGTGCGGCGGCGCTCGGCGGCGGCGGCAAGTCGGCTGACGGCGCGGCCAAGGATGTCGCCGGCATCAAGTTCGCCGCGCGTGCGCTCGACAATGTCCCGGCCAAAGAACTGAAGAGCCTGGCTGACGATCTCAAGAAGGAATTGGGCTCCGGTGTCGTCGCGCTGGTGGCCCGCGAGGAAGGCAAGGCGTCGATCGTCGTCGGCGTCACGGCCGATCTCACCAAGCGCTTTGACGCCGTCGAGTTGGTGCGTTTGGGCGCGGCGGCGCTCGGCGGCAAAGGCGGCGGCGGTCGGCCCGACATGGCGCAGGCCGGCGGTCCCGATCCGTCGCAGGCCGAAGCGGCGCTCGCCGCGGTCGAACGCGGGCTCGCCGAGAAGGCAAAGGCGGCCTAGGGTTTTTTCGTCGGCAGGAACAACACATCGCCTTCGCACGGCGTGTCGAGCGCCGCGCCGCCGGGATGGCCGGCATAGGCGCGATAGCCGAGCGCGGTCAGCACCTGCCACAACGCTGCGACGCTGCCGCCGGCGCGGTTCAGATGCGCCTGGTTGAGCTCGATCAGTAGCGCCGGCTTGAAGCGGACGAGAGTGGCGCGGCCGCCTTCGACCATGGCCTGCTCCCAGCCTTCGATGTCGGCCTTGATGAAGTCGAGCCGCGTGAGGGCGAGCCGAGCGGCGAGAGCGTCGAGCGTCGTGACTTCGACAGTTTCGGTTTCGGCCAGGCCCGCCCGCGTGTGCGGTCCGAGATGCGCCAGGCCAAAGCCGTAGCTGCCCGACGCTTTCACCGGAATGGTCAGCGTCGCCGTGCCCTGCACTGCGCCGAGGGCCAGCGGCAAGATTTCGACATTGCGTAACCGGTTGAAACGGATTGCCGTGCGCAGGATACGCCGCGCATAGCTCTGCGGTTCGATCGCGTAGACCCGGCCGCGCCGCGCCAGGCGCGCGAACAGCTTGGCATATTGGCCGGCATGCGCGCCGACGTCGAACACCACCGCGTCTTCGGGAATCAGCGGCACCAGTAGCGGGCGCATCGCGCGATGATGCTGCTTGAAGACCGCCTTGAAGAGATGCGCGAACAGTCCGGCGGTGATCCGGCCGCGGTAAGGCGATGCGGCTGGCCCGACGGCCACGCTCAAACCATCTTCTGTTTCAGCCGCGCGTCGAGCCGGTCGAGGAACGGAATGGTGTTGAGGAACGGCGTCGTCGGGCTGATGAGGATGGCGAGGTCCTTGGTCATTTCGCCGGCTTCGACCGCTTCGATGCACACTTTTTCGAGCGTTTCGGCGAAACGCACCACGTCCGGCGTCTTGTCGAACGTGCCGCGATACCACAAGCCGCGCGTCCAGGCGAAGATCGAGGCGATCGGATTGGTCGACGTCTCCTTGCCCTGCTGGTGCAGGCGGAAGTGGCGCGTCACTGTGCCGTGCGCAGCCTCGGCTTCGACCGTCTTGCCGTCGGGCGTCATCAGCACCGATGTCATCAGACCGAGCGAGCCGTAGCCCTGCGCGACGACGTCGGATTGCACGTCGCCATCGTAGTTCTTGCACGCCCATATGAAGTTGCCGCTCCACTTGAGCGCAGACGCCACCATGTCGTCGATCAGGCGGTGCTCGTACGTGATCTTCTTCGCCTTGAACTGCGCGGCGAATTCCTTGTTGAACACGTCCTCGAACAGGTCCTTGAAGCGTCCGTCGTAGATCTTGAGGATGGTGTTCTTGGTCGAAAGGTAGACCGGCCAGCCGCGCTGCAGCCCGTAATTGAAACAGGCGCGGGCGAAACCGCGGATCGATTCATCGAGATTGTACATGCCGAGCGCGACGCCGCTTTCGGGAAACTCAAAAACGTCGTAGGTCGTCGGCTTGCTTCCGTCCTTCGGCGTGAAGGTCATGGTCAGCGTGCCCGGACCCGGCACCTTGAAGTCGGTGGCGCGATACTGGTCGCCGTAGGCGTGGCGGCCGATGACAATCGGCGCGGTCCAGCCCGGCACCAGCCGCGGGATGTTCTTGATGACGATCGGCTCGCGGAAAATGGTGCCGCCGAGGATGTTGCGGATCGTGCCGTTGGGCGAGCGGTACATCTTCTTGAGGTTGAATTCCTTCACCCGCGCTTCGTCGGGCGTGATCGTCGCGCACTTGACGGCCACGCCGTATTTGCGCGTCGCGTTGGCGGAATCGACGGTCACCTGGTCGTCGGTGCGGTCGCGCTCCTCGATGCCGAGATCGAAATATTTCAGCTCGATTTCGAGGTACGGCAGGATCAGCTTGTCTTTGATGAATTTCCAGATGATGCGCGTCATCTCGTCGCCGTCCATCTCGACGACGGGATTCGCGACCTTGATCTTTTTCATGGGTGGCGGGCCTTCTTTTGAACGGACCGACAGAACGCGGCACTGTGCTGGGTGGCCGCGGGGCGGGCGCCCGTGCGGCGGCCGGGACAATAACCATGCCCTCGCGGTGGCGCAAGTCACCCCGGCGCCGCACCGCCGTGAGTCAGACGAGGTCGCTTTTCGCCGTGACGTGCGGCTGCGGCGCCTTCAGGACCGCGTCGAGCAGGTCTTCGACGCGCGGCAGCACCTGGTAGAGATCGCGCGCGCTGCGTGGCGCGAAACCGGAATCGACAACATGCTCGAATAGGTGCAACAGCGGCACCCAATATTCCTGCACATCGATCAGGAAGATCGGCTTGTCGTGCAGGCCGAGCTGCCGCCAGGTGATGCATTCGAGCGCCTCTTCCAGCGTGCCGAAGCCGCCGGGCAGGATGGCGAACGCATCGGCCATCTCGAACATCGTCTGCTTGCGCTCGTGCATGTTGCTGACCACGATGAGCCGGGTCAGGCCGGTATGGCCGATCTCGCGCTCATGCAGGTGGCCGGGAATGATGCCGGTGACTTCGCCGCTATAGGCCAGCGCGGCATCCGCCATCAGCCCCATAAGCCCGACACGGCCGCCGCCATAGACTAGGCCGATGCCGTTCTCCGCCAGGAGGCTGCCCATTCGGATGGCGGCGGCGCGGTAGCTCTCGTCGACGTTTCCGGCAGCGCCGCAATAGACACAGATACGCTTGATCAAAGCCATTCTTCGTTACCTTGGTTTTTCCGCCTCAGCATGCCTGCAAGCGCCGCTTGCGGTCGAGCGCTCAAATCACATGGTCGAGATGTCGGCGGATTTGACGTCCATGCCGGCGCATGGCGAGAGGATGCCGCCACTGCCGCCGAATTCTGCCGCTGAGGTGAAACGGCACGGGCTTTGCGATGGGAACGGCAAAACAATTGAAAAGCCCCGTTAACCAGGCCGCCAAGAACAGCGAAGGACGAGATGAAGCCCGTAATGATGACTGCGCTGGTCGCAACCGGCGCCCTAATTGCAACTGCGGCAGCGGCTTTGCCGCTCGGGGGTCCGGCGCTCGGCGGCAGCGCCGGCCTGGCGTTGGCCGGTGTCGGCCTGCTGGCGTGCGGCATGGTGGTCCGTCGGCAGCGGCATGGGGCCGCTGCGGTCACGCGCCCGGCGACGTCGGCGCCACAACCCGTGCTCGCGCCAATTCCGCGCTTCTTTCCGGAAGGCGGTCCGCATGGACGCGTCGTGCCGTTCGGCCGCAAAGGCGACGCCATCTCTGAAGCGCGCCTGACGCGCGATCTGCTGCGCCGGGCCGAGCGTGTGTGCACGGCATCCCGCGCTCGCGTCGAAGACGGATTGCGCTGAGCGGCGGTAATCGCCGTCATAGCACCGGCCCATTGAAGAACTGCCGACCTTCACGGTCCTCGATCTCGACTACCCAAACGTCGGGATCGCGCTGGACCTGGCGCGCGATATACGCGTCGGCGGTCGGCTCGTCGACCGGCGTTTCGCCGGTGGCGCGCAACCAAGCGAGCTCGCCGCTCCGGCTGCGGGTTTGCGCCAGGACGGTGCAGCCGAGATCGGCACGGTTGAGCTTCACCAGGATCGTGCCGGCGTCGTCGTCGCCGCGTCGCGCGACGGCGATCGGCACAGCGCGCAGCGCGCATAGCCGCACCGCCGCTTGCACCACTAGCTTTGTCTTGAGCCGCGCTTCCAACGCGCGGCTCACGCGCTCTTCGGGAAATTGAGCTCGATCATCACGCCGTTGGGATCGGGAAAGAAGATCTGCTGCACGCCGGCGCCGGGCGGATCGCGCTCCTCGAACTTGACGCCGCGGCCGGCGATGTGCGCGCGCATTGCGGCGAAGTCCTGGCCGACGAAGGCGACGTGATCGAAATTGCCGGTGTGCGCGCCGTCCGGCCCGGCGCCGATCGCGCCGCTGTCGGGCACCAGGTGAACCACCGGCTGTTCGCCGCAGTAGAGCCAGTACCCGGGAAAGGTGAGGGGCGGGCGCCAGCCGGCGTGGAGGCCAAGAACGCTTTCGTAGAAATTCTTGGTGCCTTCCATGTCCCGGGTTCGCACGGTGACGTGGTTGAGCTGAGTCAACGGCATGGCAGTCTCCTGTTGCGCCGATTTTAGCGCAACGCCGGAACCGCGCGCTATTGCGCCGCCGCGACCCGCGTCTTGACCTGATCGGCGATCTTGCCGGCGGTATCCTTGGCGTTGCGGTCGAGATCCTTGCCGGCCATGACAAAACGCGCCGCGGCGACGTAGGGATTGAGCGTCACTGCCGCTCCCGGCAGCTTGCCACTCTGCGCATTGGTGTCGACGGTGTAGAGCGGCTGAGGTGCCGCGGCGCTGAGCTGGTCGATCGTGGACGCCACCTGCAGGTCGGTTGCGCCGGCACCGAATCCCAGCGCCGCGCGACGCAGACGATTGCCGGCATCGACCTGAAGGAAAACACCGCGCACCAACCAGCCCGATGCCGGCAGTGGCATGCCTGGCGCCAGTCGCTCGGCGGCAACGCCGTCCTTGTGCAGATCGTCGACAATCGAATTGGCCATCAGATCGACCAAATCGCGTGCCTGTTGTTCCGGTGTGCGGGCGATGCTAAGCGGACCTGAGCCAACGATGCCCGGACGCACGCGGTTGATCAGGCTACCCGGACCGGATTGTTGGACCTGGGTGGCGTCGAGATCGAAATCGGTGACGTAGACCACCGTCGGCGGGGCAGTAGGCGCAGCGACGGCGGTAGTGCCCGTGACCTTGGCGCCGCCGCAGCCCGTGAGCCCAGTCGCGACCGCACAAGCGAACAGAATACCGAGATGATGACGCCGCATGTTCTGACCCCCGGCGAAGCGACCCGAAGATTAAAGCAAGGACGCCGCGCTGCGTCCACCGCCGCTCTATTCACCCGCGCCGCAGCACGCGCTTGGCGATGCCGGCAGCCGCTTCGCGCCACGCCAGCAAGCGGCCAGCGAGCGTGTGCGGATTGGCGATCAAGAGGCCCCAGCGTTCGCGCCGCTGTGCCAGGAACGACTTCTTATAGGCGTCGTCGCCGCGTCCGAAATCGATCTCGCGCGGCCTGTCGCGGTCGAGCACGCGTTCCATCATCCGCATTGTCAAAACGGTGCCGACCGATAGTTCGTCGAAGCGCGTCGCATGCGCGAGCTTGTAGATGGTGACGCGGCCACGCCAGGCGAGCCAGCATTGCGCCGCCGCTGGCATGCCGTCGACTTTGAGGATGCCAAGCCGCAACGCGCCGACCGTCGCCGCGGCGCGGATCAGATGCGGCATGAAGTCGGGGAACGGCTCCGCCAGCTTCCAGCTTTCGGCGTAGACCGATTCATAGTCGCGCACGCCTTCGGCGAGTGCGGCTCCATCGTCGTAGAAGACCGTCTCGATGCGATGCGCCGCGGCGAGCGCCTTGCTTTTGCGCCGCCAAGTATTCCGCAGGGCGCTGGGCCGCGTGGCGATGTAGCGATCGAAATCGATGCCGGCGGTTTCCTCGTACCAGGTGCCGCTGTCGAAATAGCGCTGCGGCCGCAGGCCGGCGGCGCTAAACGCGTCAACCAGACCGGCAAAGGATTCGTCGCGCGGATCGAGGCCCGCGAGTTGAACCGCGTCGTATCGCGCGTCAGTGATCGCGCATGCGATTGCGCCGAGCGCTTGGCGCAACACCGTGCCGCCGGTGGCATAAAGCGGACCGTGCTCGGTGCTGTAATAGTTCGACAGGCTCAGCAACCGATGTTGGCCGGGCGACAAGCGGCATACCAACGCGGCCCGCGCTTCGTTGTCGGTGTACAGTCGCACACGGCTGCCGGTCTCGGTTCCGTAGTGCGCCAGGACGTGGTACCAGAGCGGCAGCGCGAAAAAACTCCGTTCCGCCGCGCGCGCGAAAAGATCGGCAAGCGGCGTCGGCAGGCGGCTGAAATCGGGATCGTCGTGAACGGCCATCTTATGTCGGTTTACCCGGGGCCCGACAGCTTACACCGGCGCGGCGTGCGCGATAGCGCGACTCGTCGCTTTGGCGAGGCGCGATGAGCGATTTGACGTTGACGGTTGCGCCCGTCGAGTCGCGAGCGGCGCTCGAAATCGAATGGACGGCGTTCGCCGAGCGCGTATCGCCGGGATTTTTTCTCGCGCCGGAATGGATCGGCACTTGGCTCGCGACGTTGCCGCCCGCGTTGCGGCTCTATCGCGCGGCGGCGAATCGTGGCCGCGCGCTTGCCGGGCTTGCGATTTTGGTGGCCAACCCGCTGCGGCCGCTGCTGCGCGCGCCGTCGCTCAGCATTCATCTCAACGCCACCGGGGACGACCGCTGGGATTGCATCGCCATCGAGCATAACGGCTTCCTTTCGGCGCCGACCGACCAGCCCGCGTTGATCGAGGCGCTCGGCGACTGGTTCGCTGCCGGCGCCGACGGTCTCGGCGATGAGTTGCGCCTGCCGGGTGTGCCGGCCGGCCTGTCTGCCGAGCAATTGGCCCGTCATCGTTTGCTGCACAGCAGCCAGACGCGTCCTGGATTCTCGGTGAACCTCGAACGGGTCCGCGCCGCCGGCGATTTCACGGCCGTACTGTCGGGCAACGCGCGTCAACAACTGCGGCGTGCGCAGCGCGATTTTGCGCAGGACGGCACGCTCGCCATCGCCGAAGCGCGCGATGCCGAAGAGGCGCTGGCGTTCTTCGACGCGCTCAAAGCGCTGCATGTGCGCTCGTGGCAGCGCCGCGGTCAGCGACACGCTTTCGCCGCGCCTTATTTCGAGATCTTCCATCGCGCCCTGATCGAATGCACGTTCGCGCGCAAGGCAGTCCAATTGCTGCGCGTGAGTGCGGCGCAGAAGGTGCTCGGCTATCTCTATAATTTCCGGCACCGCGGACACATCTATTCCTATCAAAGCGGTTTCGACGATGCTGATCGCAAACGCCGTCCCGGCGCGGTGAGTCACGCGATGGCGATCGCGCATAACACGGCGGCCGGCGCCCAGGTTTACGATTTTCTCGCCGGCGAGAATCAGCTCAAAGCCAGTTTTGCGACGGACCGCTACGAGCTGACATGGCAAGTCGTGCGGCAGCCGCTGCTCAAGTACCGGCTGGAATCTTCGGCACGCCATGTGAAGCAGCGCCTGTTCGGTCCGGCGCCGTCGTAAGCGCAGCAGTGGCGGCGCGCGCCGCTTGTTCGCCCGACATATAGGCCCCGTGCGCGGTGCCGAAATGGGCGACCGAACACGCTTCGCCGGCGAAAAACAGGCGATCGTCGACCGGCGCCGCCAGCCTTGCGCGATCGTCGACGTGGCCGGGCAGTGCCATCGAATAGGAACCACGTGCGCAGGCGTCGAGGCCCCACGACGACGCCGTAATCGGCGATAGACGTTTTCGGATGTCGGCGCCGAATAGGCCGGCAAGCTCGTCCACTGCGAACGCGGCAAACGCCGCGAGACCGCCGCGCTCCAGCTCGGCGGACAGTTCGCCGCCGTAGAATCCGGCGATCATCGGCCATCCGTGCGGCCGGATCTGATAACTGCCGGTCTTGACGCGATCGAGCGCGCCGACGAGATGGCGGTCGGCCTCGCGTGCCAACTCGCGTGCGCCGGTTTCGTCGAGCCGCAGGAACAGTTTGTTAACGACGCCGAGCGGCAGGCCACTGGCGGCCGCGACTTTCTCCGGCAGAGCCGGCAAGAATTTTGCCTTCTCCTCGGCGATGATGGTCGTGGGTAGAGTGACGATGACAGCGCGGGCGGACAACGTGCCGCGGTCGGTAACGATGCGGACGCGCGGACCACCGTGCTCGATGCGCTCGACGCGCGTGTTGAATTCGACCGGCAGGCCCTCGCCGTAGCGCGCGATCAACGTGCCGTAACCTTCGAGCACGCGCCAATTGATATAGGTTGGATCGTAGCGACCGTAGTCGCGCACCGAAACCTTGTCGAGCTCGGCTCCGTTGGCCCAATTGCTGATCGCCCCGAGCAGCGCGTTCCACTTGCCGTTCGGTTCGAGCAAGCTCGATGCCGGCATGTCGTCGGGCGCCTCGGCGGCTCGGTCGAGCCGCGCGTAGAACGCGTCCATCGCCGCCTGCCATTCGCGCTGTGCCGCATCGCCTTCGAACCAGGCGACGCGCCGGCCCCAGTCCGGCAGCTTCTCGTCGATCGTGAGGCCGAGTTTTCGGGCGATCGGCACCCACGGATTGATGTTGGCGGAGTGGAGCCATTCGCAACCGAGATCGACGGAAAAACCAAGCCCGGTCGGAACGGTGTAAGCGCGGCCACCGAGGCGTTCGCGTGCTTCGACGACCTTGATCGCCAATCCCGCCGCTACCAAATGCTTGGCGGCGGCGAGCCCGGCAGCGCCGGCGCCAACGATCACGACATCGAATTCGCCGGCACTTTCCGCCATAGTGAGCCCTTCCGTCGCATCTATCGAAAACCCATTGTCACAGATACCCGATCCCGAGGCCGTCGCCCTGCTCATCCGCGAGACCGCGCAGAGCGTCATACTGCCGCGCTTCGGCACGCTCAAGCGCGAGGAAGTGCGCGAGAAAGCGCCGGGCGATTTGGTGACCATCGCCGACCTTGAGACCGAACGCCGGTTGGCGGCACAGCTGAGCGAATTTGCGCCCGGTTCGGCGATATTGGGCGAGGAAGCCGTCGCCGCCGACCCGGGGCGCATGAGCCTAGCTGCCACCTGTGACAGTTTATGGATCGTCGATCCGGTCGACGGCACCGCGAATTTCGCGCGCGGTCAGCCGGGATTTGCCGTCATCGTTGCGTATGTCGAGCGTGGCCGCACACGTGGCGGCTGGATTTACGATCCGCTCGGCGACCGGCTGGTCTGGGCGCAAGCCGGCGCGGGCGCCTGGTCCAACGGAAAGCGTCTGCGAGTGGCGGCGGCGCCGCCGTTGCCGGTCGGTGCCGCGTATGGCCGCACGGCCGGCGGCGTGCGCTCGGCCAAAGCGATCGAGAAGGCGGGCATGCGCACGCGCAACGTCGGTTCGAGCGGCATTGAATATATCAATCTGGCGTTAGGCGAAGCGCACTTTGCGCTGCATTCGCGCTCGCTGCCATGGGATCACGCCGCCGGCATGCTGATCGCCGCGGAAGCCGGGGGCCACGCTGCGTTCCTCGACGAAACTCACTATACGCCCGGCATTCACGACCGGCCGGTTCTGGCCGCCAGCGACGCCACCTGCTGGATGCGCGTGCGCGATGCGGTCACCACGCCAGTGCAGGGGGTGGCGGCGCCATGAGCTCGATGCACGGTAAGACCGTCGTCGTTACCGGCGCGACCGCTGGTATTGGGCGCGTCGTGTGCGAGCGTCTCGCGGCAATGAACGCGACGCTTGCACTGGTGGCGCGCGACCGCGCGCGGGCCGAAGTGCTGGCGAAGGAGCTCGCGCGCGCCGGAGCGCCGCACGTCACCGTTCATATCGCCGATCTTTCGCGTTTGGCCGAGGTGCGGCGGATTACCGCCGAACTCGCAGCGCTGCCGCGCATCGACGTACTGTTGAACAACGCCGGCGCGATTTTCAACCAGCGCCAGCAGACCGCCGATAGCTTCGAGCGCACATTCGCTCTCAATCATCTGGCCTATTTCGCGTTGACTGATCTGCTGCTGGCGCGGCTGAGGGCATCGGCGCCGGCGCGGATCGTCAATGTCGCCTCCGAAGCGCACCGAGGCGCGACGCTGGCTTTCGACGATCTGCAGACGGCGCGCGGTTACAGCGGCTGGCTCGCTTATCGGCGGTCGAAACTTTGCAATATTCTTTTCACGCGCGCTCTGGCGCGCCGGCTTGCCGGGACGGGCGTGACTACGAACGCGCTCCATCCAGGCTTCGTCGCCACCGATTTCGGCAACAATAACGGCGGCGTTTTCCGCTTTGGCCTCGGCATTGCGAAGCAGTTCATGGCGATCCCGCCGGCGGACGGCGCCAAGACGCCGGTCTATCTCGCCTCGGCGCCAGAAGTGGCGAACCTTTCCGGACTTTATTTCGACAAGTGCGCGGTGCGCGAGCCATCGCCTGAAGCGCAGAACGATGAATCGGCCGAGCGCTTGTGGCGCGATAGCGCGCGCATGACCGGGCTCGCCTGACGCTGCTGCCGTCAGTCGAGTGGGAAGAAGTTGACGGCTTCGGCAACGAGGTTCTGGCGCGCGGCTTCGCTCGGCGGTCCGTTCGGATTGGGGGCATAGATGGTGGCGCCGAAAATACCATCGCTGTGAATGCCGTCCGCTGCCAACGGCATGATGACGCGTTCGCCATTCCCATAGCGGCCGGCATGGATGAACACCGGTCCGGTGCCGTGAGCGAAGGCCGGCTCGCCGACGACGCGTTTGTGCCGGGCAAACATCATGTCGTATTGCCGGCCGCGGAAAAATTCCTTCATCGGCTTGCCGCGCAAGCTTTCGCCGAACGCCTCGACGATGAGATCGCCGGCCAGCCGTCCGGTAAACGTGTCGGTGGCGCTGTCGTATTTCCACGACCAGACGATCGGCAGGAACGGCGCGATCGCGGCCGGGTCGATGTCTTTCCAGCCAGGCATGCGTTTGCCGCCGCGGGCTGCAGCCCAATGCAGCGCGATGCTGCGCAAATCCGACGAAAGGATCGCCGCAAAGAAAGTCTGGAAGCTCATCTGCACCACCTAGCCGCGGTGATCGTCGTGCGATTGGACTCCGATCCATTGGCGGCGCTGTTCTTGGCGCACTCTCGGTGGCAGCATACATCCGTATGACAATCGGCGCGATGCACGATTTGTTGTTCGGTGTCTCGCTCTGTCGTCCGCCGATTGAGGGGGGATCAATGTTCCGCGGGCTGGTTCTATGCCGGCGGCGGCGAGCTCGATATCGCAGAATATTCCGATGGGCGGAGCAAAGTCGCGGTTGTGGGAATCAAGACGGGCCAGCAACCGACCTCGATCACTTTCGCGCCGGACGAATGGCATGCGTCAGTCGCGCTTTGGCCCGAGGTGCGCGGCACGCATGCAGCGATCTGGCAAACCGGCGGGGCACCTTGAGGGGAAATCCAACACCAATGACATGGCGCTGCACGGGTAAGCTGTATTTGACGCCGCCTGAAGCGCGTGGTGGGTTGGCGCGTACACTAGTCGGGCGACGGCCAAGCCCTTATATGATGGTGCCATGGCGCGGAACCCGTATGAAGTGCTGGGCGTAGCACGCGATGCGAGCGAAGAGGATATTCGCCGCGCGTATCGTCGCCTGGCCAAGCAGCATCACCCCGATCTCAATCCCGGCAACAAAGAGGCCGAGGCACGCTTCAAGGAAGTGAGCGCGGCCAACGATCTACTGTCGGATGCGGCCAAGCGCGCGCGCTACGATCGCGGCGAGATCGACGAAACCGGCGCCGAGAAGCCGCAGTACCACGCCAACTACCGAGGCTTCGCCGAAGGCCCCGACGGCGCAAAATATTATACGACCGAAGGCGTCGCGCCCGAGGATCTCGAAGATTTGTTCGCGATTTTCGGGGGCCGCGGCGGAGGTTTCCGCGCGGCCGGCGGCGAGGGGTCGTTTTCCCGGCGCACACACGTTCGCATGCGCGGCGCCGATCAGCATTATATGCTGACGATCGATTTTCTCGAGGCGATCAACGGCGCCAAGAAGCGGCTGCAGCTCGCGCCTGACAAGAGCCTCGACGTCACCATTCCGCCAGGCCTGCGCGATGGCCAAATCCTGCGGCTCAAAGAGCAAGGCGACGATGGTGTCGGCGGCGGGCCCAAGGGCGACGCGCTGATCGAAGTGCATGTCGCGCCACATCCGCTGTTCCGGCGCGACGGCGACGACATTCACGTCGAGCTGCCGGTGACCATCGCCGAAGCGGCACTTGGCGGCAAGATTTCAGTGCCGACGCCGAGCGGCGCGGTGACGATGACGGTGCCGGCCGGCTCGAACAGCGGCACGCGCCTACGGCTGCGCGGCAAGGGCGCACCGAAATTGGGCGGCGGCCACGGCGATGAATACGTGACGCTCAAGGTCGTGCTGCCGGAAGGCGGCGACAAGGCGCTCGCCGACTTCCTGCGCGACTGGGCGCCGAAGCATCCGTACGACCCGCGCCGGGAGATGGGGTCGTCATGATTAGTTTCGAGGCCGTATGCCAATTGGTCCGGCTCGAGCCGATCGAACTCGAGCGGTGGATCGCCGAGCGCTGGGTTTTGCCGGAGAGCGAGGGCTCGACTTATGTCTTCAGCGATCTGGACGTTGCGCGGGTGCGGTTGATCGTCGAGCTGCGCCACGACCTTGCTGTCGGCGAGGATGCGATGCCGGTGGTGTTGCGACTGCTCGACCAGCTCTATGCGACCCGCCGTCGGATGCGCGCGCTGCTGCACGCGCTCGAGACGTTGCCGGAGGAACATCGCGCGGCGGTGCTCCGGCGCTTCGGCGAGAATTAATCGCGCGGCAGTAAAGGCGGGTTTCGCGTCGGTGCGGATGACGCTAGACTGCCCGCCGCCATGATCTTCGCACTCATTCTTCATATTCTCGGCGCCGTCATTTGGGTTGGCGGCATGTTCTTTGCCCATTTCATGCTGCGACCGGCGGCGGCGCCACTTGAGCCGGCGCTCCGCCTGCCACTGATGCAGCGGGCGCTGGCGCGGTTCTTTCCGTGGGTATGGGTTTCGATTGCGCTGTTGCTGTTGTCAGGCGGCGGCATGATCAAGCTCGGCGCGGCAGGCCTCCCGATCGAGATCATGATTGGGCTTGGACTGGTCATGATGATGGCGTTCGCGCATTTGTACTTCGCGCCGTGGCGGCGCTTTCAGCGCGCGCTCGGCGCCAGCGACTTGCCGGCAGCGGCGGCGCAGCTCAACCAGATCCGCTTCATTGTCACCGCCAATCTGCTGCTCGGATTGGTAGTCGTTGCCATCGGCGCCACTGGGCCGTATTGGTGATACGGTCCCATGCTCAAGCTGTTTGATCTCGCCGGCGCCGACGACAATCTCCGGTTCAGCCCGTATTGCTGGCGCGTCAAGCTTGCACTGGCGCACAAACGGCTGCCGGTCGAAACCATTCCCTGGCGTTTTACCGAAAAGGATCGGATCGCGCAGTCGGGGCAGGAACGCGTGCCGGTGCTGGTCGACGGCGACAAGTGGATCGCGGATTCCTGGACCATCGCCGAATATCTCGAGGATACCTATCCGGACCGACCGTCGCTGTTCGGCGGCGGCGCTGGTCGTGCCTTGTCGCGTTTCTATGTCGGCTGGGCGGACACCATCCTGCAGCCCGCGATGGCGCGGTTGATCGTGCGCGATATCCTCGACCGAGTTCACGCTAAGGACCGCGCTTATTTCCGCCAATCGCGCGAAGAGCGTTACCGCAAAACACTGGAAGAAATCGTGGTCGATCGCGACAAGAACCTGCCGGCGTTCCGCGCCAAGTTGGCGCCGTTGCGAACGGTCTTTCAGACCCAGCCCTTTCTCGGTGGTACTGCACCGCTGCAGGCCGATTACATCGTCTTCGGCAGCTTCCAGTGGGCGCGCACCACCAGCGCCTTCGAGCTTCTTGCAACCGACGATCTCGTGCATGCTTGGCGCGGACGCATGCTCGATCTTTACGACGGGCTGGCACGTAAGGCGCCGGCGGAAGCTGCGTAAAACACTGAAAACACGGGCGATTTGACGTTTGGTGCGGGCCGAAAGCCTGTATTATCCTCGGCGTAAGGCCGGCGGCGACGAGCATGAACGCGCGGCTGGAACACAGGGGAGGGGTCCATCCATGAATCGACGTAAATTTCTCGCGGCCGGCAGTGCCGGCCTCGCAGCGACAGCTGTCGCCGCGCCGGCCATTGCGCAGCAGACGCCCACACTCAGCTGGCGTATGACGGCAAGCTGGCCAAAGAGCCTCGATACTATCTTTGGCGGCGCCGAATACCTGGCCAAGCGCGTCGCGGAAATGACCGACAACAAATTCCAGATCCGTGTCTTTGCAGCGGGCGAAATCGTGCCCGGCCTGCAAGTAGCCGATGCGGTGCAGAACGGCACTGTCGAGATGGGCCACACCGCCAGCTACTACTATGTCGGTAAGGATCCGACCTTCGCCTTCGATTGTACCGTGCCGTTCGGCCTCGACTATCGCCACCAGAACGCTTGGTACTGGCACGGCGGCGGCCGCGAGGTGCTCGACAATTTCTTCAAGGGCTACAACATCGTCAGCATCCCGGCGGCGAACACCGGCGCGCAAATGGGCGGCTGGTTTCGCAAGGAGATCAAGACGGTTGACGACGCCAAGGGCCTCAAGTTCCGCATTGCTGGTCTCGGCGGTACGGTGTGGTCGAAGCTCGGCGCGGTGCCTCAGCAGCTGGCGGGCGGCGACATCTATCCGGCGTTGGAGAAGGGCACGATCGACGCCGCTGAATGGGTCGGTCCCTACGACGACGAAAAGCTCGGCTTCTACAAGATCGCCAAGTACTACTATTACCCCGGCTGGTGGGAAGGGCAGGCGAACCTCGCCCTCTACATCAATCGTGACCAGTGGAACAAGCTCTCGAAGCAATACCAGGCGGTGATCGAAGCGGCCGCGGCCGAAGCCAACAACTGGACGCTCGCCAAGTACGATGTCGACAACGTGCCGGCGTTGAAACGGCTGATCGGCAATGGGGTAAAACTCCGGCCATTCAGCCGGCCGCTCCTCGAAGCTTCATACAATGCGGCGTTCGGGTTATATGCCGATCTGGCTACGAGCAACGCCAAGTGGAAGGCGGTCTATGAGCCGTGGAAGCAGTTCCGCGAGAACGAGCTCGAATGGTTCCGCGTCGAAGAGTGGAACTTCGACAACTTCATCTATTCGCACCGGCTACCGGCGAAATCCTAAACGGCTCCGGCGGTTCGCGAATGCGAAAGCCCCGCCGTAGCGGGGCTTTCTTTTTGTGCGACCGGGCGATCAGTGATCGCCGGGTGGCGCCATCGGATTGTCGGGATTGGGCGCGGGCGCGCCCTGATCCGACCCTGGTAGAGCTGGGCTGATTCCTTCGGGAATCTCGGGCGCGATGATCTGAATCTGGTTGATGTCGATATGCTTGGCCTCGACCGAAGCCAGGACCAGCTGCGGAAAGGCGATGACTAGGCCGACCATGACGAGCTGAATAACGATGAATGGGATGGAACCCCAATAAATCTGTCCTGTCGTCAGCGGCGCCAAACGCTTGCCGGTGACACGGTCGGTGTATTGCTCGCTCGGGGCGACGCTGCGCAGATAGAACAGCGCGTATCCAAAAGGCGGATGCAGGAACGATGTCTGCATCGTGACGCCGAGCAGAACGCCGAACCAAATCAGGTCGATGCCGAGCTTCTCCGCCACCGGACCGAGAAGCGGCACAATGATGAAGGCGAGCTCGAAGAAGTCGAGAAAGAACGCCAGAAGGAAGGACAACAAGTTGACGACGATCAGAAAGCCAATCTGTCCGCCCGGTAGGCTGGTCAGCAGGTTTTCGACCCAGAGATCGCCGTTGACGCCGCGGAACACCAGACTGAACACCGTCGAGCCGACAAGAATGAACATGACGAACGACGACAGCTTGGCAGTCGTGTCCATGGCTTGGCGCAGCAACTTGCGATCGAGGCGGCGGTTGGCGAGGGCGAGGATGAGGGCGCCCGCTGAACCCATGGCACCGCCTTCGGTCGGCGTGGCGATGCCGAGGAAAATGGTGCCGAGGACGAGAAAGATCAGCGCCAGCGGCGGCATCATGACGATGATGACCTGCCGCGTCATCAGGCTGAGGACGCGGAGCTTGAGGTATTTGTCGGCGAGCGCGACGACATAATTGATCGCTCCGACCAGCGCGCAGGCCCAGATCGGGTGCAGGACGCCATAGGCCGACAGCGCCCAGGCCGCGGCAACCGAAAGGGCCACCATGACCAACAGAGAGCGGTAACCGGCACGGTGGCCGGGCTCGCGAATGGTTATGGCCTCCAGCGGGAGCGCCGGCGTCCATTTGGGTTTAGCCATCGTGACGATCGCGACGTAAATCGCGTAAAGCACGGCCAAGCCTATACCCGGTATGAATGCGCCCTCATACATGTCGCCGACCGAACGGCCGAGTTGGTCGGCCATGACGATGAGCACCAGGCTCGGCGGAATGATCTGGGCAAGCGTGCCGGAGGCCGCAATCACACCCGATGCGAGCCGCCGGTCGTAGCCATAACGCAGCATGATAGGCAGCGAGATCAGGCCCATCGAGATCACCGACGCGGCGGTGACGCCGGTCGTCGCAGCGAGCAGCGCACCGACGAAGACCACAGCATAGGCGAGACCGCCGCGCACCGATCCGAACATCTGCCCGACCGTGTCGAGCAGGTCCTCGGCCATGCCGCTCCGCTCGAGGATCAGGCCCATGAAGGTGAAGAACGGGATCGCCAGCAGCGTCTCGTTCGACATGATGCCGAAGATGCGCTGCGGCAGCGCCTGCAGCAGATCGGGTCCCAGCAGGCCGTAATGCATGGCGATGGCGCCGAACAAGAGGCCGTTCGCCGAAAGCGAGAACGCCACCGGATAGCCGATCATCAGCAGCGCGATCAGCATCAC
>DASQGX010000096.1:0-9316 GCA_035632395.1 Allostellaceae bacterium
CGGCGGCACCGTCACGGTCACCGCCCGGGCCTGGGAGGGCGCCGTCGAGATCGCCGTCAGCGACACCGGCATCGGCATGTCCGAGGCCGATATCCCCAAGGCGCTCGAGCCCTTTGGCCAGATCTCCAACGCCATGACCCGCGCCCACGAAGGCACCGGCTTGGGCCTGCCGCTCTCCAAGAGCCTGGTCGAGCTCCATGGCGGCCAGTTCTCCATCGTCAGCACCCCAGGCGCCGGCACAACCGTCACCGTCACGCTGCCGGCGACGATATCTGCCGACGATCGCGATCACGCCACGCTATGGCGCGGGGTCGGATGAACCACTGGCTGATGGGTGGCCGCCGACGCGCTAAAATTCCTTTCGAGAATCAGCCGATGATTGTTTCTCGCCCGCGCCTGCACTTCGCGATCCGCGCCTCGGTTGCCGTTTTGGCCATTGTTGTGCTGGCGCGCTGCACCGACATGCATGGCTCAGCCAATGCCAATGGCAGCGATCGCGGCTCAGCCGGGATCATCCGGCTCAACCTGCCGCTCTAAACGGGTTTTTTCTCTATCGATAAGCGCGCAGCTGTTGTGCGGCCATTGGCCGCGGACGCAGTTGCGGCCGTGAAGCAACTGGGCGCAGCGGCATGACTTGGGCGGCAGGCAACGCGCGCGGCGCAGCCGCACGCTCCAGCCGTTCGACCAGCGCTTGATTTACCGCCACCAACGCATCCATCTGCCGCAGGCGGGCGTCGAGCGCCGGCCGCGCAACATCACGCTGCACAACGGGCGTCGCATACTGCGGCGCCGCCGGAACATATCGTTGCTGCCAATGCATGTCGTAGAAGTCGGGCACCTGACGGCGACGCCGGTAGCTACCGATCGACAGCACTGCAATCGTAGCGGCCACGACCAGGCCCCACATCACCGCGATGCCGTAAGCGATCTCCTGCGCGCCCGAGGTCGGCGGAAACAGCGCCACCAGCGGACCGAGCGAGATGATGAGGAACAAAGTCACCGCCGCGCCGCCGATCGCGGAAAGGGTGAACAGCAGCAATGACGTGCCGAAATTGGTGCCGGATGAAGACCGCATCGTCGTACCTTTTTTCCGACGCACGGCGCGATCCATTCGCGCCCATGCCAAATCCATCGCTGAATGTTCTATGGTTAAAACAGTATAAGCACAAGAACAATATAGTTAAGACAGCGCAGAAATTTGGTTAATACTATAGGTCAAAAGTAATAACTGTAATATCGCTATGGTTAATATTAATAAAGTGTCGGAAGAATTGACGCGAATCGGTGGAGCCGGCGTCACCGCAGCCGACGCGGTGATAGCCGTTCAGTAGCCAATGTGGCTGAGATCGAGCAGCGGAAAAGCCGACAGCACGTGCGGCGGATAGACCGGCGCCGCCGCCGCCACCATTTCGCGCTTGAGATCGGCGTAGCGCGTCACGCCAAGCAGGCCAAGGCACATGCGGATTTCGATCTCAAGCAGCTCGAGCACGCGGCGGACGCCGGCATCGCCTGCTGCGGCGAGGCCATAGCAGTAGAGCCGGCCGATGCCGACCGCATCAGCACCGAGTATAAGCGCCTTGACGATATCGCCACCGCGGCAGAAGCCGCCGTCGACAATGACCGGTGCGCGGCCTTTGACCGCCACGACCACCTCGGGCAGTGCCTCGAGCGCGCCGCGACCCTGATCGAGCTGCCGGCCACCGTGGTTCGAGACGTAGATACAGGCGGCGCCCAACTGGCAGGCGAGCTCGGCATCTTCGGCGGTGGCGATGCCCTTGAGCATGATGGGCAGCTTGTGCTTCGCCTTGAAGCGCGCAACGCCGTCCCAATCGAAAGCCGCTTGATAGCGTTCCATTTCAGGCACGACATGACGGCGGCCCCCGACGACGTAGCGCTTGGCGATGTCGCGCTCGCGCCTCCCGTACATCGACGTGTCGACGGTGAAGCAGAAGGCCTCGTAGCCGTGCGCCAGGGCCCGGCTGCCGAAATCGTCGACCCAAGCTGCGTCGCCACGAACGTAGAGCTGGAAGATACGGCGGCTCGCCGGGGCGGCCTGTGCCGTCGCCTCGAGGCCAGGCTTGGCTACCGAGCTCACGAACATAGGCACGCCAAACGCGGCGGCGGAACGCGCCACTGCGGCGGTGCCGTCGGCATTGAGATTTTCGATCGATCCAATGGGAGCGAGCACTATGGGTAATCGCGCCGGTTTGCCGAAAATCGTCGCCGTGGTGTCGATCTGCGACACGTCGCGCAGCACCCGCGGCCGGAAGCCGAGGCTATCGATCGCCAAGCGATTGCGGCGCATCGTCGTCTCGGTCTCGGCAGCACCGGTGAGATAGTCCCAGAAATTCGTCGGCAAAGCGTTGCGCGCGGCGCACACGATCTCGTGCAAAGCCTGGAATCGTTCGCCGAGGCCGCTGTCCGTCTGTGCGTCGGTCATCGCGCCTTCCTGCGCCGCACGGGCTTCGTTGGAATGATCGGCAAGAGCAAATAAGCCGCCGTGTCGGCGCCGAAATAGAGCGTGGTTTCGCCACCGAACAGCGCCGTCGGTCGGTCGCGCGGATCGTTGTGCAGGAATGGGCCGCAGCCGCGCATCGGATGCTTCATGTTGGAAAGCGCCGCCGCCGGTCCGCCGTGCTCGTAATCGCGGCCACGTACCGACAGGCCGACGCGCCAACCCTTCGGCACGACAATCGAGGTCGGCCACAGCTCGATGTCGAGCGTCACTGTGCGGCCCGGCTTCAAGGGCGTGATCTTGTCGTGGGTGTGGTAGGGCCGCCAACGTCGCGTCAACCGGCGGTCGAGACGGCGATGCGAGGCGCGTAGCCAGCCCTGCGCGATGGGCGTGTGCGGATCGAGCGCGCCTTGGAACGCGACCTCCTTGCCGGCGGGATTGTAAAGGCGCATCACCAGAAACAGATCGGCATCGGCGGTCGACGACGAAACCACGAGCCGCGCCGCTATCGGTCCGGTGATCTCGGTCGCCTGGGCGACCGGCGCGCTCATGAAGGTCAGGCCGTCGCCGAGTGCGGCGAAAGTGCGCGTCGCCCTTTTTTCCGCCGGCTTGGCCGCCAGCGTTAGATCCGGCCGCAGATGGAACTTGGTCCAGCGCGTGCGCTTGAGCGGCCATTCCTTCTCGAAGCGCTCGCGGAGGCCGTCGATATGCCGGACCTGGAGCCGCACCTTCGGCTCTTTGTCCCAGCCGTTCTTTGCGCCTTTGAGGAAATAGGCGAAGAAACGTTTCTGCAAGCCAACGCCGTAATCCGTGTAGAACTCGACCCAGTGCGTGCCGCCGTGCGCTTCGAGCCATTTGCGCTTTGACGCGGCACGGACGAAGGCTTCGAAATTGCCGCGCGGATGCAGGCCTTGCCCGCCCCAATTCGCCGCCGACAGGAACGGCACCTTGACCTTGTCCCAGCGCGGCGAGCGCGCCTTGTACCAGGCATCGTCGAGTGGATGCGCCAGGATGTCGTTGCCGAAATCGCAACGATTGGCCACCAGCTCAGCGTCGCTCAGCGTTTCGGGACCGCAAACCAGATCGCCGGTGACGGCGCTTTTCGGTCCGCGGAGCCCCAGCCCGTGCTGCACCGATTTCACCTGCATGTCGTACCAGTTGGCCCAGAAGGTCGAGAGGATGCCGCCGTGATGGGTCGAATCGCGATACCAATCAGCCGCACCTTCCCAGGCACAGATGGCCGCCAAGTGCGGCGGCTGGCGCGACGCAACCGTCCATGAATTCATCGCGTAGTACGAGATGCCGTTGATGCCGACCTTGCCGTTGCACCAATCCTGACGCGCCGCCCATTCGATGCAGTCGTAGAAATCCTGGGTCTCGCGCGGTGAGAAGTGATCGATGTATCCGGGCGATCGGCCGGCACCGCGCGAATCGACGCGCACACAGGCATAACCGTCGGGCACCCATTTCTCCGGGTCGACGACCTCCCAATTCTGGTACTTGTTCGACGAGCCGGCGGTCACGTCCGGATGGTTTTTCGCCATGATGTCCCAGGCGCTTTTGTAGCCCTCCTGGAAGGCAAGGCCTTTGGCGTAGGGGCCATAGGTGATGATGGCCGGTACCTTACCGGGCTTGGTCGGGCGGTAGACATCGGCCCGCAGCACGACGCCGTCGTCCATCGCGATCGGCACGTCCCAATCGATCCGCATGCCGTCGCGGATTTCGCTCTGCCCCAAGAACCAGCCCTCCGGGGCCGCGGGCTTTGCCGGAGCCGCGGCCGGCCGCGATGATACCGTTTTCGCGCGCCGCCGCCACAAGCCGGTTGAAGCCGACAGCAGGCCTTCGACTTGGCCGCGGCAAAAAGAAGGCGGCGGTCCGGCGGCAAGCCGAACCGCCACCCTGCCCCTTGGGGAGGCATCAGTCGTCGGGAGGACGCCGGACCGGGACGGCTGCCCCAGCCCCAGCATCGTGATTCGCGCCGTCGCGCGACCGCGCCACTGTGCGCAACGCTGGTGACGTTAGCGTGACGCGGTTATGGCGCTTCGATGACGGCGGCAGCGAAGGATCGGGTGACCGCATTCCGGTCGAGGCCGCGAGTGATGAAGACCAGCCGTGTCCGGCGGTCGGCATCTGGCCAGCGCGACAGCGCCCGCGGCGGGTGGACGAGATGCTGCACGGCATCGAGCGCGACTGGCCCACTGCGTCCAGCGGCGTTGACCAAGCCTTTGAGTCGCAGCAACGCCGGCCCCTTGAACGCTGCAAAGGCTTCGAGCCAGGCGGCTAACGCCGGCCACGAAACCGGCACGTCATGCGTCACGACGAAGCTCGTTATTCCGTGATGGCGCAGCAGATGATCGGGCGATGCATCGTGATCGTCGCGAGGATCAGGCGCGGTAACGCCGGCGCGTGGCGATGACGCGAATAGAATCTCGGATGCGATCGCACCATTGATTGCGACAACGATGGGCGCCGACGGATTGAGCACCCGCAATTGCGCGTCGATCGCCCTGCACGCCGCCGGCGGGGCCAGATCCGTCTTGGTCAGGACCAGCACGTCGGCCAATGCCGCCTGCTTCGCCGACTCATAGTTTGCATCGAGCTGCGCGGCGGCATTCACTGCATCGACCGTCACTATCACGCGATCGAGCCGGACCAGTGGCGCGAGCTGCGCGTCTTCGAGCAGCGTGGCGATGATCGGCGCTGGATCGGCGAGGCCGGTGGTCTCGATCGCGATGCGATCGAAGCGCGGGATCTCGCCGCGACGGACGCGTACCTCAAGCGACACGATCGTGTCGGTGAGATCGCCGCGCACCGTGCAGCAGACGCAGCCGCTCTTCAACAGAACGGCGTCCTCGAACGCGGTTTCGATCAGCAGATGGTCGAGGCCGATCTCGCCGAATTCGTTGACGATGACTGCGGTATTGCGCAGCGCCGGTTGCCGCAGCAGTGCGTTGAGCAACGTCGTCTTGCCGCTGCCGAGAAAACCGCTGACGAGCGTCACCGGCGTTGCCGCCATGCCCGTCGTTGCCTTGCGATCCCTGGGATTTTCGCGCGTTTTCATCGCCCGTCGCTCTGTTAAGATCGCGCCAAGCGGCGCGCGCCGCAAGAACGAGACGAGGGGGAGGACATGAGCCGAATTCGCCTTGCGGCTTCCGCCGCCGCGCTGATCGCCATCGCATCCGTCGCCGGCATACCGGCGCAAGCACAGACACCGGTTCAAATCAATGTCGGCTGGGCGCAGGCGCCCGGCCACCTGGCGCCGCTGCTCGACGTACTGGCGCAGAAGCATCCCGAGATCATGCCGCACGACGGCAAGACCTATGTCGCGAAGGCCGTGCGCTTCGCCGGCTCGACGCCGCAGATCGAGGCGATGGCGGCCAATGAGCTCGAAGTCGCGGCCTTCGCGCCGTCGTCGCTGGCGCTCGCCATCACCAACGCGCATCTCAATGTGCGCGTCGTCGCCGACGTCATCCAGACCGGCACGCACGGCTATTTCGATCAGCCCTACATGGTGCTGAAAGACGGGCCGATCAAAAACGTCGCCGACGTCAAGGGCAAGCGCATCGCCACCAACGCCATCGGCTCGGCCAGCGACGCCGCGATGCGTGTGATGCTGCACAAGCACGGCGTCGAGGACAGCCAATTCACCACCGTTGAGGCCAACTTCGCCAACATGGTCTCGATGATCGAGCAGAACAAAGTCGATCTCATCGCCGTCATGCCGCAGTTCGAGCATAGACTCGACGAAGCCGGCAAATACCGCACGCTTTTCACCATGGGCCAGGCTATCGGTCCGTCGCAGACCGTGCTGTGGGCGATACGCGAGGATTTCATCAAGGCGCACCGCCCGGCGCTGGTCGATTTCTTCGAGGACCACATCCGCGCTGTGCGCTGGTTCCTCGATCCGAAGAACCGCGACGAGGCGCTGGCAATCGCCGAGCAGGTTACCAAGCAATCACCGGCGGATCTCGCCTACGCCTTCACCAAGAAGGACTTCTATCGCTCGCCGGACGCCGTGCCGAACATCAAGGCCGCACAGGACGATATCGAGCAGGCGGCGAAACTGCACGTCATCCCGAAGGCGGTGATGCTCGAGCCGACCTACGTCGATCTGTCGCTGATCGAGGAGGCCAAGCGCCGCATCGACGGCAAATAATTGCCCAGGATTCCGTTGCTATGCCTGCACAAGCCCACAATCTGAAGCTGCTTGCCCACCACGACCTCGCCGGTTTCGGCGGCATCGGCGAAGGCATGAGCCTGCAGCTCGCGCATGACGGTCGCCGCATCCTGTGGCTGGCGCATGAGTCCGCGCCGAAGAACTTCACCGCCGTCGACGTTAGCAATCCGCGCCAGCTCAAGCTGGTGGTGCAGACCGACTTGCCGCACAGGCAGGTGCGCTCCAACTCGCTCGAAGTCTGCGGCGATATCTTGGCAGTGGCCTATCAGACGGCGGCGCACGGATTGAAGCCGGCGGGCGTCGAGCTGTTCGACATCTCAAAGCCCGAGCAGCCGAGGCCGATCTCATTTTTCGACTGCTCCGGCCCATTCTCGCGCGGCGTGCACCAGCTCTGGTTCGTCGACGGCAAAACCGTGCATTTTTCGGGGGGCGCGCCGGACTTCAAGCCGCGCGATCCGAAGGACGATCAGTTCTATCGCGCCATCGACGTGAGCGATCCTTTGAGGCCGCGCGAGATCTGCCGCTGGTGGATGCCGGGTCTGGCCGAAACCGACAGTACGCCGCCGCCGCCGCGCCATCCCAAGTTCGATTCCGGCTTCCGCACGCACAACACGAATGTCTACCCCGAGCGGCCGGACCGCGCCTATCTGGGCTATATCGACGGCGGCGTCTGGATCCTCGACATTTCCGATAAGGCGAAGCCCAAGCCAGTCGGCCATTGGAATCCACACCCACCCTTCCCCGGCTTCACCCACACGGCACTGCCGCTGTTCGACCGCGATCTGCTGGTGGTGAGCGACGAGAGCGTGCGCGACAAAGCGGCGGATTGGCCCAAGCTGGTCTGGCTGCTCGATATGCGGCGCGAGGACAACTTGGTCAACGTCGCGACGCTGCCGCTGCCGCCGGTTGAGAAGCACCGCAACATTGGCGGCCGCTACGGCGCACACAACATGCACGAAAACCGGCCGGGACCGGCCTTCCGCTCGAGTACGCTCATCTTCGGCAGCTATTTCAACGGTGGCGTGCGCGTGCACGACATCAGCGATCCGTTCCTGCCGAAGGAGGTCGCCTATTTCGTGCCCGAGCCGCCGGCGCGCTCGCCCGCCGGTGCAGCCCAGATCAACGACGTCTATGTCGACGAGAACGAGATCGTCTACGCGGTCGACCGCTTCACCGGCGGGCTCTATACGCTCGAAGCCAGACTTTAACGCATCGGCGCGACCGCCAGGTCGCGTGCGCCGAACGGACTGCGCGGCAGCTTCACGCCGCGCCAAAAATCGTGAAATGCCGCCGGCAGCTTGACGCTGAGCGCCGCCGCGTCGGCGAGATCGGCCCTTGTGAGCTCGACCACGGTCACGCCCGCTGCCGTGAGCCCTGCAAGCTCATCGCGGCGTTTGGCGCGCCGTTCGCCGGGCAGCGCAATAGCGACAAAGCCGGCGCCGGTCCAAAAAGCAAAATCGGCGCAGATCGTATCGCCGCCGGCCGGCAGCAGCGCCGACGGCAACGGCCGCAACGCGGCGAAGCTCCAATCTTCAGGCGCGAACAGGCCGTGCCCGGTCGCGGTCAATTCACGCTGGGCCGGCGCGTCGGCCAGCATCGCGCTGATCCAGGCGAAATATGCGTCGAGGAACTGCAGCGGCGGCTTGGCCCACAAGCCGCACAGCGACCGCAGATGCTCGTGCAGGAAACCGAGCCGCGCCGCGGTCGTGGCGAGGCGGATGAGATCCGGCGGCTCGGCGAAAGGGTAAGGCCCGTCGCTCAGGTGCAGCGGTTCACCGCGATGGAGCGCAAATGTCTCTGCGTCCTCGCGTGTCGTCGCGCCGTAGAAAATCGTGATCGCTTCGGCCACGCCCGATTAGGCCAAGGCCAAGCCAGCCCTGTCCACCACGCCGGCGCGCCTAATAGCGGTAGGTGTCGGCCTTGAATGGACCCTCGGCCTTAAGGCCGAGATATTGCGCCTGCTTCGGCGTCAGCTTGGTCAGATGCGCACCGACCTTGGCCAAATGCAGCGCCGCGACCCGCTCGTCGAGATGCTTGGGCAGCGTGTAGACCTTCTTCTCGTACTTGCCCTGGTTGGTCCACAGCTCGATCTGCGCCAGCGTCTGGTTGGTGAAGGACGCGCTCATCACGAAGCTCGGATGGCCCATGGCGCAGCCGAGATTGACCAGCCGGCCTTCGGCCAGCAGGAGGATCCGCTTGCCGTCCGGGAACTCGATCTCGTCAACCTGCGGCTTGACGTTGTGCCACTTGAAATTGCGCAGGCCCGCGACCTGGATCTCGTTGTCGAAGTGGCCGATGTTGCAGACGATGGCGCGGTCTTTCATCTTCCGCATATGGTCGACGGTGATGACGTCGAGGTTGCCGGTGGCGGTGACGAAGATGTCGGCGGCGGGTGCCGCTTCGTCCATCGTCACCACCTGATAGCCTTCCATCGCTGCCTGCAGCGCGCAGATCGGATCAATCTCGGTGACCATGACGCGCGCGCCGGCGTTGCGCAGCGAAGCAGCGGAACCCTTGCCGACGTCGCCGAAGCCCGCGACCAACGCGACCTTGCCGGCCATCATCACGTCGGTGGCGCGGCGGATGCCGTCGACCAGGCTCTCGCGGCAGCCGTAGAGATTGTCGAACTTCGACTTGGTGACGCTGTCGTTGACGTTGATCGCCGGAAACAGCAGGCGGCCGTC
>DASQGX010000097.1:0-4735 GCA_035632395.1 Allostellaceae bacterium
GGGGGTGGATTCGAACCACCGAACTCCGAAGAGGGCAGATTTACAGTCTGCTGCGTTTGACCGCTCCGCAACCCCTCCAAAATTCCACGGTTCGCGGCAAGTGATTGCGGGTCTTAGAGATTCGGCCTGTTTCTGTCAACCGGCAACCGCCCGCAGCTTGCGGCTGTGCGGCGTCCGGCTATGCTCGCCGCCGGCAGGGGATACGATGCGCGAGAAGGCGACACAAGATAAGGCAGGGGCGTGGCTGTACGGCCGGCACGCGGTCGAAGCGGCGCTCGGCAATCCGGCGCGGCGCTGTCAGCGGCTCATCGCGCTGCGCGAGACCGCGGCCGAAGCCGAGACACTGCTGCGCGGCGCGCGCGCCAAGCCGCCGCGCGCCGGCGTCGAAGTGATCGAGCGCCGGGCGCTGGAAAAAATCCTGCCGCAAGGCGCCGTGCATCAGGGTCTGGCATTGGCCGCCGAGCCTCTGCCCGCGACCGATTTCGAATCCATCGCAGCGGCCGCGGCGACGCCAGGCACGCCACAAACCGTTGTCGTGCTCGATCAGGTGACCGATCCGCATAATGTCGGTGCGATCCTGCGCTCGGCGGCGGCGTTCGGCGCACTGGCGGTGATCGTGCCCGAGCACGGCGCGCCGAGCGTCACCGGCGCGCTCGCGAAGGCAGCGTCGGGCGCGCTCGAGGAAGTGCCGTTGCTGCGCGTCGCCAACCTGTCGCGCGCGCTGGAGAAGCTCAAACAGGCGGGCTTCTGGTCGCTCGGCCTCGACGAGCAGGCGGAGCAGACGATTGCGGCGCTCGATCTGCCCGAGCGCGTCGTGCTGGTACTCGGCGCCGAAGGCAGCGGCTTGCGCCGGCTGACGCGCGAGCACTGCGATTTCCTCGCGCGGCTGCCGACGCGCTCGGCGATGGCATCGCTTAATGTCTCGAACGCGGCAGCGGTCGCGCTCTACGTGCTCGCGCACCGTGCGTAATTATCACGCGTCGATCACAGCATCGTCTTAATTGCCGCAAACCGAACCGATATAGTCCGCCGCTTTCAATTGGAGGAATGAGAGCGGAGGCCGCTCATGATGGGCCGACAAGCCGGGCTGATCGCAGCACCGGGCGTCGAACTTTCCCGCGTCCTGGCGCGATTGCGTGCAATGCGGGCTTGGCGCGAAGAACTCGGTGTAATCGCGATCATCGTCGTCATGAGTGCGATTGCCTTCGCCGCCATCATGCTTCGCGATGGCTTCTTCACCTACACGCTCGACGCGCCTTACGATCATCTGACGGTCGCCGATCAAATCCTGCGCGGCAATTACGGAATCAACGCGGGCGAGCCGGACGCCGCGGTTTCGTCAATCCTGTATCCGTTCCTGCTCGCTCCGATCATCGCCCTCGGCGCCGGCATGTACGCGCCGCTGATCGTGACTTTCGCGTCAACGGTGGCGATTGGCCTGCTGTTGTGCCGGATCGCCGACGAAGCAGCCATTCCGCTCCGGCAGCTCCCATTTGCGGGATTTGTCGCGCTCGCTTGCGCGGTCATCCTTGCGCTCAATCTGATCGGACTTGAATTCACGGGCCTCGAGCATTCGCTGCATGTGGCTTTGGCGCTCGGCTCGCTCCTTGGGTTCGTCCGCTTCCTGCGCCGACGCACGGCCGACTGGTGGTGGCTGGTGTGCATCGTGCTCCAGCCATTAATCCGTTTCGAGGGGATAGCGTTTCTCGCGATCGAGGTTTGTTTTCTCATTGCCTTCCGCAAATACCGCGCGGCCGCCATCGTGGTCGGCGCGACGGCCGCTCTACTGGGAGGCTTTTGTCTCTATCTTCATGCCCTGGGTCTTCCGCCGATCCCCAACTCGGTCATCGAGCGGTCCGGCATCGTCGCCGACAGCCTCGGCCAGATCGCCAAGCCATCGAGCCCGATCGCCATCCTGATCGCGAACTTCAAAAGCAATCTGTTCGAATACGGCGGCGCGCTAATCACGATGATGGTGGCCGCGCTCCTTGCCTGGTTTGCCGGGCCACGCGACACCCGTGTCTTGTCCCGCGACACGATCGTCAAAGGTTCGGTCGTGATTTTCGCGGCGCTGACGAGCGTGGCACAGCTCGTCGGCGGTAGCCTCGGTTCCTATTCGCGCTACGAAATTTACATCATGGCGCTCGACTTCGCGGCGCTTGCCGTTGTCTATCGCGAGCCGGTTGCGCGGTGGGTACGAAATGCCGGCCTGCTGCGCTGTGGCATCATGGCGCTTCTTATCGTGGTCGCATTTTCAGGCTACGTGCGCCGCAATCTGGTGACACCCGAAGCTGCGGCCAATGTCTTTGAGCAGCAATACCAGTTGAACCGGCTGGCGACCGAGTTTTATCGTGGACCGATCGCCACCGACCATCTGGGTTGGGTGGCATACCGCAATCCTTATTACGTACTCGATCTGATGGGCGTCGGATCGGAGCGCGCGCGGGAGTTGCGCGAGCACGCGAAAACGCCGGCGTGGATGGACAGGCTGGCGCGCGATCACGGTATCGGTCTTGCGATGATGTATCCGAATCTCGACTCTCGGGTGCCGGTATCGTGGCAGCCGGTCGCCGAACTCCGTTTGATTGACCGGGCGCACACGGTCGCCGGCCCGGTCGTCACGTTCATCGCCGTGACGCCACATGATCGCACCAGGATCTTGGCCGTGCTGCGGCGGTTTGGCCCGACCTTGCCCGAGGGCGACACCTTGACCTACTTACGCGCGAAAGCCCCCACGAAACACTCGAACAAGTAGCTTCCAAGCGATTCGATGGGACTGGCTTGCCGGTTACCCGCCGGGGGCAGTATGACGGGCGCGTATTCGGATAGTTCCGATCAGGCTTGCCGGGTTAGCTCAGCGGTAGAGCAGCGGTTTTGTAAACCGAAGGTCGGGGGTTCGATCCCCTCACCCGGCACCATGTGTTCAAAGCTTTCGCGCGGTTCACAGACCTGCTGAGCAGAGGCCGGAGGTGGCGGTGCGCAACTCGGTCATTCCGAAGCGATGATCTACCTCACGACCCGGCCATTGTGGGTCTTGGGGATTTTGGTCGGGTTGGCGACGTTGCTCGCCATGCTGGGGCCCATCGTCGTCCGCCGCCGTCTCGGTTTGGAATGGCTTAGCACCAACAACGAGGTCGCCGGCTTCAAGTTCGCCACCATCGGCGTCCTCTACGCGGTGCTGCTCGGCTTCGCCGTGATCGTCGTGTGGGAGGAATTCAACGGCGCGGAGAGCGCCGTCGTCGAAGAGGCCGGTGCCGCGGCGACACTCTACCGCCTGTCGGACGGTATTGGCGGCGCATCCGGTGCGGCGTTGCGGGACAAGCTATCGGACTATCTCAAAATTGCGATCACCGAGGAGTGGCCGGCCATGGAACGTGGCCGCGCGAGCCCCGCGGCGACGCACGCGCTCGACCGCGTTTATGCCGCGCTCCTCACGTTTCATCCCAATGACCCGCGCGAGGCCAGCATTCAAGCCGATGCCCTGCACCATCTGAGCGTCCTGACGCGGGAGCGCCGCGACCGGCTGGTCAAGGCAACAGGCATCGTTCCCGATGTCTTGTGGCTCGTTCTGTTCGGCGGCGCCGTGCTGACCGTCTGCTTCACGTTCTTCTTCGGCACGCCGAATTTACGCGCCCAGACGATGATGACCGGCATGCTCGCGGTGCTGATCTTTGGTGCATTGTTTGTCGTCGTCGTCATCGACCATCCGTTTTCCGGTACGGTCAAAGTGACGTCCGATCCGCTCGCCGCCGTGCTGGCAGACTTCGGCAAATCGCCGCCCTAGGCGCCGCGAGTCGATTCCGATACCGGCTCCTTCAACCGCCCAGCCGCAAATGTGGCGGATTGGTGGCGCGCGCCGTCGCGACAATTCAGTGATCGGCCGGGGATAAAAGCGTGCGCCCGCCCATATCAAAGACGAGGCCCGATGACGAATGCCGGGCTGCCGTCCTTCGAGTGAGGTGACGCCATGATGACGAAGACGCTCATCCGCGGACTGCTCCTCGGCGCGTTGGCGCTGGCGCTCAGCGGTTGCTACTACGGACCGCCGCCGCCGGCTTACGGTTACTATGGCTATGGCTATCCGGCCTATTACGGACCGTCGGTCTCGGTCGGTTATTGGGGCGGCGGCTGGGGCGGCTGGCATCACGGCCACGATTGGCACTGAGCCGGCGGCGCGCGGGCGCTAAGCGGCGACACGCGCGACGATGTGGAAGATGTGCCAGTGCTTGGCCTCGCCGCGCGGCGTGATCGCGTCCGTTTCCTCTTCCTCGAACATCTCGATCGTCCAGCCTTCGAGCAGCGCACGCGCTGCGTCGCGGCTGTGCACGGTTAAGCCCGGCCGACCGGCCCAACTGTCGCGTTCGCCGTAAAGTTGGCCGGCGAAGCAGCCGTCCGGCAGTAGCGAGACGCGCAACCGCGTCCATAATTCGGGAAAGCGCTCGACCGGACACAGCGGCAACGCGAAGCTGGCATTGACCAGATCGGCTTGCGGCCACGCCGTATCGACGAATGAGCCGTGCAACGTCACCAACCGCGCACCCGGCGGCAGATCGCGGCGCGCGCGAAGATGGGTGAGTGCGGTCGCATCGCTGTCGATCGCCAGCACCGACCAACCGCGTTGCAGCAGCGCGATGGTGTCGCGACCCTCGCCGGCGCCGAGATCGACGGCAAAGCCGACGCGGTTCTCGGCATCGAACGCGGCCAGCGCACGCAGCAGCGTCGGACGCGGCGGCCG
>DASQGX010000098.1:0-11778 GCA_035632395.1 Allostellaceae bacterium
CGCGCACCGCAGCCAGGTCCTCAAGGGCCTGATGATCGTCTATCTGCACATCGACGAAGTCATCCGCCTCATCCGCAATTACGACGACGCCAAAGAGCGGATGATGAAGCGTTGGCACCTGACCTCGCTGCAGGCCGACGCCATCCTCGACATGCGTTTGCGCGCGTTGCGCAAGGTCGAAGAGATCGCCATCCGCACCGAGCTGAAAGAGCTCGCCGCTGAGGACAAAGAGCTTGCCGGCCTGCTCGCCGACGAGAAGCGCCAATGGAAGCGCATCGGTGAAGAACTGACCGATCTACGCAAGGAATTCGGCCCAGAAACGTTGCTCGGCAAGCGCCGGACGACGCTCGCGGCTGCCCCAACTGTGGTGGACGTGCCGTTGGAGGCGCTGGTCGAGCGCGAGCCGGTAACGGTCGTGGTTTCGGTCAAGGGCTGGGTGCGCGCCGCCAAAGGCCACGGCCTCAAGCTCGACACGATTAGCTACAAGGAAGGCGATGGTCCGCGGTTCGCCCTGGAAGCGCTCACGACGGACAAATTGCTGGTTTTCGCCACCAACGGCCGCTTCTACACGCTGGCGATCGACAAACTGCCGGGCGGCCGCGGCAACGGCGAGCCCGTGCGCATGATGGTCGATCTGCCCAACGAATACGACGTCGCCTCGGTGCTGGTTTACAGGTCCGGCGAGAAGCTGCTGCTTGCTGCAAGCGACGGCCGCGGCTTCATTGCGCCAGCTGATGAAGTGCTGGCGCACACGCGCAACGGCAAGCAGGTGATGCGGCCGGGCAAGGGCGCGGTGGCGCGCGTGGCCGTACCCGTCGCCGGCGATCATGTCGCGGTCATTGGCGAAAACCGCAAGCTGCTGATCTTTCCGGTTGGCGATGTGCCCGAGCTCAATGCCGGCCGCGGCGTGATCATGCAGCGCTATCACGACGGCGGGCTGTCGGACGCGAAGACCTTCAAACGCGCGGAGGGTCTGAGCTGGAAATCGGGCGACCGCGTTCGCACCGAAACCGATCTCCGCGCCTGGCTCGGCGCGCGTGCCGCCGCTGGCCGCATCGCCCGTGGCTTCAACGCCGACAACAAATTCGGTTGAACCATGGCCGCGCCGGAACCCGATTTCACGCTCGATGCCAAAGGCCTCAAATGCCCATTGCCGGTGCTGAAGGCGCGCAAGGCGATGAAGGACTTGAAGGCCGGTGGAGTGCTTCGCGTCCTCGCGACCGATCCCGGCGCGGTCAAAGATTTCGAGCATTTCTGCAAGACCACCGGCGCGCATTTGCTCGATTGCCAGGAGCAGGCCGGCGGCGTGCTGGTGTTCACGCTGCGGAAGCCCTAACGCAGCCCAGTAGCCTTAACGCGGGCTTTATTCGGCCGGCTCCAATTCCCTCTCGATCCTTTATGCCGTCGTCACCTTCTCTCATGCGTGACGGCTTGCGCCGTCGTGTCGGCAAGAGAGTGCGGCAATGTCGGTGCGCCAACCGGATAAGGATTTTGATCGTTGGGAGCGGGACGGCGGCGACGTCGGCCCCAGCCAGGAGCTCGATCCATTCGAGTTCCGCTCGATGATGGCCGAGGTCGGAACGACGCTGGCGGGCATTCTTTTCGTCATCGTCGTTCTGTTGCTCTGCGTCAAAGTGACGGGCTACGGCTGAATCGGGGCCTCGGTCGGCGGCGCGGGCGCCACCGCCTTTATGCCGCCTTTATGCAGCGGCGGCGCAATCGATATCGAAAATTTATGGCACGCGGCCAACCTTGCCGCCATGTCGTGCCTTTATCGCAGCGATTACGGCGCGCCCGATCCGCATTTCAATCCGCTCGCGGGTAACGGGCGATTGCTCCAGGGCTATGCCGGCCACCGCACCGAGCTGACGGCCGCGCAGAACATCGGCCAGCTCGAGGCGATGAAGCGTAAGTTCGATCACGGCGAAACCGTGCAGTGGTGCGATCAAGGCTATGGCTGGGTCTACGATTGGAAAGTGGATTACTTCTTCGGCGTCGTTCTCGTCGTCTTCGTCATTCCGTATGTCCTGATGCGGTTCTTCCCGTCGTTGCGGCTGCTGCTGCTGCCGCGGCAATTCTCCACTTACGATTGAGGCCCGGTCATGTTCAAACCCATCCGCCTGGTGCCCGATCACACCGCAATCCGCTTCATGCGCGGTCGCTTTGCCGGCTTGATCGTATCGGCTATCCTGAGCACCGCGTCGATCGTGCTCTTCTTCTATCCTGGCCTGAATTACAGCGTCGATTTCACCGGTGGCGTCGTGGTCGAATTGCTCCTGCCGAAGCCGGTCGATCTCGGCGTTGTGCGCGCGGATTTCGATGCGCTCAATCTCGGCGAGGCCAAGGTCCAGCAATTCGGCGGCGCCAATGAAGTGCTGGTCACCTTCGGCCACGAGGCGGAGCATGGCGATCTGCGTCCGGCGGTCGAGGCTATGCTCAAGTCCAAGCTGCCCGGCACCGAAATCCGCCGCCTCGACAGCGTCGGCGGCCGCATCAGCAGCGAGCTATTCTGGCGCGGTCTCGGCGCCGTCGGCCTCTCCTTCGTCGGCGTGCTGATCTACATCTGGTTCCGCTTCGACTGGCAATTCGGCATCGGCGTCGTCGGCACGATGATCCTCGACGTCACGAAGACGGTCGGGTTTTTTGCCGTCACCGGCCTGCAGTTCGACCTCAATTCGGTCGCCGCGATCATGCTGCTGATCGGCTATTCGGTGACCGACAAGATCGTGGTCTACGACCGCATCCGCGAGAACCTGCGCAAAAACAAGACTATGCCGCTGCGCGAGCTGATCGATCTCAGCATCAACCAGATGCTCGGCCGCACCATGGCCACCTCGATCACGGTGCTGCTGTCGATCGCGCCACTGGCGGTGCTCGGCACCGCCAGCATCCGCGGCTTTGCGCTTGCCATCATCTTCGGCATCGTCATCGGCACCTCGTCGTCGATTTTTATCGCTTCGCCGATCCTGCTGTTCCTGGGCCAGAAGCGGCTGCGACCGGCGCTCTATGGCCGGGAACCTGCCGCGGCCACGCCCAGCGCCGGGTAGGGGCGGTGCCCGCCGTTACGGGGCCTTTATGACGGCGGGCACGAATCGGCATGGCGCCTTAATGGCCGGGCACCTTCCTATTAGGCAGATCGAAACAACCTAAGGTGAGCCGATGTTCGCTTACAACATTCCAAGCCATTCGCCGCGGTCCCTGGCTGTCTCCCGCCGGCTGGCCTGGTTCAAGCGTCCAGTCAACCTGTTGCTCGTTCTCGGCATTGCAGTTTTCTTGCAGACGGCTGCTGCGGTTCTCGACGCGCTCAGCCGCTAAAGGGTGCCAGTCTCTCACGAAACCTTTATGCCGCCTTTATACGGCGGCTGCCGAATCGCTCTCGAAACTTTATGTACTCAAGCCGATTTTCACCCCGTTGGCGCACACGCCGGCGTCTTGATCTAGGTCAAGTCGCCGGCTTGCCGTTCGTGCGCACGTAACCCCGGTTATTCCCGCAACGGGAGTGCCTCATGCTTGATGTAATTCTCCTCGCCACCGTCGTCGTGTCCTTCGCGCTGACGCTGATTTATGTCCTCGCCTGCGAAAAGATGTGAGGCACCCATGCTCGACAATATCCTCGGCGGGCTCGTGACCGTCGTCATCATGGTCTACCTCGTCGTCGCGCTCGTCCACCCCGAGAAATTCTGAAAGCTGTCCCATGACCGCCAACGGCTGGCTGCAAATCGCGCTGTTCTGTGTCGTCGTCATCGCCATCACGCGGCCGATTGGTGGCTACATGACGCGCGTCTTCAACGGCGAACGCACCTTCCTCCACCCGGTGCTGCGTCCGGTCGAGCGCCTGATTTATTGGTGCTGCGGCGTCGACGAGAAACACGAGCAGCATTGGCTGATCTATGCGGCCGCGATGCTGCTATTCAGCCTTGTCGGCGTGCTGACGCTTTATGCCCTGCAGCGCTTCCAGGCGATGCTGCCGTTCAATCCGGCGGGGCAGAGCGCGGTCGAGCAAAGCCTGGCCTTCAACACGGCGATCAGCTTCATAACCAACACCAATTGGCAGTCATACGTGCCCGAAACGACGATGAGCTATCTGACCCAGATGGCCGGTCTCGCGGTGCACAACTTCCTGTCCGCGGCTACCGGCATCGCGCTGGCTATCGCGGTGATCCGCGGCTTCGCCCGGCGCGAGGTCAAGACCATCGGCAATTTCTGGGTCGATCTGACACGCTGTACGCTTTACGTCCTGCTGCCGATCTCGATCGTCGTTGGCCTGTTCTTCGTCTGGCAGGGCATGCCGCAAACCCTCGGCTCTTATGTCGACGCCACCACCCTCGAAGGCGCCAAGCAGACCATCGCCGTCGGTCCGGTCGCCTCGCAGGAAGTCATCAAGATGATGGGCACCAACGGCGGCGGTTTCTTCAACGCGAACTCTGCCCATCCGTTCGAGAATCCCAACGCGCTGACCAACTTCGTTCAGATGGTGTTGATCTTCTCGCTCGGCGCCGGCCTCACCAATGTGCTCGGCCGCATGGTCAAGAACGAGAAGCAGGGCTGGGCTCTGTTCGCGGCAATGGGCGTGCTGTTCCTGATCGGCACCACCGTCTGCTACTGGTCGGAAGCCAAGGGGAATCCCGCCTTCGCCCAGTATCACGTCGATCAGGCGCCGAGCGCGTTCCAGGCCGGCGGCAACATGGAAGGCAAGGAAGTCCGCTTCGGCATCGCCGACTCCGCGCTGTTCACGACGGTCACCACCGACGCCTCGTGCGGCGCCGTGAACACCATGCACGACAGCCTGACGCCGTTGGGCGGTGCGGTGCCGCTGGTCAACATCCAACTCGGCGAAGTGATCTTCGGCGGCGTCGGCTCCGGCCTCTATGGCATTTTGGCTTTCGCCATCGTCGCCATGTTCGTCGCCGGCCTGATGGTTGGCCGCACGCCCGAATATCTCGGCAAGAAGCTCGAGGCCAAGGAGGTCAAGATGACCATCCTCGCGCTCTTGAGCCTGCCGCTGTCGATCCTCGGCTGGACGGCGCTCGCCACCGTGCTGCCGGCGGGTCTTGCCGGCACAGCCAATGCCGGCCCGCATGGCTTCAGCGAGATCCTCTACGCCTTCACTTCGGCCACCGGCAACAACGGCTCAGCCTTCGCCGGCATCAGCGCCAACACGCTGTTCTACAACGTGACGCTTGCCTTCGCGATGCTGATCGGCCGGTTCGTCTTCGTCATTCCGCTCCTGGCCGTGGCGGGTTCCCTCGCGCAGAAAAAGCTGCTGGCGCCGTCCGCGGGCACATTTCCAACAACGGGCCCGCTTTTCGTTGGCCTGCTGGTCGGCGTCATCCTGATCGTCGGCGGCCTGACCTATTTCCCGGCTGTGTCGCTCGGTCCCATCGTCGAGCAGGTCGCGATGAACCACGGCACGCTCTACGCCACTTCGCCATAAGGACTGCGTTCCATGTCGCCGAAAAACACCATCGCCATCACTGCGGATACGCGGCCGGAATCGCTGTTCAAGCGCAGCGTGCAGCCGCTGCCGCTGTTCGACAGCAAGCTGATCGTGCCAGCGATCTGGGCGTCGTTCCGCAAGCTCGATCCGCGCACGCTGGTCAAGAATCCGGTGATGTTCTGCGTCGAGATCGTCTCGGTGCTGACGACGATCTTTTTCGTCCGCGACCTGATCTCTGGCAGCGGCACGGTCGTCGGCACCAACGCGCTGTTTTCCGGCCAGATCACGCTGTGGCTCTGGTTCACCGTCCTATTCGCCAATTTCGCCGAGGCGGTGGCCGAAGGCCGTGGCAAGGCGCAGGCCGACACGCTGCGGCGGATGCGCACCGACACCAAGGCCAAATTCTTGACCGACGCGGCCAGCCGCCGTTTCGAGCTGGTCGATGCGGCGCGACTCAAGCCCGGCGACGTCGTGCTGGTCGAAACCGGCGACTACATTCCGAGCGACGGCGAGGTGATCGAAGGCGTTGCCTCGGTCGACGAATCCGCGATCACCGGTGAATCGGCACCGGTCATCCGCGAAAGCGGCGGGGACCGTTCAGCGGTTACCGGCGGTACCCGAGTCACGTCCGACTGGCTCAAGGTTAGGATCACCGCTGCCCAGGGCTCGACCTTCCTCGATCGCATGATCGCGCTGGTCGAAGGCGCGGTGCGGCAGAAGACGCCGAATGAGATCGCGCTCAACATCCTGCTCGCCGGTATGACGCTGATTTTCGTCTTCGCCACCGTCACCATTCCAAGCTTCGCCAGCTATGCCGGCGGCAAGGTTTCGGTAGTGGTGTTGATCGCGCTCTTCGTCACGCTGATTCCGACGACCATCGGTGCGTTACTGTCCGCCATCGGCATCGCCGGCATGGATCGCCTGGTGCGCTTCAATGTCTTGGCGATGTCGGGGCGCGCCGTCGAAGCCGCCGGCGACGTGGACACGCTGCTGCTCGACAAGACCGGCACTATCACGCTGGGCAACCGGCAAGCCACCGAGTTCATTCCGCTGCCTGGCGTCAACGACCGCGAACTCGCCGACGCGGCGCAGCTCTCGTCGCTTTCCGACGAGACGCCGGAAGGTCGCTCGATCGTGCTCCTGGCCAAGGAAAAATACGGTTTGCGCGGCCGCGACATGGCGCCGCTGCATGCTCGCTTCGTCCCATTCTCGGCACAGACCCGGATGAGCGGCGTCGATCTCGAAGGCGGCCAGACCATCCGCAAAGGCGCGGTGGACGCGGTCCTGAAGCACACCGGCACTTCGGCTTCGCCACAGCTTCAGGCGATAGTCGAGCGCATCTCCAAGTCGGGCGGCACGCCTTTGGCCGTGGCGCGCGGCGACCGGGTCCTCGGCGTCATCCACCTCAAGGACATCATCAAGGGGGGCATCCGCGACCGCTTTGCCGAACTCCGGCAAATGGGGATTCGCACGGTGATGATCACCGGCGACAACCCGCTCACCGCGGCGGCGATCGCGGCGGAATCCGGCGTCGATGATTTCCTGGCGCAGGCGAAGCCCGAGGAAAAACTGCAGCTGATCCGCAACGAACAAGCCAAGGGCAAGCTCGTGGCGATGTGCGGCGATGGCACCAACGACGCGCCGGCGCTGGCGCAGGCCGATGTCGGTGTCGCGATGAATACCGGCACAATGGCGGCGCGTGAAGCCGGCAACATGGTCGATCTCGACAGCGACCCAACCAAGCTCATCGAAATCGTCGCCATCGGGAAGCAGCTGCTGATGACGCGCGGCGCGCTGACGACCTTCTCGATCGCCAACGACGTCGCCAAATACTTCGCCATCATCCCAGCGATGTTCGCGGCGTTCTATCCGCAGCTCGGCGTGCTCAACGTCATGGGCCTGCACAACCCCGAGAGCGCGATCCTGTCGGCGATCATCTTCAACGCGCTGATCATCATCGCGCTGATCCCGTTGAGCCTGCGCGGCGTGCGCTACCGTCCGGCCGGCGCGGCTTCCATCTTGCGCCGCAATCTGTGGCTCTATGGTGTCGGCGGCGTGATCGTGCCGTTCATCGGCATCAAGCTCATTGATCTCGTCGTCACCACCGTCGGCTTGGCGTGAGGAGGCCCGTCATGTTGAAAGAAATCCGTCCGGCCATCTTGATGATCGTGGTGATGACGATCATCACTGGCCTGATCTACCCGCTCGGCATGACCGGCATTGCCCAGCTCGCCTTTCCGCACCAGGCGAATGGCAGCCTGGTCGTGCAGAACGGCAAGGTCGTCGGTTCGCAGTTGATTGGCCAGAACTTCGCCTCCGACAAGTATTTCCATGGCCGCCTTTCGGCAACGACCGAGCCCGATCCCAAGGACCCGAGCAAGACCATTTCAGTGCCTTACGCCGCCGACAATTCGTCGGGTTCCAATCTCGGCCCGACGAGCAAGGCGCTGGTCGATCAGGTGAAGGACGCCTCGGCGGCATTGGCCAAGGAAAATCCGAACGCGTCCGTGCCGGTCGATCTGGTGACCAACTCGGCAAGCGGCCTCGATCCCGATATCACGCCGGCGGCGGCCTTGTTCCAGGTGCCGAGCGTCGCCAAGGCCCGCAACCTGCCCGAAGACAAGGTGCGGGCGCTGGTTGAGGCCCATATCACGCCGCGCACCTTCGGCATCCTCGGCGAGCCGCACGTCAACGTCCTGGAGCTGAATCTGGCGCTGGATGCCTTGGCGAAGGGCTGAGGCGGCGTTGGGCACGCACCGCGTTATAATGGTGCATGCCCGCGGATAACCCTGAACGCCAAGCGCGACCGTCGCCCGAGGCCTTGTTGGCCGCGGCGACGCTAGAAGGCCGCGGCCGGCTCAAAGTGTTTCTCGGTGCCGCGCCGGGCGTCGGCAAGACCTATGAAATGCTGACGGCGGCGCACGCGCGCCTGCGCGAGGGCATCGATGTCGTTGTCGGCGTCGCCGAAACCCATGGCCGCGCGGAAACCGAGGCGTTGCTCCAGGGCCTCGAGATCGTGCCGCGGCGGCGTATCGCCTATCGCGACCGCACGCTTGAGGAGATGGATCTCGACGCGATCTTGCAGCGCCGGCCGAAGCTTGTGCTGGTCGACGAGCTGGCACACACCAATGCGCCCGGCACCCGCCATCCCAAACGCTATCTTGACGTCGAGGAGCTGCTCGCGGCCGGCATTGACGTCTATACCACGCTAAACATCCAGCACGTCGAAAGCCTCAACGATGTCGTGGCGCAGATCACGCGCATCCGCGTGCGCGAGACCGTACCCGACAGCGTCCTCGACCGTGCCGATGACATCGAGGTCATCGACCTGTCGCCCGACGATCTGATCCAGCGTTTGAAGGAGGGCAAGGTCTACGTCCCGCATCAAGCGGAGCGCGCCATCCGCCACTATTTCAAGCCGGGCAATCTCACGGCGTTGCGCGAATTGGCGCTGCGCCGCACGGCCCAGCGCGTCGACGAGCAAATGCTCACCTACATGCAGGCCCAAGCGATCAGCGGGCCGTGGGCGGCGGGCGAGCGCGTGCTGGTCTGCGTCAACGAGGAGCCGACTGGTGCCGCCCTGATCCGGTACGCCAAGCGCCTTGCCGATCGACTGCACGGGCCGTGGACGGCGCTCTACGTCGAGACGGCGCGGCACCAGCGGCTGGACGATGCCCAGCGCGACCGTGTCGCTGATACGCTGCGGCTGGCCGAGCGGCTCGGCGGCAATGCACTGACCGTGCCCGGCGCCCGCATTGCCGACGACGTCACCAACTATGCCCGGGCCAACAACATCACCCATATCGTCATCGGCAAATCGACGCGTTCACGCTGGTTCGAGATGCTGCACGGCTCGGTGGTGCACGAGTTGGTGCGCAGCGCCGGCAATATCAGCGTGCATGTGATCGCCGGCGACAGCGCGGAGGCGCTGCCGGCGAGGACGGTCAAGACGGCGCCCGAGGCCGAGCCGGTCGATATCCGGCCCTACGCGTTCACCACCGCGATCGTTGCCGGCGCGCTCGGCATCGGGCTTGCGTTGCAGCAATTTCTCTCGATCACCAACGTCGCGCTCGTGTTCCTGACGGCGGTACTGATTGCCGCAATCCGCTACGGCCTATGGCCGTCGCTCTATGCCTGTTTGATCAGCGTGCTGGCTTACAATTTCTTCTTCCTGCCGCCGGTCTACACTTTCACCATTGCTGATCCCGAAAACGTCGTCGCGTTGTTCTTCTTCCTCGTCGTCGCCATCGTCGCCAGCAACCTGGCGGCACGTACGCGCAGCCAGATGGTGGCGGCGCGCGCCCGCGTACGCACGACCGAAGAGCTATTCGCCTTCAGCCGCAAACTCGCCGGCATCGGCAAGCTCGACGACCTGCTGTGGGCGACGGTCTATCAGATCGCACTCATGCTGTCGGTGCGCGTTGTCGTGCTGTTGCCGGAAGGTGAGGGAATTGCGGTCCGCGCCGGTTATCCGCCGGAAGACGAACTCGACGAATCCGATCTCGCCGCCGCGCGCTGGACGTGGGAACACAACCGTTCGGCCGGTCGCGGCGCCGACACGTTGCCCGGCGCCAAGCGGCTGTTCCTGCCGCTGCGCACCGGCCGCGGCATCGTCGGCGTGCTCGGCATCGACCGCGACAGGCCGGGGCCGTTGTTGACGCCCGACGGCAGGCGGCTTTTGGACGCGCTCGCCGATCAGGTGGCGGTGGCGATCGAACGCATTGCTTTCGCCGAAGACGTCGATCGCGCCCGCGTCACCGCCGAAACCGAGCGCCTGCGCGCCGCGCTGCTGACTTCGATCTCGCACGATTTGCGCACGCCGCTCGCCTCGATCCTCGGCGCGCTGACCAGCCTGCGGAGCTATGGCGAAATTTACGACGCCAAGACGCGCGACGAGCTGATGGCGACGATCCAGTCCGAGGCCGAACGGCTGAACCGTTTCATCGGCAACCTGCTCGACATGACACGGCTCGAATCGGGTGCGGTCGCGCTCAAACCCGAACCTGTGGATGCCGCCGAGATCGTCGGCACCGCGCTGCGCCGTGCCAGCCGCATCGTCGCCGACCATCGCGTCGAGCTCGATTTCGCGCCCGAGCTGCCGCTGCTCAAGGCCGATTATCTATTGCTCGAGCAGGTTTTGTTCAATCTGCTCGATAACGCCGCCAAGTTCACGCCCATCGGCACGGCGATCCGGGTCGTGGGGCGGCGCGACGGCGATTTCGTCGCGCTGCGCATCGAGGACGAGGGGCCGGGCATTCCCGAGGGTGAACGCGAGCGCATCTTCGACAAGTTCTATCGGGTGCACGCGCAAGACCGGCAACGCGCCGGCACCGGCCTTGGCCTTGCCATCTGCCGCGGTTTCGTCGAGGCGATGGGCGGCACCATCGTCGCCGGCAATCGCAGCGAGCGCAGCGGCGCCGTGTTCACGGTGCGCCTGCCGGCCGCCGAAGCCGAGACCGTCGCCCCGGCACGCGCCCATGGCTAACGCACCCTGCGTCCTGATCGCGGACGACGAGCCGCCGATCCGGCGCTTCTTGCGCACCAGTCTGGCGGCTCAGGGCTTCCGCGTCGTCGAAGCCGACGCTGGCGCTGCCGCAATAGAGGTGGCTGGGCGCGAAAAGCCCGATCTGGTGATTCTCGATCTGGGCCTGCCGGACATGAACGGGCTCGATGTCATCCGGGCGCTGCGCGCCAAATCTGACGTGCCGGTAATCGTACTGTCGGTGCGTGGCGACGAGCAGGGCAAGGTGGCGGCGCTCGATTTAGGCGCCGACGACTATGTCACCAAGCCGTTCGGCATGGACGAGCTGATCGCCCGCATACGCACGGCCATGCGCCACCGGTTCCAGGCGCAAGGCACGCCGCCGCTATTCGCCGTCGGTGGCGTTTCGGTCGATCTGGTGCGGCGGATCGTCAAGCGCGGCGAGGGCGAGATCAAGCTCTCGCCTAAGGAATATGAGCTGCTGCGCATGCTGGTACTGAACGCCGGCAAAGTGCTGACCCACCGCCAGATCCTGAACGAGGTTTGGGGACCGGCGCACGTCGAAGATGCGCAATATCTCCGCGTCTTCGTGCGCAATCTGCGCCAGAAGCTCGAAAGCGATCCGGCGCGGCCGGCGCTGATCTTGACGGAGCCCGGCGTCGGCTATCGGCTGCACGCACCGGCTTAGGCGGTAACGGCGCTGCCTTATTCCTTTTCAAGAAATCCTTTTGCTGATGGCGGCAATCGGCGATAACCACGGCGCGCAACGGCGCCGGCTGCCAAGATTTTGCCATGATTTTGACACTTGGCCGCCTTTGCGAGTTCGTAATGAGCGCGCACGCTGCGCAAGTTGGCCGCG
>DASQGX010000099.1:0-3103 GCA_035632395.1 Allostellaceae bacterium
GTGGCCGGGCAGCGCCTCGGGCCGCGATAGCGGCTGCGTCATATAGACGATGCCGCCCGCCTCGTAGACGTCGGCCGGCCGCGCCTGCGGCGCCGGCAGCGGCAGTTCGGTCTGCCGTTGCGGCCTGGCCTCGGGCTTCGCCTCAAGCACCGCGCCCGTCACCTCGTTCGGCCGATAGGTGGTGCAGCCCTTGCAGCCGAGCTCGTAGGCCTGGAGATAGACATCCTTGAATTGCTCGAACGGGAAATCCGCCGGCACGTTGATCGTCTTCGAGATCGAGCTGTCGATATATTTCTGCACCGCGGCTTGCATCACCACATGGTCGGCCGGCGCCAGCGCCTGCGCATCGACGAAATAATCCGGCAGCGGCGCGCTGTCGCCCTTCAAGCGGCGGAACAGGCGATAGGCGTGGTCCGAAACCTCTTCCTCGCGCCGCGTGCCGTCGGGCATCAGCACATTGCGCGTGTACTTGAAGCTGAACACCGGCTCGAGGCCGGACGAGACATTGTCGGCGAAGATCGAAATTGTGCCGGTCGGCGCGACCGAAGTGAGCAGCGCATTGCGGATGCCGTTGGCGGCGATCGCCGCGCGCACCTCGGCGTCGAGGCTCTTGATGTTCTCGCCGGCGAGATATTTTTCCTTGTCGAACAGCGGAAAGGCGCCTTTCTCGCGCGCCAGCTCGGTGGAGGCGAGATAGGCCGCGTGCTCGATCGCCCGCATCCACGCTTCGGTCGTCGCCACCGCCTTGGCCGAGCCATAGCGCAGGCCGCACAGGATCAGCGCGTCGGCCAGGCCGGTGACGCCGAGGCCGATGCGCCGCTTGGCCTTGGCCTCTTTCGTCTGCTGCTCCAAGGGGAAGCGCGAGACATCGACGACGTTGTCCATCATCCGCACGGCCAGCGGCACCAGGCGGTTGAGCTCGTCCATGTCGAGCCGCGCCTTGTCGCTGAACGGCTCCTTCACCAGCGCCGCGAGATTGATCGAGCCCAAGAGGCACGCGCCATACGGCGGCAACGGCTGCTCGCCGCACGGATTGGTCGCGCTGATCGTCTCGGCGTAATAGAGATTGTTGAGCCGGTTGATGCGGTCGATGAAGATCACGCCCGGCTCGGCATAGGCATAGGTCGCGCGCATGATCTTGTCCCACAGGTCGCGCGCCTGCATCGTCTTGAAATGTGTGCCGCCAAAGGTCAGGTCCCATGGCGCGTCTTCCTTCACCGCCTGCATGAAGGCGTCGGTGACCAGCACCGACAGGTTGAACATGCGCAGCCGTCCGGGCTCGCGCTTGGCCTCGATGAAGGCTTCGATGTCGGGATGGTCGCAGCGCATCGTTGCCATCATCGCGCCGCGGCGATAGCCGGCGCTCATGATGGTGCGGCACATCGCGTCCCACACGTCCATGAACGACAGCGGCCCCGACGCGTCGGCGCCGACGCCTTTCACCGGCGCGCCCTTGGGCCGCAGCGTCGAGAAATCGTAGCCGATGCCGCCGCCCTGCTGCATGGTCAACGCCGCTTCGCGCAGATGCCCGAAGATGCTGCCCATGTCGTCTTCGATCGTGCCCATGACGAAGCAGTTGAACAGCGTCACGTTGCGGCCACTGCCGGCGCCGGCGACGACGCGGCCCGCCGGCAGGAACTTGAAATCGCTCAGCGCGTCGTAGAATCGCTCGGCCCAGACCGCAGGCTCGCGCTCGGCCGCGGCGAGGGCGGTGGCGACTCGCCGCCAGGTGTCCTCGATGGTGCGGTCGATCGCGCCGCCTTCCGGCGTCTTGAGGCGGTACTTCATGTCCCAGATCTGTTGCGAGATCGAGGCGACGGTGGGCATGGGCGGCGATTCCTGTACTGACGAAAGCGCCGCGCCAACGGGGCGCGGCTGTGACGATCACTATAACGCCGTTCCCGGTTCGTTTGCCAGTTCCGGTGAGCCGCGCTGGCGGCGGATTTCTGCAAATTGACAGGCTTTCTGCCGTCCGAATAAATGGCCGGTGGGGGATGGGGGAAATCATGCAACGGACAATCAAGGGCGCCGCGCTCGCCGCGGCGCTGCTGCTGGTTGCGGCGGTCGAAGCGCGCGCGGCTGATTCCTTCGACTGGACCGGCGTCTATGTCGGCGTCAACGCCGGCGCCGCTTACGCGCACGAACGCTGGAACTTTTCGCAGATCGGCACCGACGCCAATTCGAATGTCTGGAGCGGCGTCGCCGGCGGCACGCTCGGCTGGAATTTCGTCCAGACTGGACCATGGGTGTTCGGCGTCGAAGGCGATTACGACTGGGCCGATCTGCACAGCCATACGTCCTGTCCCAATCCGGCGTACAACTGCACGGTGAACGTCACGAACCTGGCCACCGCGCGCGTCCGCGCCGGTTATGCGGTGCGCGACCGCTGGCTCGTCTTCGCCACCGCCGGTGTCGCCGGCGGCACCGTGCAGCCGGCCGCGCCGGTGGTTGCGCCTGGAACGGCCGCCGCCTTCTTCACGCCCAGCAAGCAGATGCGCTGGGGCTACACGGTTGGTGCCGGCGTCGAATACGCCTTGTGCGAGCGCTGGGGCGGCGCGTGGAGCGCCAAGCTCGAATATCTCTATGCCGATCTGGGCGACAACCAGTTCGTCGACAACTTCGCCGAGATCATTCACGTCCGCACGCAAATCCACACGGTTCGCGCCGGCCTGAATTTCAGATTCTGAGCGAACCGCCGGTTGGACCCGAAGGCGGGATCGGCGGTAGACTGGCCGGCGGCTTTGTCCACCAGGGGTGGCCACGGCGATGCGAACCGAATCCTCGGCGCCCGATGCACTGCTGCTCCAATTGCTCGCCTGGATCGCGGCCCGCCGGCGACTCTATGGCGAGACACTGGACGCGTGGCGCACCTCATGTCCGCGGCTGCCGGTATGGGAAGACGCTGTCGAAGCCGGCCTGGTCGAGATCGTCGCCGGTAGCGAGTCGGGTATGCGGGCTTGCGAAGTTCGCCTAACGGCGGCCGGCCGGGCGCGACTCGGCGAGCCAGAGCGCTAATCCTTCCGGTGCAGAATTATCCCGGCGGCTAAGAGCCGTAGACGGCCGATTACGTCGTTATCGACAGAGTTATCCACAAGGCTTTCCC
>DASQGX010000100.1:0-15525 GCA_035632395.1 Allostellaceae bacterium
TCGCAATAGTACCAGGTCTGGGCCTGGGGCGCGACCGGCGTCGGTGCCGGTGGCGGCGGCGCATAGACCACCGGTGGCGGTGCGTAATAGGCCGGCGGCGGGTAATACACCACCGGCGGCGGCGGATAGTAATAGTAAGGACCGCAGCAAAGCGGCACACCGATATGGACGAAAACTCGCGCCATGGCCGGCGCTGGCGCCATGGCCACGCTGCCGCCGAGCGCTACGGCGACTGCCGCCAGCGCGAATTTGGGCCAGATTCGCTTCAACATGGGAAACTCTCCTCGCGCGCCTTGATTGCGGCGCGTCCCAGACATAACGGAACACCGCGCCATTATAGTTCGGAATTCAATGACGGTAATTCTATGGCCGGAATCGGCCGCTCATCCCTGGGTCACGCCGATTTGAGGCAGAAGTAAGAACAGCCGGCCGGCGGCACGCAATGGCCCGGCCTGCGTCGCGGCGGCCGGCCCGGCGCCACAAAACAGGTCGGCGCGCAGCGGTCCCTTGATGGCCGCGCCGGTGTCCTGCGTCACCACCAGACGCTGCGTCACGGCGGCGCCTTGCGCGACGTCGAGCCACAGCGGCACGCCCAACGGCACGAAACGCGGATCGACCGCGACGCTGTGCTGCGGGGTCAGCGCCACCCCTTCCGCGCCGAGCGGCGCATTGCCAGCGAGGACGCGGAAGAACACGTACGATTGATTTTCATCCATCAGGCGTTTCGCGTCGGCGGGATGCGCGCGCAGCCACGCTTCGATCGACTGCATCGACACCTGATCGAGGCTCAGCGCGCCGCGTTCGACCAGCAACCGGCCGAGCGCGACATAGGGCCGGCCGTTCTCGCCGTCGTAACCGATTTCAACTGTGCTGCTGTCGGGTAGACGCACGCGGCCCGAGCCCTGGATCTGGAGAAAGAACAGCTCGATCGGATCTGCGGCGTAGAACAGCGCTACATGGAAGCGGTCGAGCGCGCCGGCTTCGATCTCGGCCCGCGTCCAGTAAGGCGTGAGCCTGCCATCGACGACGCGGCCAGCGATCCGCTCGCCGCGCCACGAAGGCCGGAACGCGCCAAGTGACACGCTCACTAGGTCCGGCGGCCGTGCCAGGACCGGCACGTTGAAGCGTGCGCTCTTGTGGCGCGCGCCGGCAATCTCGGGCTCGTAATAACCCGTGACGAGCGCATCGGTCTTGCCGTTGTCCGACATCGCGAACGGCGTGAAGGTGCGCTCAAAGAATTGCCGCGCAGTCGCGGCGTCAGGATCGTGCAATGCCGCCGCCGCCTCACACGGCTTGCGCCAGTCGCCGGCAACGCCTGCCACACCGAGATCGGCGTCATCGGGCAGCTTGGCAAACGCGGCGCAGGATTGCCGCAGCGCCGGCAGCGCCGCTGTTTGGTCGCCATCGCGCCAGCCCGGCAAGTCGGGGAACGAAACGCGGCTCAGCTCGAGATGCGGCGTCGGCGACGGCGTTGGAGCGCAAGCATTCAGCAGAAAAAGCAGAACAGAGCCAGCCGCGGCCGCGGCCTTGCGCCGCAGACGGCGCTCAGCCATGCGGCGCCGAGGTCGCGATCAGCGTCCAGTTGGGGTCGCGCGCCTTCAGCGGTCGCGAGAAAGCCCAGGTATCGACATGCTCTTCGACGGCGTTGCCCTCGCCGTGCTGGTCCGAAACGAACTTGACCGTGACCAGCGCGGTGGCACCTTCGACCCCGCTTTCGATGATCTCGGCGCTCTTGATGCTGACCAGCGGGCTCGGCAGCTTGCCGCCGCCGCGCCCCTTGATCGCACCGACGAAACTATCGAGCACGTTGGACGCGAGCAGCGGCTTGAGCGCCGCAACGTCGCCGGCCGCGAAGGCGTTGACCACGATCTCGAAGGCGCCGCGCGCACCCTTGAGGAACGCGGCTTCATCGAAGGAGGGGTCGGCGGCCTTGACCGCGCCGGCGCCGGGCGTCTTGCCCGTGGCAGGCGTGTCGCCAACTGGCGTTGCTTGGCCATCGATCACCGGACCCGACGAGGCGCCGGGCGCGGCGAACGGCGATGGCCGCGGCGGCGGTGCCGGACGGGGCGCGAACGGATCGATGCGCTTTTCGGTGCCGGTGCGGCGGCCGAGTACGCTTCGTAGCCGCAGCAGCAGGAACCCCGCGACTACCGCGAACAGGATGATCTCGAAGAGTTGGAAATCGCCGCCGTTCATGGCTGGTAGATAGGCCGGTGACGGCAAAAGGGCAAGGTTGCCGGTTGTGTAGGCCGGCGATCCATGGTAGCGACCGCGCTACGGGAATAAGGTCAATTTAAGGCGAGGCTGACGATGGCCGAGAAGGACAACGGCGCGGGCGCGACGGCGACCGCCAGCGCAGGCGAGGCTGAATCCGGCCGCGCCCTGACCATCAACGCGCAATACATCAAAGACCTGTCGTTCGAGAATCCGCGCGCGCCGCTCAGCCTGATGCAGCAGCAGCAGCCTGAGCTGCAGGTCAATGTCGACGTCCGCGCGGGCGCGCTCGGCGGCGACCGCTACGAGGTCGTGCTCGTCATCCATGCGCGCGCCACCGCCAAGAACGAGACGCTCTTCGTCGTCGAGCTGACCTATGGCGCGGCGGTGACGCTGACCAATTTGCGCCAGGAGGACATGCCGCAGGCGCTGTTGGTCGAGACGCCGCGGCTGCTGTTCCCGTTCGCGCGCGCCATCATCGCCGATGCGACCCGCGACGGTGGTTTCCCGCCGGTGTTCATGCAGCCGATCAATTTCAGCGAGCTGTTGCGCCGCCAAGCCGCTGTTCAACCGCAGGCTCCTGCCGCGAACGCTTAGTTCTGCCAGATTGGCGTTTTGAGCTTGGCCACCAGCGCGGCATGGCGCGCAAGCTCGTCGGCGCTGGCTTCGTAATGCCGCGGCGCGCGGGCCGGCCGCTCGCTGGCGGCGCGCGTTGCGGCCTTGATCGCCGTCGCGCCGAGATCGAGCGCCGATTGCCGGCCGCCGACCAGTTCGAGATACACCTTGGCCAGCAACTCGCAATCGAGCTTGGCACCGTGCTTGTCGCGCGCCGACAGATCGATGGCGAAACGCCGGCAGAGCGCATCGAGGCTGGCCGGCGCGCCGGGAAAGCGCTTGCGCGCGATCTCCAGCGTGTCGATGACGGCGCCTGCGAACGGCGGCAATTCGAGGCGTTTGAGCTCGGCGTTGACGAAGGCGAGGTCGAAACCGGCATTGTGGGCAACGATCTGCGCTTCACTGACGAAGGCGACAAACTCGGCGACGATCGCGGCGAAGGGTTCGTGCCGCCGCAGGAAATCGTCGCCAAGCCCGTGGACCGCTTCGGCTTCGGCAGTCATCGCACGCTCGGGATTGACGTAACGGTGGAAGAACTTGCCGGTTGGCAGGTGATTGTGCAGCTCGATGCAGGCGATCTCGACGATGCGGTGGCCGTCGGCCGGATCAAGGCCTGTCGTTTCGGTGTCGAGGACGATCTCACGCATCGGGATTAGTGTGAACCGCCGGAGTCCGCATCGCAAGGCGGATCGAGCGCCACAATGATGCGTGCCAGCGCGCGCCGCGTCGTGGCACGGCCCAAACCCGACGGCACGGCAAAATCGGCGCGCATGCGCTTGACCCGATCAGGCAGCTGCTGCGCGAGAATGGCACGCAGGCGTTTGTCGTCCATGCCCGGCCGGCGCAAGACTCGCGCCCGTCGCAGCGCCGCTGGCGCCCACACCACCGCCACCGCGTCGCAACGCTTGTCGCCGCCAGTTTCGTAAAGCAGCGGGATATCGAGCACGACGAGGCGCGCGCGGCGAGCGCGCATCCGGTGCAAAAAGGCTTTTTCCTGTTGCCGCACCAGCGGATGAAGAATCGCTTCAAGCCGCTTGAGTGCCTTGGGGTTGCCGAAGACCAGCTTGCCGAGCTTCGGGCGCGACACGCCTTTGCCGGCTTTGGCCGTCGGAAAAGCGCGAACAACCGCCTTTACCGCCGCGCCGCCGGGCGCCAAGAGTGCATGCACCGCGCGATCGGCGTCGTAAACTGGCACGCCGAGATCGGTGAGTAGCGCCGACGCCGTGCTCTTGCCCATGCCGATGCCGCCGGTGAGGCCGAGGATCTTCATGGTCTTACCGCATCGCTGCGAGCACGGCTTGGCGCAGCGCCGGCGTCACTTCGGGCATCACGCCGAACCACAACTTGAAGCCCGGTCGGCCCTGGTGCAGGAGCATGCCGAGCCCGTCAATGACACGATTGCCGCGCGTTTTTGCCGTCCGCAACAGTGCGGTTTCGAGCGGCGCATAGACGATATCGTTGACCAGCGCAGTCTTGGGCAGTCGCGTGAGATCGATATCGAGCGCCGGATTGTTCGCCATACCGAGGCTGGTGGCGTTGACCAGCAGCGCGGCGCCCTCAAGCGCAGGCGCACGCCGATCCCATTGCACCAATTCGACAGCGCCGCCGAGATCGCGCGCGAGCGCGCGGGCCCGGTCGGCTGAACGATTGATCAGGAGGATGGCGGGTGTGCCGGCCGCGTTCAATGCATCGACAATGGCGCGCGCCGCACCGCCAGCGCCGAGCACCACCGCCGGCCCGGCCTTAGCGTCGAAATCCGGCACGGCGGCACGCAAATTCTCGATGAAGCCAAAACCGTCGGTATTGAAACCGGCGAGCCGGCCATTCTCGTTCACGACGGTATTGACCGCGCCGATGCGGCGCGCGGCGGCATCGACGCGATCGAGATGCGCCATTGCCGCTTCTTTATGGGGAATCGTCAGGTTGCAGCCGCGCCAATCATCGGACTTGAGGCGGGTAAGCGCCGCCGGCAGTTCCTCCGGCCGTACCGCCTGCCGGGTGTATTCACCGGCAATGCCATGGGCCTTGAGCCAATAACCGTGCAGCGCCGGCGACAGCGAATGCGCGATCGGCCAACCCATGACGCACGCTTTCATCATGGCGCTATCACGCCGGTGTCGCGCAGGAAATCGAGCAATGGCAACAGCGGCAGGCCGAGAATCGCGAAATGATCGCCTTCGACCGCCGCCATGAGCTGAATGCCCGCGCCTTCGAGCTGATACGCGCCCACGGACGCAAGCACGGCATCACCGGCGGCCGCAAGATAAGCATCGAGGAATTCGTCGGTGAAGCGCCGCACGGTCAGGGCCGGCTGCTCGAGCGCTTGCCAAATCACCGCGCCGTTCTTGACTAGGACTGCGGCCGTCGCCAACACGTGACGCTTGCCGCGCAGTGCGACCAGCTGTGCTCGTGCCGCCAAGCGATCCGCCGGCTTGTCGAACCATTCGCCGTTGCAGACCAGGATCTGATCGGCGCCCAGCACCAAGGCGCCGGGCATCCGGCCGGCAACGCGTTGCGCTTTGGCCTCGGCAAGCGCGACCGCGCAGGCGCCCGCATCGCGACCATCCGCCCTGAAAGCCGCCTTGATCGGCGCTTCGTCAATATCGGCCGGCTCGATCGTTGGTTTCAGGCCGGCTGCCGTGAGCAAGCGCGCGCGCGTCGGGCTCGCGGAGGCCAGCACCAGCTCGGGCGGGCTCATGCGTCTTCACCGCGCCGCCGCGCCAGCAGCTTGAGCACCGCCGCGGCGGTTTCCTCGATCGAGCGCCGCGTCACGTCGATCACGGGCCATTGCTGTTCGGTGAACAAGCGACGCGCGTTGGCGACTTCCTGCCGTACTGCTTCGATGTCGACGTAATCACTGCGATCTTGCTGCTTGAGCTGAATCAGCCGGTTGCGGCGCACCTGGATCAGGCGTTCGGGATCGTTGGTCAACCCCACCACCAGCGGCCGTGTCAGGTTGAAGAGCTCGGGCGGCGGCTCGGCGCCAGGCACCAGCGCGACATTGGCGGCTTTTATGCCGCGATTGGCGAGATAGATGCAGGTCGGCGTTTTCGAGGTTCGCGACACACCAACCAATATGACGTCAGCATCGTTCCAGCCCCATGCCGACTGGCCGTCATCGTGATTCAGAGCGAAGGTCATGGCATCGATGCGCTGGAAATATTCGCTGTCGAGCAGATGCTGCCGGCCAGGCAGGCCACGCGCCTCGGTTCCGAGATAGGCGCCAAGCGCTCCGATCACCGGGTCGAGGACCGGAATTGCCGGCACTTGCAGTTTGCGGCAGCCTTCGACCAGCGGTGCGCGCAGCGTTTCATCGACTAGTGTGTAGAGCACGACACCTGGATTGGCGCTGACGCCGCTGATTACGCGCTCAACCTGTGCCTTGGTTCGCACCATCGACCAGATATGCTCGATCGCTTCGCTGTTTTCGAATTGAACAAGGCAGGCACGCGCAACTGAATGCACGGTGTCGCCGGTTGAATCCGAAACGAGATGGAGATGGAAGCGCGTCATGGCGTGAAAAACTGGGGACAAACCATCGTACATAAAGGTGCCGAGCCCGTGCGGCGATAGCCGTACCCAGTGTGCGGAATTCGCTCCACAGCCGTTTCACTTGTGGATGAATCGGCGGAACGCTCAGCGACCCGGGAACAATGCTGCTGCACGGTTGCGATATCCCTCATTTCCCCGGCTTTCGCATCGCAGTTATCGACGGGTTCAGACGTGATTTATATTGGCAACGGCGCGGTTGCTCTCGGTTCATTCTCGGTTATGGTCCGAGCCCAATCGCATCGTTTTTACCGCTGGGGACTATTGGCGAACGAACTTAATCCCCCACTCGCCACCCACCAACTACCTTCACTACCTTTAGATTCTAAGACAGACAAGGTAAGAGCACTGGATGACCGAGCCGAAGCCGTTGCTCGCCGCATTACGATGCAAAGTTATTGAACCGCCACCGTTGTGGCTGATGCGCCAAGCTGGGCGATACTTGCCGGAGTACCGCGCGCTGCGGGAAAAAGCCGGTGGATTTCTCGAACTGTGTTTGACGCCGGAATTTGCCGCGGAAGCGACGCTGCAGCCGATCCGGCGTTTCGGATTTGATGGTGCCATCCTGTTTTCAGACATTTTGATTGTCGCCAAGGCATTGGGTCGGGCTCTGGCGTTCCGGGACGGCGACGGTCCAAGCCTCCCGCCGCTGACGAACGCCAAGGAACTCGCATCCGATGTTGATACGGCGGTACTTGGGCCGGTCTATGCGGCACTGCGGCAGATCAGGACGGCCTTGCCGACGCAAACGACGCTGTTGGGTTTTGCAGGCGGACCGTGGACGGTGGCGGCCTATGTTATCGATGGCACGGGCCATAGCCAATTTGCCAAGGCGGTGGCATGGACCAAAGATCGAGGCGATGAGCTCGAGCAAGTGATCGCACGGATTGCCGATGTGACGGCCGCGCATTTGATCGGCCAGCTCGAGGCCGGCGCCGAAGCGGTGCAAATCTTTGATAGCTGGGCTGGACTGTTACCGCCGGATCAATTCCACCGGTTCGTCATCGCGCCGACGCGGCGGATCGTCAGTGCAATTCGCGCGCGGTTTCCCGAAACGCCGATCATCGGCTTTCCACGCAACGCCGGCGCGCTCTACGACGCTTATTTCGCCGAAACCGGCGTCAATGCGCTGTGTATCGATCAGACCGTCTCGCTGGATCATGCGCGCGCGCTGCAGGCGCACGGACCGGTGCAGGGCAATCTCGATCCGGCAACGCTGGTCGCCGGCGGGCCGGCGCTCGATGCCGCCGTTGCCACCATCCTGGCAGCGCTCCGCGGCCGGCCTTTTGTCTTCAACCTTGGTCATGGCATCCTGCCGGAGACGCCGCTTGCCCATGTCGAGCGGTTGGTACGGCTGGTGCGCGGGGGAGCATGACGCGAACGGCGGTGGTGCTGTTCAACCTGGGCGGTCCGGATTCCCTGGCGGCGGTCGAACCTTTCCTCTTCAACCTGTTTTACGATCCGGCGATCATCGCCTTGCCCAATCCGTTGCGTTGGCTGCTGGCGCGTACGATCGCCGGCCGGCGTGCGCCGCTGACGCAGCGGATTTACGCCCAGATCGGTAACGCCTCGCCATTGCGCGCCAATACACAAGCGCAGGCCGAAGCACTAGCTACCACGCTCGGCAACGGCTATCGCGTCTTTATCGCCATGCGCTACTGGCAGCCGCGCGCCGCCGCCACTGCCAGCGAGGTCAAAGCCTGGCAACCGGATGAGATCGTGCTCTTGCCGCTCTATCCGCAATTCTCCGGCACCACGACGGCGTCGTCGCTCGCCGATTGGCGTGTGGCGGCGGCCAAGATCGGACTGAAGGCCAAGGAACGCATCGTCTGCTGTTATCCGAGCGAGCACGGCTTCGCCGCCGCCGTCGGGCGCGGCATCGTCGCGCAACTCGCCAACGTGTCGGCCGGCGCCAAAGTGCGCGTGCTGTTGTCGGCCCATGGTTTGCCGCTGCGTGCTCTCAATCGCGGCGATCCCTATCAATGGCAAGTCGAAGCGACGGCCGCCGCGGTGCGCGCCGCGGTGCGGCGGCCCGGGCTCGATATGCGCGTCTGCTACCAAAGCCGGGTCGGACCGCTGAAATGGTTGACTCCGTCGACCGAGCACGAGATCCGCGAGGCCGGCGCCGAGGGATTCGGCCTCGTCGTGGCGCCGATTGCTTTCGTGTCCGAGCACTCCGAAACGCTGGTCGAGCTCGATCGCGACTATCGCAAGTTGGCGCGCGACGTCGGCGTCCCGTTCTATCACCGCGCCGCAACGGTCAACGTCGCCGCCGAGTTCATCGAAAGTTTGGCCCGATTGGTACGTGCGGCACCAGTGCCGGGCGCCGGCCGGCGCAATTGCCCGCAAGGTTTCGGCCAATGTCCAGCGATGGCGGCATCATGAGTCTGCTGGCGCCGTATTACCCGTGGCTCAAGGCCCTGCACATCCTGAGCGTCATCGCCTGGATGGCCGGCATGCTCTATCTGCCGCGGCTGTTCGTCTATCACGCCGGCAGCGAACCGGGCTCGCCCACCTCGGAGACCTTCAAGACCATGGAGCGGCGGCTTTATCGCGGCATCATGATTCCGGCGATGGTCGCGACCTGGCTGTTCGGCATCGGCCTGACGCTCGCCGGTGTCGTGGTGTGGACGGCCTTCTGGCTCTACACCAAGCTAGTGCTGGTTGCGGCAATGACCTGGCTGCATGTGATCTTCGGCCGCTGGCGGCGGGAATTCGCCGCCGGCGCGCGGCCGCACAGCGCCGGCTTTTATCGCGTGATCAACGAAGTGCCGACACTGCTGCTGATCGGCATCGTCGTCCTGGCGGTGGTGAAGCCGTTCTGAAGGCGCGCCAGCCGAAAGCAGGTTTGACTCAGCCGCGGCTTTTGGCTAAGGGTTTGAACGGAAGACCGGCCTGTCTCCGGCTCTTGTCTCTTCAACCGCATCGCTGATCCGCGCACGGCCTAAACCAGGACCGTCCGCTCTTCCGGCAAACCGATCAATCCGGCCGGCAGGCCGCACCCCTCCCAACGCCGTTTTATTTGCGAAAGCCGCACCCGATGAACCTCCAGGAACTCAAGCGCAAAACCCCCGCCGACCTCCTCACCTTTGCCGAGGAACTGCAGATCGAAAGCGCCTCCAGCCTGCGCAAGCAGGAGCTCATGTTCGCCATCCTCAAAACGATGGCCGACAAGGATCAGGCGATATACGGCGACGGCGTACTCGAAGTGCTGCAGGACGGCTTCGGCTTCCTGCGCAGCCCGGAGGCCAACTACCTGCCTGGCCCGGACGACATCTATGTCAGCCCCAGCCAGGTTCGCCGCTTCGGCCTGCGCACCGGCGACACGGTCGAAGGGCAGATACGCTCGCCCAAGGACGGCGAACGCTATTTCGCGCTGCTCAAGGTCAACAAGATCAATTTCGACGATCCCGAAAAGCTGCGCCACCGCGTCAATTTCGACAATCTGACGCCGCTCTATCCCGACGAGAAGCTCAAGCTCGAGTTCGACGATCCGACCAAGAAGGATCTGACCACACGCGTCATCGACCTGATCACGCCTCTGGGCAAGGGCCAGCGTGCGCTAATCGTGTCGCCGCCGCGCACCGGCAAGACGGTGATGATGCAGAACATCGCCCACGCCATCGCCGCCAATAACAAAGAGGTCTATCTTATCGTCCTGCTGATCGACGAGCGGCCGGAGGAGGTCACCGACATGGCGCGCTCGGTCAAGGGCGAGGTCGTGTCCTCGACCTTCGACGAACCGGCGGTGCGGCACGTGCAAGTCGCCGAGATGGTGATCGAGAAGGCCAAGCGCCTGGTCGAGCACAAGCGCGATGTCGTCATCCTGCTCGACTCGATCACACGCTTGGCGCGCGCCTACAACACCGTCGTGCCCAGCTCGGGCAAGGTGTTGACCGGCGGCGTCGACGCCAACGCGCTGCAGCGGCCGAAGCGCTTCTTCGGCGCGGCGCGCAACATCGAAGAGGGTGGCTCGCTCACCATCATCGCCACGGCGCTGATCGACACGGGCTCGCGCATGGACGAGGTGATCTTCGAGGAGTTCAAGGGCACTGGTAATTCGGAAATCGTCCTCGATCGCAAGGTCGCCGACAAGCGCACCTTCCCGGCGGTCGACATCACGAAGTCGGGCACCCGCAAGGAAGAGCTGCTGGTCGACAAGGCCGTTCTTGCCAAGATGTGGGTGCTCCGCCGCGTGCTGATGCCGATGGGGCCGATGGACGGGCTCGAGTTCCTGATCGATAAGCTCAAGCAGTCGAAGAGCAACGCCGACTTCTTCGAGGCGATGAACACCTGAGCCGGGCCGGCGGGGGGACACGGTGCGGCGCGACCACGGTGCGTTGCTGCTCCTGCCGCTGGCGTTTCTAGTCGCCGAGCTGGTGCTCCGCGACCACGGCCTGCCGTACTGGCTGTGGTTCAATCTCGACCCGAGCTACATCTATCTCATCGGCGGCCTGAACATCCTGCAGCACGCGCCGCCGGCGCAGTTCCAGCATCCGGGCGTTCCGGTGCAGCTGATCGTCGCCGCGGCGGCGTGGCTGACACCGGCGGCCGAGAGGCTCGAGGACGCGGAAACCATCCTCACCCGTGCCAGCGACGTCATGCTGGTGTTCGACACCTGGATGCTGTGGCTGATGGGCCGCCGCATCCAGCAGCGGACCGGCATGCTGCTCCCGGCGCTGTTCGCGCAGCTGGCGCCGTTCATCACCATGCTGACGCTCAAGCACGGCATCGAAGTCGAGCCCGAACCCATGCTGCTGGGCGCCACGGCCCTGCTGGTCGCCACCATGGTCGAGGATTCCGTCCGGCCGGAAGGCGCGAGCCTCGCCGGCATGGCCTTCGCGGTCGCGTTCGGATCGGCGTGCAAGGTCACCTTCGCGCCTTTGGGCCTCGCGCCGCTAATCGCGATGCAAGGCAACCGGCGGCGGGCGGCTTATATCGGATTGACGGCAATTCTGTTTGCCCTGTGGATGGTGCCCGAAGTCCCGAATTTGGCGCCGATGACGGCGTGGTTCACGGCGCTCGCGAAAGGCAGCGGAGCCTATGGCCAGGGACCGGAGACAGTCGTGGCCTGGGCGACTTATCCACATCACTTCGCCAAGTTGTTCTTCGCCCGGCCGCTGTTCCTGGCGGCATTCGCCTGGGGAATCGTTGCGCTGATTCTTGGGCAACGCGGCACGCCGGGCGCGCGCCTGCTGCTGGCGCTGCTAACGACACAGCTGGTGCAGATCGCGCTGGTCGCCAAACACGCCAGCGGCCACTACATCCTGCCGGCGCTCGAGCTCGCCGGACCGGTGCTGGGCCTGGCGTGGTTCGTGGTGGTCGACAACGGACGGCTGTCGTCGCGCCTCGCCGGCCGCGTCGGTGCGCTGGTGCTGGCGGCGCTCGTCGTTGCCCAAAGTATCGCCTTCGCCCGGCAGGACAGCGAAATGCGCCGCCGCGCCGAAGGCGCGCGCGCCGTCGATCTGGCGCGCGACCTGCCGCGTTGCGCGCATATTTACGATTTCATGGCGTCGGCGCCGTCATCGGCTTGGTTCTACAACGACAGCTATTCGGGCGCGCGTTATGCGGCCGAGCTCAAGGCGCTGACGCCCGCGAACGATTATTTCGCCGAGCCCTGGCGCGGACCGATTGCGGATTGGGACGGGTCGGTGACGGCCGATGCGCTCGCGTCGCGCTATCCCTGCATCGCGCTGCGCAGCGCCGAACCCAATGCCGTGGATGCGCTGGCGAAGCAATTCGGCCAGCGCTTCGATCATGCGGCGCACTGCCGCGCCGGTGTCGAGGATATCCTGATCGCCGGCGCCGAGTGCCCGGCGGTTAAACCGTAAGCACCGTCGAGCCGGTGGTCTTGCGCGCGGCGAGGTCGGCTTGTGCCTTGGCCGCGTCTTTCAGCGGATAGGTCTGGTTGACCTCGATCTTGACGAGGCCTTTCGACACCACGTCGAACAATTCCTTGGCACCGGCCACCATGTCCTCGCGCTTGGCGCCGTAGGTGTTCAGCGTCGGCCGGGTGATGAACAGCGAGCCCTTCTGCGCCAGCAGGCCGAGATTGAACGGCTCGACATTGCCCGAGCTCTGGCCGAACAGCGCCAGCAGACCCAGCGGCGCCAGGCAGTCGAGCGATTTCATGAAGGTATCTTTGCCGACCGAGTCGTAGACCACCGGGACCTTCTTGCCGCCGGTGATCTCGACGACGCGTTTCTGGAAATCTTCCTTGGTGTAGTTGATGACATGGTCATAGCCGCGCGCCTTGGCGAGCTTGGCCTTGTCGTCATTCGACACGGTGCCGATGACGGTGCAGCCGAGATGCTTCGCCCATTGGCCGGCGATCAGGCCGACGCCACCAGCGGCGGCGTGGAACAGGATGGTATCGCCCGGTTTCACGCGATAGGTGCGCCGCAGCAGGTATTGCGCGGTGAGGCCCTTGAGCATCATCGCCGCGGCGCGCTTGTCGTCGATGTCCTTCGGCAGGACGACGAGACGATCGGCCGGCATGACGCGAATTTCGGCGTAAGAACCCAGCGGCGAGCTGCCGTAGGCGACACGGTCGCCCGCCTTCAGGTCGGTCACGCCTGGACCGACCTCCTCGACGACGCCCGCGCCCTCCTGGCCGAGGCCACTTGGCAGCGGCGCAGGATAGACGCCCATGCGGACGTAAATGTCGACAAAGTTCAAACCCACGGCGGTGTGGCGCACACGCGCCTCGCCGGGACCGGGCTTGCCGACCGGAACCTCTTCCCATTTGAGGACTTCGGGTCCGCCGGTCTGGTGGAAGCGGATGGCATGGGGCATCGGCCGTCTCCTCGGGTTCGGTTGTTGGATGTCGGTCAGGCGCCGAGATGGCGATGGAAGAATTCGAGGCTGCGCTTGCCGGCCTGATTGGCCGCAGCCTGGTCCCAATGCGCGCCACCGGGCCGGGCGAAGGCGTGGCCGCAATTGGGATAGTCGTACATCGTCACATGCGCATTGCCCTTGAGGCCGGCGTGGATTTTCTCCTGCGCCGGCGGCGGCACGAATTCGTCCCTGCCGGCGATATGCAGCAGCAGCGCATGCTTGAGGTTCTTGGCTTCGTCGAGCGCATCCTGGATGCCGACGCCGTAGTAGCCGACGCTGCAATCGACGTCGGTGCGCGTCGCCATCAGGTAGGCGAGCTTACCGCCGAGGCAGAAGCCGACCGCCCCAACCTTGCCGCTGCAGGCCGGATGCTTGCGTAGGACAGCGAGCGACGCCTTCAGGTCATCGACGCCCTTGTCGACGTCGAAGCGCTGGAAATAACCCACCGCCTGCTTCCATTCCGCTTCGGTCTTGTCGGTGATCTGGATGCCCGGCTTGAAGCGCCAGAACAGGTCGGGACAGAAGGCCGTGAAGCCTTGGCCGGCGAGACCGTCGGTGATCTGGCGCATCACCGCGTTGACGCCGAAAATCTCCTGTATGACGACAACACCCGGACCCTTGCCGGATTTGGGCGTTGCCAGATAACCGGAAAAGCTGCCGCCATCCGCGGCGCGGACCGTGACTTCGGCCATGATGCCTCCCTCAGGCGTTTATTGGCGGCAAGCCTAGCCGGGCGGCCGCGGCTTGTCATCGCCGCCGGCCGTCTTCAGGGCAGCCATGCGCGCCATGGCGGCCAGCGATCGACCAACGCCGCCAGCGCCTGATAGCCGCCGCGGCCGGGATGGGCGCCGTCATTGGCGGCCGCCTCGTCCATCCACGCCGGCGCCGATTTGAGCGCGCCAAATACATCGAGGAACGGCACGGAAAGCATACGGCAGACCGTTTGCAATTCCGGAATCAGCGCCGCGATCCGCGCATTTACATCCGCGTCGGCGATGGGCGCTGGACCGACCATCAAGGTTGGCGCCAGCGTCTTGGCGTCCGTCAGGATTTGTTGCGCGTTGGAAATCGTTGCGGCCGGCTCGAGCAGTCGCCGCCCACTATCGATGAGACAGTCGTTGACGCCGAACGAAAAGACCAGCGCGCGGGGATGCTCGACCGGCAGCCGGCGCAGCGCCTCGTCGCGCCAGCGTTCGCGCACATCGGCGCTGGCGTTGCGGCGGATGCCGGCGTTGTAGCAGGTCACGACATGGCCGCGGCCAATGGCGGCGGCGCAGACGCGGCCGACCCAGCCGAGTCCGTCGGGATCGCCGAAGCCGTTGACGAAACTGTCGCCGAAGAACGCGATGCGCAAATCCATGGCCGCCGTCCGCCGTGGCCGGCGTTATAGCAGCAACGCACCCTCGAATTGCAGCAGCCGGCGTTTAGTCTCGACGCCGCCCGGAGCGCTGTAGCCGGTGAGCGAGCCGTCGGCGCTGACGACGCGGTGGCAGGGAATGATGATCGGAATCGGATTGCGACCGCAGGCCTGGCCGAGGGCGCGCGGCATCTGGCCGAGTTCGCGCGCCAGTTCGCCGTAGGTCGCGGTCTGGCCGTAAGGAATTTTGCTCATACGCTGCCACAGGCGTTTTTCGTCGTCGCTGCCGTCGGGCGCCAGCGGCAGGTCGAAATGCGAGCGCTTCTTGGCGAAATACTGTTCGAGCTGGCGTTTAGCCTCGATCAGCACCGCGTCGGGCTTGCCGCTGGCGCGACCGCCCCATTCGAGCGCAACGATCTTGCTGTCGCGTTCGACCACGGTCAGAAAGCCGAATGGGCTATCGAGCGGCAGGCGCTTCAGCGCGTCGCCAGTGCCTGGCTCAGTGCCTCGGGTGTCGTGATGGGCAGGGAGCATGTCGGTCCCTCGCAAATATAGGCAGCGGCGCGGCCGGCGACCGGACCCTTGCCCTGCGCCGGATGGCCGTCCGGCAGTGTACTGCCGGGCGGCACCACCGTCAGCGCCCGGCTGGGCTGGCTGGTGGTGAACACGGCGGCAAGCAGCGCCTCGGCCTCGACCGTGCCGCGCGCACCGGCAACGACGATCTGCAATCCGTGGTCAAGCAGGTCGCGCGCCACCAGCAGCGCCGCGTGCGCGATCGGATTGCGCGCGACTTCGCCGGCGAACGCCGCCAGCAGCGCCTCGGTGCGCTCGCGATGGCGCGTCTCGCCGGTGAGGTAGAACAGCCGCGCCAGGTTCTGCGCCATGATGCCGTTGGCCGCCGGCACCGGCCCGTCATAGGCCGGCTTGGTGCGCACGATCAGCGTCTCGCCGTC
>DASQGX010000101.1:0-14035 GCA_035632395.1 Allostellaceae bacterium
AGCTTCGGCGGCATCGACATCTCGCCGGTCATCCTGTTGTTGATCCTGTGGTTCATCGAGATGGAGCTGCGGCAGGTCGAGGTCTACGCGTTGATGCACGGTTGACCGGACCTATGGCATTACCGTTCCGTCTCGGGCGCAGCGGCGCGACGCTGTCCGTGCGCGTAACTCCAAAAGCCGCGCAAGATCGCGTCCTCGGCTTGAGTGAGGAGCCCAGCGGCGTCGCCTTGAAGCTTGCCGTGCATGCTCCCGCCCATGCTGGCGAGGCCAATGCGGCCCTGGTCGCCCTGTTGGCGCGTCATTTCGGCCTGCGCAAAAGCGACTTGCGTATTGCGGCGGGCGCCGCCGGACGCCGCAAGCTGGTGCATATCGATGGTGATCCCGCCGCGCTTGCTGCGCGGCTTGAACGAGGGTTGAAGTCATGTCCGAAGCTCGATTGATCGACGGCAAGGCCGTCGCAGCACGCTTGCGCGCCACGGTTGCCGCGGCAGCCGCCACGTTGAAATCGGCGCACGGCGTCGTGCCTGGCCTCGCGGCCGTGCTGGTCGGCGACGATCCGGCCAGTCAGGTCTATGTCAAAAGCAAGACCAAGGCGACTGACGACGCCGGCCTCAAAGGCATCACCCACCGCCTCCCAGCTTCCACCAGCGAGGCCGAGCTGCTGCGCCTGGTCGCGCAGCTCAATGCCGACGAGGCGGTCGACGGCATTCTCGTGCAATTGCCGCTGCCGAAGCAGATCGACGCGCAACGGATCATCGAAGCGATCGCGCCGGCCAAGGACGTCGACGGCTTCCATGCCGAGAATGTCGGCCGGCTGTGGAGCGGCGGCAAGGCGCTGGTGCCGTGCACGCCCTATGGCTGCCTGTTGCTGGCGCGCGAGAGCCTGGGCAAGAACCTCGCGGGTGCCGAAGCGGTGATCCTGGGACGCTCCAATATCGTCGGCAAGCCGATGGCGGCGCTGCTGCTCGGCGAGCACTGCACGGTCACGGTGGCGCATTCGCGCACGCGGGGCCTGCCGGCAGTGGCGCGCCGCGCCGACCTGCTGGTCGCGGCGGTCGGCCGGCCGGAGATGGTCCGCGGTGACTGGATCAAGCCGGGCGCGACCGTGATCGACGTCGGCATCAATCGCATCGCGACACCGGACGGCAAGGGCAAGCTGGTCGGCGACGTCGCCTTCGCCGAAGCGCAACGCGTTGCCGGAGCGTTGACGCCAGTACCTGGCGGCGTCGGACCGATGACCATCGCCTGCCTACTGCGCAACACGCTGGTGGCAGCGTGCCGCCGGCGTGGATTGCCCGATCCAGCGGTCTAAGCAAGCGCACAAAGCAATGCCCCCTCGGGAGCGATCCCGAGGGGGCCAGGTCTCAGCGAAAGATAGTCGTCGGGCCGGTTACTGTTCCCAGGCCGGCTTGCCGAGATAGACGTTCGACGGGCTGGTCGCCATACCGGTCAATGCGCCGGCGCCGGCACCGATCGCCGCGCCTGCCAGAGGCGCGCCAACCAGCGCTCCGACCACGGCACCACCCGCAGCGCCGATACCGGCACCCGACAGGCCTCGGTCACCCGGTGACGTGCCGCAAGCCGAAAGCAGCATCGCGGCCGCCACCATCAAAACGCCAATACGCGAACCCATGGTTCCATCCCCTTTTTGCTATGGGCGATGGGCCGAACATGGCGACCGATCATGGCAAAAACAAGGATTTCACGGGGTCAATTCAGGGCCACGATTCGCGCTATTCGCCTGTTATATCAAATACATAGGCATAAGCACCTGAATCGAACCGAAAACTTCCGGTCGCCGGCACCGGCAACTATTTCTTCGGTCGCAGCCGCGCGCCGAGTCGCAACCGCAGCGCGTTCAACTTGATGAAACCTTCGGCGTCGCGCTGATCGTAAACCTGGTCGGCCTCGAACGTCACATGCGCTAAGCTATAGAGGCTGTGCGGTGATTTGCGGCCGACGACGCGCGCCGAGCCCTTGTAGAGCTTGAGACGCACGGTGCCGGCGACGTTCTCCTGGCTCTTGTCGATCAGCGCCTGGAGCATGGCGCGCTCAGGCGAATACCAGAATCCGTTATAGATCAGCTCGGCGTAGCGCGGCATGAGGTCGTCCTTGAGATGCGCCGCGCCGCGATCGAGCGTGATGCTCTCGATACCGCGATGCGCCGCATGCAAGATCGTGCCGCCGGGCGTTTCATAGACGCCGCGCGACTTCATGCCGACGAAGCGGTTCTCGACCAGGTCGAGCCGGCCGATGCCGTACTTGCCGCCAAGCTCGTTGAGCCGCGTCAGCAGTGCCGCTGGCGACAGTTTCTTACCGTCGACCGCGATCGGATCGCCTTTGGCGAATTCGATCTCGACATATTCCGGCTGGTCCGGCGCCTTCTCGGGCGCCACCGTCCGGCTGTAGATGAATTCCTCAGGCTCGTGCCACGGATCCTCGAGCGCCTTGCCCTCGGCCGAGATGTGCAAAAGATTGGCGTCGGTCGAAAACGGCGCCTCGCCGCGCTTGTCCTTGGCGATCGGAATTTGATGCCGTTCGGCATATTCGATCAGCTTGGTGCGCGAATTGAGCTCCCATTCGCGCCATGGCGTGATCACCTTGATGTCGGGCTTGAGCGCGTAATAGGTCAGCTCGAAGCGCACTTGGTCGTTGCCCTTGCCAGTTGCGCCGTGCGCCACGGCATCGGCGCCAGTGGCTTCGGCGATCTCGATCTGGCGCTTGGCGATCAGCGGCCGCGCGATCGAAGTGCCGAGCAGGTATTGACCTTCATAGAGCGCATTCGCCCGGAACATCGGAAACACGAAATCGCGGACGAATTCCTCGCGCAGATCCTCGATGAAGATCTGTTTCACGCCCAAGAGCTCGGCCTTCTTGCGTGCAGGCGCGAGCTCCTCGCCCTGGCCGATATCGGCGGTGAAGGTCACCACCTCGCAACCATAGGTTTCCTGAAGCCAGCGCAGGATGACGGACGTGTCGAGCCCGCCCGAATAAGCGAGCACGACTTTCTTGACGGTGTCGCGGGGTTTCTTGGTAGCGGTCATGGCGGCGCAGTATCGTGGAGCGCCGCGCGCGCGGCAAGCCTAGCGGCAATCAGCCGCGGGCGATCCAGCCGCCGCCGAGCACGCGGGCGCCGTCGTAAGCGACGCACGCCTGGCCGGGCGCCACGCCGAATGCCGGCTCGTCAAGCATCGCCGTGCCATGATCGCCATCGAGCTGTAACGTGGCGGGCACCGGTGGCTGCGCCGAGCGCAGCTTGACCGCGACGCGAATACCGGACACATCCGGCCGCACCGCCAGCCAGTTAACCCGATCGAACGGCACGCGCGTCGCGCCCAAACTGGCGCGCGGTCCGACGACGACGCGCCGCGTCGCCGGTTCGAGCCGCAGGACGTAAAGCGGCTCCTCGCCAGCAATGCCGATGCCCTTGCGCTGGCCAACGGTAAAGTGGATGACGCCATCGTGCCGGCCGAGGACGCGGCCCGTCTCGTCGACGATGTCGCCTGGCTCCGCTGCGCCAGGACGCAGCTTTTCGATCACGTCGGCGTAGTGGCCGGATGGCACGAAGCAGATGTCCTGGCTGTCGGGCTTCTGCGCCACCGGCAGGGCGAAACGCGCCGCCAAAGCACGCGTCTCGTCCTTGCTGAACTCGCCCAGCGGAAACCGCAGGAAATCGAGCTGCGCACGCGTCGTGCGATAGAGGAAATAGCTCTGGTCGCGGCTGGCATCAGCGGCACCATGCAGCTCCGGCCCGTCGGCACCAACCACGCGCCGCGCATAATGACCGGTGGCGAGCGCACCGGCGCCCAGATCATGCGCCACCGCCAGCAGATCGCGGAATTTCACCGTTTCGTTGCAGCGGACGCACGGCACCGGCGTCGCACCGGCGAGATAAGAGTCGACAAAATCCTCGATCACTTCGGTACGGAAACGCTTTTCGTAGTCGAGTACGTAATGCGGAATGCCGAGCGTTTCGGCGACCCGCGCCGCGTCGTGGATGTCTTGGCCGGCGCAGCAGGCGCCCTTGCGCCCGGTCGCTTGGCCGTGGTCGTAAAGCTGGAGCGTGACGCCGACGACGTCGCAGCCCTGCTCGACCAGCAGCGCCGCTACGGTCGAGCTGTCGACGCCGCCCGACATGGCGACGACGACGCGCGCGCCCGGAGCCAGCGCCGCATCCATCAGCTATTCATCATGTTGCGCGTCACCTGCGGCAGGCGGACGGTGAGACCGTCGAGCTCTTCGGTCATCACGATCTGGCAGCCGAGGCGCGACGTTTTGGTCAGGCCGAAGGCAAGATCGAGCATGTCTTCCTCGTCCTCGGTCGCATCCTTCAACAGCTCATACCATTCGGGTTCGACGATGATGTGACAAGTCGAGCAGGCCAGCGAGCCTTCGCACGCACCCTCGATATCGACGTCGTTGCGATGGGCGATTTCGAGCACGGAAAGGCCAATCGGCGCGTCCACAGTTTTGCGGGTGCCGTCACGTTCGATAAACGTCATCTTAGGCATACGATCCAATCCATCAATCAAGGCCGGGCGAGGTTATACCAAGCGTCGGCGACAAATCTTCGGCTATACGCGCCGCACCCAGCGCCGCAGCATCCGGGCCGGTATCACGATCCGCCGCGACGGATTGCGTCACCGCACGCAGGATGGTCAATCCAGCGGTCTTGGCTGCCGTTTCGAGCGCCGCGCTACCGCGTCCATCCGGTGTCGCAATCACCGCGTGGGTTACCGGCCGCGCCAGCTGCTTCTCGGCGCGCGCCCGCAGCGCCAGCAACACCGCATCGAGTGCCTGCCCAGCCGTCGCCAGCCGCCGTTCGCCGTCGGTTCCCGGCAGGATTTCGGCGTTGCCGCCAAGCGCGATCGCGACCGCCGCCGATCCCGCCGCCAAATCGATGCCGACCGCAGCGCCCGGCCCTTCGGCCGAAAGCGGAGCGCCCTCCGGCTCCTCGATCTGAAACAGCTTCATCGCCGCGCGGGAAAACTCAGACGTGGAATGATTCGCCGCAACCGCACCGGCCTTTTTCGTTCGGATTGCGGAAGGTGAAGCCCGATTGTAGCTTGTCCTCGACGTAATCCATCTCGGTGCCGATGATGAACATGGTCGCCTTGGGATCGATCAGGATGGTAACGCCCTTGTCCTGCACCACCTCGTCCAGCCTGCCCTTCTCGTCGGCGTACTCGAGCGTATAGGTCAGGCCCGAGCACCCGCGGGCGCGCACGCCGATGCGGATGCCAGCGGACGGCTTGCCGCGCTGCGCCAGCAGCGCCTGAATGCGCTTGGCGGCTGCGTCGGTCACCGTCATTGCCTGTCTCAAAGCCATGCGAATCTCCGACCCTTATGTAATGCCGACGGCTTCGCTTGTCATCCGGTCGCCGGCGCGCAACCGCAGGACGGCGGCCGCCAGCGTATCGACAGCAAAATCGACCTCGGTGGCGGTGGTGAAGCGGCCGAGGCCAATGCGCAGCGATGCCGCAGCCAGCGCATCGCCAAGACCGAGTGCACGCAACACATAGGACGGTTCGACTTCGGCGGCGGTGCAGGCCGAACCGGTCGATAACGCCAAGCCCGGACACGCGGCGATCAAGTCGATCGCCTTGAGGCTGGGGAAGCTCAAATTGAGGTTGCCGGGCAGCCGTCGCTCGGCATCGCCGTTAAGCACCAAGTCGGGCACCTTGCCGCGCAGGCCGTTCAGGAACCTGGCCCGGAGGGCCAACAGTCGCTGCGCCTCGCCTGCCATCTCGACTTTGGCCAGTGCCGCGGTCTGCCCAAACCCGACGATCAACGGCACCGGCAGCGTGCCCGAACGCATGCCGCGCTCTTGGCCGCCGCCATCGAACAGCGGCTCGATACGCGCGCGCGGCCGACGGCGCAGATAGAGCGCGCCGATGCCCTTGGGACCGTAGAATTTGTGGCCGGAGATCGACATCAGATCGACGCCGAGATCGCTGACGTCGAGCGCAATCTTGCCAACGGCCTGCGCCGCATCGGTGTGGAATAGCACGCCTTTGGCATGCGCCAGCGCAGCAATCTCCTTGATCGGCTGGATGACGCCGATCTCGTTGTGCGCCGCCATCACCGAGACGATGGCCGTCTTGTCGTCGATTGCCCGCGCGAGCGCATCGAGATCGGCCAACCCGTCGCGGCCGACTGGCAGGATGGTGACACGAAAACCATCGCGCTCGAGCGCCTTGGCGCTTTCGAGGACGCATTTATGCTCGGTCGCAAGCGTCACGACGCCATCCTTGCCGAACTGGCGGTGAAAGCGTGCAGCGCCTTTGACCGCCATGTTGTTGGCTTCGGTCGCCCCCGAGGTGAAGACGAGCTCGCGCGGATCGGCGCCGATCAGATCGGCGAGCTGCGCGCGCGCCTGCTCCACTGCATGCTCGGCCTCGCGGCCGTAAGCGTGTGTGAGTGAATGCGGATTGCCGAATTTCTCGCTGAACCACGGCAGCATCGCGGCCACAACACGCGGATCGCACGGCGTCGTCGCGTGATTGTCGAGATAGACCGGCGCGGCGTTGGGCCGGCGGGCAATGGCAGCGGTCATGCGGCCGACACTCGCGTTCGGGCGTAAAGTGCACCCCACGCATCCACCAGATGATCGATCTCTGCTTCGGACGTACTCCAGCCCAGACTAACGCGGATGGTGCATTCGGCGTCGCGCTCCGGCACACCCATGGCATCGAGCACGTGGCTGCGGCGCACCTTGCCCGACGAGCAAGCGGCGCCCGCACTGACCATGACGCCTGCAAGATCGAGGGCCATGACTTGGGTCGCGGCCGGAACGCCCGGCATTGAGATGCAGATCGTATTCGGCAGGCGGGGTGCCGCGGCGGCGTAAACCATGGCATCGGGCGAAATCGCCACCAGTCGCGTCTCGGCCTGTGCGCGCAACGTCGCGACAGCATCCCATACTGTCACGCCTGCAATCGCAGCACTCGCCGCCGCGCCGAATCCCGCGATGCCCGGCAGATTTTCGGTACCGGCGCGCCGGTTGCGTTCCTGACCGCCGCCGCGCACCAACGGCGCGATGTCGATGCCGCCGGCGACGACGAGGGCTCCGACACCCATGGGCCCACCGAGCTTATGCGCCGACAGCGTCATCAGATCGCAGCCGAGCCGTCCCATGTCGATCGGTTGCCGTCCGGCGACCTGCACAGCGTCGCAGTGGATCAGTGCGCCATGCTGATGGGCGATTCGTGCTGCCTCGGCAATCGGCTGAATGGCACCAGTTTCGTTGTTCGCGAACATGAGCGACACCAGTGCCGGCCGGATATCGGTGGCGAGCAGTCTTTCCAAGGTCTTCAGGTCGACAAGGCCATCGCGTGTCGCCGGTACCCGCACCGCGTCCGGCGCGTTGGCGAGCACGGAATCATGCTCGAGCGCCGACACCAGGACGCGCCGGTCGGGAAAGGCTCGCAGCGCCAGCGCGTTGGCTTCGGTGCCGCCCGACGTGAATACAACGTTCTCGGTATGCGCGCCAACCAGTGCAGCGACATTCGCGCGCGCGGCTTCCAGCAATCTCCGCGCGGCGCGCCCAGCGCGGTGGACCGACGAGGCATTGCCGACCGTCGCCAAGGCCTGCGCCACCGCCGCCGCGGCCTCGGGCCGCACGGGCGCGGTCGCATTCCAATCGAGATAGGACAAACCGGCGTTCACGGCGGGACCTGAGGCGCTATTGCGCGGCAATGGTTGGCGCGGTTTCCGCTGCTTCCTTATCGGCGCGTTCGCGATGCAGCGCGCCGCTGCGTCCCAAGAGCCGGTTGGCGACGACGTCTGCGAGCGTGACAGAGCTCAGATAGAGCCGGATCTGGTTGCCGAGTTCCTCCCACAGATCGTGCGTCAGGCAGCGGCTCTGATTGCCACTGCAGCCCATCGGCGCGCCGGGCGTGCAACGCGTCGTGCGGATCGGCTCGTCAACCGCGAGAATGATGTCCGAGATGCGGGTGCCATCAGCGCCGCGCGCCAACAGATAGCCGCCGCCCGGGCCGCGGACGCTTTTGACCAGACCGGCGCTGCGCAGCTTGGCAAAGAGCTGCTCCAGATACGACAGCGAGATCAACTGCCGCTCGGCGATCTCGGCCAGGGTGATCGGCGTGCCTTGCGCGTGCTTGGCGATATCGACCAACGCCATCACCGCATAACGTCCTTTGGTGCTAAGTCGCATGTCAGTTCTCCACGCCCACTAAATCCGCCGGCCGGGCCGGGCCGCGCGCGCTTCGGCAGGCACCTCTTCGGCGGGAAACTCGGCCTTGCGCTCGATCTCGACTAGGCGCTGCTTGAGATAGGCGACTTCGTCCATCAGGCTGGCGACGCAGCGCGCAATCGGATCGGGCAGGTCTTCGCACGGCGTGCCGTAAGGGAGAAATTCCTTGCGCGTCTCACGGCTGACGCCGATCGGTCGGGCGGGAATGCCGGCCACCGATTCCCCTGGCGCGACCGCATGCAGGACGACAGCATTGGCACCAACCCGCGCGCCAGCGCCCACCGTGAATCCACCAAGGATCTTGGCGCCAGCGCCGATGATGACGCCATTTTCGAGCGTCGGATGACGCTTACCGCGGCTGACGGTCGTGCCTCCGAGCGTCACACCTTGGTAAAGCGTGACGTCGTCGCCGATCTCGGTCGTCTCGCCAATGACCACGCCGGCGCCGTGATCGATGAACAGGCGGCGACCGATCGTCGCCGCAGGGTGGATTTCGATCAACGTGAGCAACCGGGCCAGATTCGACACAAAGCGTGCCAGCACGAGCAGCCCATGCCGCCAGAGCCAATTGGCAAGGTGGTGGAATACCACCGCATGAAAGCCCGGATAGGCGAGCACGATTTCGAGGCGCGAGCGCGCCGCCGGATCGAGCCGCAGGATCGTGTCGATTTCCTCGCGCAAAGCCTTCAACATTTTGGGCTCCGGTTGATATATGATCCGCGCGCCTGCGGCGGAATGACCGCGGAAAACCCGCCGCCGCGCCTTGCTAGACACGGGGGCGAAACTATATCTATCCCGAGTAGAATGGTCAACTTCTTGGCCGTTTTTATCGGTGAGTCGCTACAAACATGTGGTTTCAATCCCGAGTTTGCTACTGGGTTAAAGTTTCATCATGCCTGAATTGGTTCTGACCGGCCCGGCGGGCCGGCTCGAGGCGCGCTATCACCCGTCGCGGGTCGAAAACGCGCCGCTCGCGCTGATCCTCCACCCGCATCCGCAGCATGGCGGCACGATGCACAACAAGGTGGTCTACACCCTGTTTCATGCCTTCGCACGACAGGGTTTTGCGGCGCTGCGCTTCAATTTCCGTGGCGTCGGCAAGAGCCAGGGCAGCTATGGCAATGGCGAAGGCGAGCTGGCGGACGCGGCGGCGGCGCTCGATTGGTTTCAGAACAACAATCCCGATGCGGAACAGTGCTGGATCGCCGGTTTTTCGTTTGGCGCGTGGATCGCGTTGCAGCTGCTGGCGCGGCGACCGGAATCGGACGCCTTCGTCGCCGTGGCGCCGCCGGTCAATCTGGTCGACTTCAACTTCCTGACGCGACCGCCGGCAGCGGGTCTCATCGTCCAGGGCGACAAGGACCAGATCGTCGCGCCCGAAGGCGTGAAGGATCTCGCGCAGCGCCTGCAGAAGCAGCGATCACTCAAGGTCGAATACCGTCAGATCGCGGGCGCCGATCATTTCTTCACCGACCGCCTCGACACGTTGTCGGAGACCGTCGAAGGCTATATCGCCGCGCGGCTGCGCACGGCACGGGCCACTGCCAAGGTCTGAGCCGATGCTCACCCTGCGAAGGGGTCGTGCATCAAGATCGTGTCTTCGCGTTCCGGACTGGTCGACAGCAACGCTACAGGCGCGCCAACAAGTTCCTCGATCCGGCGGATGTACTTGATTGCCAGTGCCGGCAGGTCCGCCCACCGCCGTGCGCCGCGTGTGCTCTCACTCCAGCCCTCGATCGTCTCGTAAATCGGTTCGACCGCCGCCTGCTGGCTGGTGCCGGCGGGCAGATAGTCGAGCCTCTCGCCGTCTAGCCGGTAACCGGTGCACACCTTGATTTCCTTGAACCCGTCGAGCACGTCGAGCTTGGTGAGCGCGAGGCCGTCGACGCCCGCGGTCTTGACTGCTTGCCGGACCATGACTGCGTCGAACCAGCCGCAGCGCCGCTTGCGGCCGGTGACGACGCCGAATTCGCGGCCGCGCTCGCCGAGCGTCTGGCCGATCTTGTCGGTGAGTTCGGTCGGAAACGGGCCGCTGCCGACGCGCGTCGTGTACGCCTTGGTGATGCCGAGGACGTACCCGATCGCCGCGTGGCCGGTGCCCGCGCCGGACGCCGCCTCGCCCGGATGGGTATGCGACGAGGTCACATAAGGATAGGTGCCGTGGTCGACGTCGAGCATCACGCCCTGAGCGCCTTCGAACAGGATGCGCTTGTTGGCGCGGCGCACCTCGTCGAGCCGCTGCCACACGCGGTCTGCATAGGGCAGGACTTTGGGCGCGATTTCGAGCAGCGAGTTGAGCAGCGGCTCGCGCTCGACCTCCGGCGCGCCAAGACCACGCAATAGCGCGTTATGATGTAGCAGCAAGGCGTCGAGTTTGGTCGGCAAAGTCGCCGGATCGGCGAGGTCGCATAGCCGCAGCGCCCGGCGGCCAACTTTGTCTTCGTAGGCCGGCCCGATACCGCGGCCGGTGGTGCCGATCTTGTAGGCACCGCGCGCCTCTTCGCGCGCGCGGTCGAGCTGCCCGTGCGACGGCAAAATCAGCGTCGCATTCTCGGCGACGCGCAGGCTTGCCGGCGTGACGGTGACGCCCTTGGCCGCGATATTCTCGATTTCCTTGATCAGCGCCCAGGGATCGACCACGACCCCATTACCGATGATCGATAGTTTGCCGGGTCGCGCCACGCCCGACGGCAGCAGGCTAAGCCGATATTCGACGTTGCCGATGACCAGCGTGTGGCCGGCATTGTGGCCGCCCTGAAAACGCACCACGACGTCGGCGCGCTCGCTCAGCCAATCGACGATCTTTCCTTTACCCTCGTCGCCCCATTGAGCGCCGATCACTGCAACATTGGCCATGAATTGATCTCCGGCGCCCTAGGTCAGCGCGACGATCTTGCCGCCATCGAGGAGATGGCCGCAATTCAGTCGTTTCGCCTCGTCGCGCGGATCGCGCACCGTGGCAAGGCCAGCGACCGTGATCCAGCCTTCGGCGCGTAGGCGCTTAGCAGCGGCGCTTTCGGCATCGAACGGTACGTAGATCCGGCGCGGCGTCGGTGGCGCCGGCAGCGCCTGCAGAATCGTGTCCGTGTAAAGCGTGAAGCCAGTAGCGTCCTCGCCGCCTCCATCGCCCGTGCGGTAACGGCCGCCGCGGCCGAGTTCGCCGCGCACCGATTTCACAAAAACCGTGAAACTGACGCCGGTATGGTATTCGAAACCGCGGTTCTCGACCGGATCGACGGTCATGACCAAGCCGGGATCGGCGCGCTTCACCCGCGCGATGACGTCGCCGAGGCGCGCGCGTTCCGTCGCTGCGGCTTTGGGCAGATCGAGCGTCGACAATTTCGTCAGCGATTTCTCCGCCGCGCCAGCGGCTTTGAGCAGCTCACCAAGCAACGCGGCGGTCGCACCGGCGGCCTTGCGCAAAGCGGCGGCGTCTTTGTGATCGAGCGCGCGGCGCACGGCGTCGACCTGTTCCGGCGCAAGCACGGCGGCGTGACAGATCGCCGGCACCAGCGTCGGCAACGTCAGATCAACTGAAAGTCCCTGCACGCCAAGCCCGCCGAGGGCTTCGGCTGCAAACAAGATCGCCTCGGCGTCGGCACCGACTTCGGATGGACCGATGAGTTCGGCGCCGACCTGACCGACCTGACGTTCAGGCCGGAGCTGGCTGCCGTTGACGCGCAGAACTTGGCCGGCATAGCAGAGCCGCAGCGGCCGTGCCGCCTTCTTCAGCCTGCTGGCGGCGATACGTGCGACCTGCGGTGTCATGTCGGCCCGCACGCCGATCATACGTCGCGACACCGGGTCCATCATGCGGAACGTGTCGTTGGCCATCGCGGTACCAGCGCCGGACAGCAGATTATCCTCGAACTCGGCGAGCGGCGGCTTGACACGCTCGTAGCCGTGGCTCGCCAAAGCCGCCATCAGCCGCGAGACCACCTCGGCCTCGATGCCGGCATCCGGCGGCAGCAGATCGCGCAGGCCTTCCGGCAGCAGCGCTTTGTGGAGCGTCTCGTTCACGGAGGCCGACATAGCGGTTTTGGCGCGCGGCGGCAACCATCCTGCGGCACGTTCCGCGCCCTGCTGCGGCCTAGAAATGCAGCTCTTTCGCCAGCACCACGTTGGCGATGGCGCGAACCTTCGCAAGCAGCGAGTCGCCGAGCGGCTGATCGACCTGGATCAGGCAAATGGCGTCCTGACCGGGCGCCGAACGGCCGAGATGGAAGGTCGCAATGTTGAGCGCCGCCTCGCCCAGGGTCCGGCCGAGATTGCCGATGAACCCCGGTTTGTCGTGGTTGCGGACGAACAGCATATGCGGTCCGAGCTCGGCTTCGAGCGCGATGCCCTCGACATCGACAATGCGCGGCCGGTCGCCGCCGAACAGCGTGCCGGCGATGCTGCGCGCACCGTTCGTGCCCTGCACGGTGATGCGGATCAATGTTTGGAAATCGCTTGGTTCGGTGCTGCGCGTTTCGGCAATCGCGATGCCGCGTTCTTTGCACACGACTGGCACGTTGACCATGTTGACCGAATCGAGCTGCGGCGCCAGTAGCGCGGCGAGCGCAATCGCAGTCAGCGGTTTAACGTTGAGCTCGGCCGCGTGGCCTTCATATTCGATCGCGACGCCCTTGAGGCCGACATCGATGAGCTGACCGGCAAACGAGCCGAGCTGCTCGACGAGCGTGATGTAAGGCTTGAGGCGTGCGGCCTCCTCGGCCGAGAGCGACGGCATGTTGAGCGCATTGGTCACCGCGCCGGAGACGAGATAATCCGCCATCTGCTCGGCGATCTGCAGCGCGACGTTCTCCTGCGCTTCGGCCGTCGACGCGCCGAGGTGCGGCGTGGCGATGACGTTGGGATGGCCGAACAGCAGGTTCTCCTTCGCCGGTTCGACCGGAAACACGTCGATCGCCGCGCCGGCAACCTGACCCGAATCGAGCGCCGCCTTAAGATCTGCTTCGACGACGAGGCCGCCGCGCGCGCAATTGATCAGGCGCACGCCCTTCTTGGTCTTGGCCAGCGCCTTAGTGTCGATAATGTTGCGTGTCGCGTCCGTTAGCGGCGTGTGCAGCGTGATGAAATCCGCCCGCGCCAGCAGGTCGTCGAGCTCGACCTTCTCGACGCCGAGCGCGATGGCACGTTCGGAAGACAAAAAGGGGTCGTAGGCGACGACCTTCATCTTGAGGCCGATAGCGCGGTCGGCGACCACCGACCCGACATTGCCGCAGCCGACGACGCCAAGCGTCTTCCCAGTGAGCTCGACACCCATGAATTTGGACTTTTCCCATTTGCCGGCCTGCGTCGAACGGTCGGCGGCCGGCAGCTGCCGCGCCAGCGCCAGCATCAGAGCGATTGCGTGCTCGGCCGTCGTAATCGAATTGCCGTAGGGTGTATTCATCACCACGATGCCGCGCTGCGTCGCGGCCGCCACGTCGATGTTGTCGACGCCGATGCCGGCGCGACCGATCACCCTGAGTTTCTTCGCCGCTTCGATCACCGGCTTGGTGACCTTCGTGGCCGAGCGCACGGCGAGGCCGTCGAAGTCGCCGATGATCTTTTTCAATTCGTCCGGCGTCAGCTTGGTGTTGACCACCGTCTCGATGCCGCGCTCCTTGAACACGGCGACGGCGCGCGGGCTCAGCTCGTCGGAGATCAGGACTTTGGCCATGGCGGCGCTCCGCCGTCAGGCCGCCGCGGCGCGGCGGACTTCAGCGAAGGCCCAGTCGAGCCAGGGCAGCAGCGCCTCGACATCGTGTGTCTCGACGGTCGCGCCGCACCAGATGCGCAAGCCGGGCGGAGCCTCGCGATGGCCGGCGAGGT
>DASQGX010000102.1:0-8264 GCA_035632395.1 Allostellaceae bacterium
CAGCGACTGCGTGTGAGGCCTTTGCGCGTATTCCTCTGGCGCAAGGGACGTGGGGCATTTCCGTGACCGAAGACGGAACGAGAACCTCAGACTGATGCTCTCAGTCAGATACCCGCGTTCCACCCCGGTGAAAAAATTGAATCGATGGGGGTCATTGCGATGGACACGATTCTGGTCTCGAACCGAATTGCGGAGCCTTCGCGTACGGGCGCCATTCCAGGCGGCCTCGCGGCCGCCCTGCTGTCGGCGGTGAAAACATCAGGTGCGACGTGGATCGGTGCCAGCGGCAAGTTCGCGGCGGCCGAAGACGGGCGTGTGCCAACGCGTTCGAAACGGCTCGGGGCCGGCACATTGATGATGGTTGACCTGCCGGTCACGGACTATCGGCGTTTCTACAATGGCATGGCGAATGCCGCACTGTGGCCGATCTTGCACTATCGCGCCGACCTGTTGTGCTACGAGCCGGAGTTCGTCGCGTCCTATCGTGCGATCAACCGGATCATGGCCAACGTCGTCGCCGATCGCGCGCGGCGTGATTCGCTGGTTTGGGTTCACGACTACCACTATTTCATGCTCGGCGAGTTTCTGCGCCAGCGGGGTTTCGCCGGCCCGATCGGTTTTTTCCTGCACACGCCGTTTCCGACCAAGTCGGTGCTCATCTGCCTGCCGGAACACCGCACGGTGCTCAAGGCGCTGTCGGCCTATGACCTCATCGGCTTCCAGACCGACGAGGATATGTCCCGTTTCCGCGACTATGCGACGATGAAACTGTCGGCGACGCTAGTCGGTCCTACCGAGCTGCAGTTCGGCGGTCGCCGTGTGCGGATCGGCGTCTTTCCGGTCGGCATCAACGTCGATTTCTTTGCCAATGCGGCGCGCGCCAATATCGACAGCAATAAGATCAACCGCATCCGGCGCGGCCTGCATCAGGGCAAGATGGTGATTGGCGTAGACCGCCTTGATTACAGCAAGGGCCTGCCTGAGCGCTTCGCGGCGTACGAGCGATTCCTCACTATTTATCCCGATGAGCGCAAGCGCGTATCGTTTCTCCAGATCACGCCGCCAACCCGTCCCTCGGTCGACAGCTATCGGCGCTTCCGGGCCGAGCTCGCAAGCCGTGCTGGCGAAATCAGCGCGCGCTTCGGCGATGTCGACTGGATGGTATTGCGCTACATCAACGAGAGCTTTCCGCCGGATCAGCTTGCGGCACTCTATCGCATCAGTAAGGTGGGCTGCGTGACGCCATTGCGTGACGGCATGAACCTTGTTGCCAAGGAATATGTCGCAGCGCAGGACGCCGAGGATCCGGGTGTGCTGGTACTGTCGAAATTTGCCGGCGCCGCAAAGGAACTCGACGCCGCTCTGGTGGTCAATCCGTACGATACCGGCGAGCTCGCGCAGGCGCTTTACCGCGCACTCTATATGGAACGCGCCGAGCGTGTCGAACGCTGGAACACAATGATGAAGATTTTGCGCGCAAACAACATCGCGCATTGGTACGAGGGCTTCATCAACGCGCTGCGCGACTCAGCGCTCAAATCGGCGCGGACGGCCTCGCGCAGTGTCGCCTAAGAGTCTCGAGCGACTGGCACAATCGCCGTACCAGATCAGGATGCGGTCGCAGAGTGCGGCTCGCGGCCGGCTGTCAGATGTTCCCAATCACGCAAATGCATCGCGCGATGCCACTCCAGACCATGGCTGGGCGCAGCATCGGCGCCATCAAGCAGCGTATGGAGCAGCAGCCGTGCACGCGACACTCGGCTCTTCATCGTGCCGACTGCACAGCCGGCCATGGCGGCCGCCTGTTCGTAGGAGAACCCGCTGGCGCCGACGAGCACGAGCGCCTCGCGTTGCACCGGCGGCAAGGTGCTGAACGCGCCTTCGAAATCGCGCATACGCAGGTGCCATTCCTGGCCACCGCTTACGGTCGTGGAGTCGCGTACGACTTCGACATCGAGTTGCGTGAGGCGACCCTGGCTGCGTTTTTCGGTGAAATAGGCATTGCGCAAAATCGTCGTCAGCCACGCCTTGAGATTGGTGCCGGGTTGGAATTGATGGGCATGACTCAATGCACGGACGACGGTCTCCTGCACCAGATCGTCGGCAAGCGTGCGATCCTGCGCCAACATGCGAGCAAATGCTCGGAGGTGCGGCAGATACGGGACGATATCTTCGGTGAGCCGGTCGACCATTTTTTGCTCCTTGTCGTTGTGCGTCTCGTGTCGTGCGCGACACCAAGGTGCGAAGAAATCGGCTGCCGGACAATCGGGGAAGGCCTGATATCACGACATAATCACACGGGTCGTGCGATCTTTCGGAGCGCCTCCACGGTTTCGCCACAATCGCCTGTCGTCCGCCGCAATCGCAACGATCAGCGACCACCCCGTTGACATCACATCGTGTAAGCGAAAATTTCCCGCACATGCCCGAACACAAATCTGGATGAAATGGCACGACCTGCCATAAGCTGTTGGACTGCATCCGGAGTCCCGCCACAACGGCCAACAGCGAGCGCGCCAAGCGAACACAATGCAACTGGGAGTCGTCGGTTTGGGCCGCATGGGCGGCAATATCGTGCGGCGCTTGACGGCGCGCGGCCACGAGTGCGTCATCTATGACCGGTCGCCAGGCGCAATAGCCGCCCTCGCCAAACAAAAAGGCGCAACTGGATCGGGCGGATTGCCCGATTTGGTTCGCCGCGTGCAAGCGCCGCGCGCGATCTGGGTGATGCTGCCGGCCGGCGACGCCACCGAGCAAACCGTGACCGAGCTCGGCACGTTGCTGGCGCCAGGCGATACGATCATCGATGGCGGCAATTCCTTCTGGCAGGACGATGTCCGCCGTGCCAAAGCCCTTGCGGAAAAGAACATTCATTATGTCGACGCTGGCACCAGCGGCGGTATCTGGGGCCTCGAGCGCGGTTACTGCCTGATGATTGGCGGCGCCAAGGACGTGGTCGACCGGCTCGATCCGATCTTCGCCGCGCTGGCGCCGGGCCGCGGCGACATTCCTGCAACGCCACATCGCGACGGACGCGACCCGCGGCCCGAACAGGGCTATCTGCACGCCGGCCCGCCCGGCGCTGGTCATTTCGTTAAGATGATCCACAATGGCATCGAGTATGGCTTGATGCAGGCCTATGCCGAGGGCTTCGACATCCTACGCAACACGAGCCGTGCGGACCTACCGGCTGAGCAACGTTTCGACCTCAACGTCGCCGACATCGCCGAGGTGTGGCGCCGCGGCAGCGTGATCTCCTCCTGGCTCCTCGACCTCACCGCGGCGGCGCTGGCGGAGGATCCCGCGCTGCAGGGCTTTAGCGGCTACGTCGAAGATTCAGGCGAAGGCCGTTGGACGATTGCAGCGGCGCTCGCCGCTGCAGTTCCAGCCGAAGTGCTTTCGGCCGCGCTCTACACCCGCTTTCGTTCGCGCGAAAAAGCGAGCTTTGCGGAAAAGCTGCTGTCGGCCATGCGTAAGGGATTCGGCGGCCACATCGAACAGCCGGACAAGGGTTGATGGCGCACGCAGCCCGCGAACGGCCGCGCCGGGCCGATCCCTGCACGCTCGTCGTTTTCGGCGCGTCCGGCGACCTGACTCAACGGCTGCTGATGCCGGCGATTTATCATCTCGCCGCGGCGAAGCTTCTGCCTGAAAGCTTCGCCGTCATCGGCGTAGCCCGCTCGCCGATGAGCAACGCGCAATTCCGCGCCCATACCAGCGACGGACTGAGCAAGTTCACCGGCATTACACCTGCCGGGGCGACGCGCCGATGGCTGCTCGAGCGGCTGTCATACATCACCGGAAATTTCGACGATGTGGCAACTTTCGAGCAACTGGCGGCGGTGCTAAAGCAGCGGCAGCATGTGACGCACGGCAATACGCTGTTCTATATGGCGACGCCGCCAAATGTATTCGCACTCTTGGCGGAGCAGCTCGGCAAAGCGGGCTTCGCCCGGCCGCCGCACGGCGCCTGGACGCGATTGGTGGTCGAGAAGCCGTTCGGCACGAACCTCGTATCGGCACGCACGCTGAATAAAAAGATCCTCGCCGTCTTCGCCGAAGACCAGGTCTATCGGATCGATCATTTCCTCGGCAAAGAGACCGTACAGAACATCCTGGCGCTGCGTTTTGCCAACAACTTGTTCGAATCACTGTGGAATCGCGACCGCATTGATCACGTTCAGATTACGGTCGCCGAAACCGTCGATGTCGGCCGACGCGGACGATTCTACGAGGCAACCGGCGCGCTACGCGACATGGTGCCAAACCATCTATTTCAACTTTTGTCGCTCATTGCGATGGAGCCGCCGGTGCGTTTTTCCGCCGATGCCGTGCGCGCCGAAAAAACCAAAGTGCTCCAAGCCATGCGTGCCTACGACCATAACGCGGCTTTTGCCTGCGGCGTCCGCGCGCAGTACCGGTCCGGCAAGGTCGGCGGCAAGGCAGTCAAGGCATACCGTCAGACGCCCGACGTCGCGCAGAGCAGCACGACCGAGACCTATGTCGCACTCAAGCTGCTGATCGATACTTGGCGCTGGGCCGGTGTGCCGTTTTATCTGCGCACCGGCAAAGCGCTCAAGGCACGCCGGACCGAGATCGCGATCAAATTCAAGGACGCACCCTTCGCCATTTTTCGCGACACACGGGTCGAGCAACTGGCGCAGAATTTCGTCGTCATCGGCATCGCGCCCGAAGAGGAGATCTTCATCCAATTCAATGCCAAAGTACCCGGCCCGCAGCTTCGGCTGCACGGCGTCGGCATGGAATTCAAATACAAGGATTATTTCGCCGTCGCACCCGAAAACGGCTATGAGACGCTGATCTACGATTGCATGATCGGCGACCAGACTCTGTTCCGGCACGCCGACGACGTCGAAGCGGCATGGCGCGTGGTCCAGCCGTTCCTTGATTGCTGGCGCCGCGATGGCACCAATGGTCTCGATTTCTACGCTGCCGGCAGCGACGGACCGCGTGCGGCCGACGCGCTGCTGGCGCGCGATCATTGCCATTGGCGCTCGATAACGGCTGGGAACCGGCCGTGACCGCAGCGGTTGCACGGGCTCCGCACTCGCTGCCGGGCCGACGTGTCGTCCTGGCCGACGCCGAGATCCTCGCGCGCCACGCCGCGGCCTGGCTCCTCAATCGCGTCCTCGGCGCGCCTGGACGCGTTGCGGTATGCCTGTCCGGCGGCAACACGCCGCGGCCGGTTTATACGCTGCTGGCGCAGTCGCCATACCGCGATTGCTTTCCTTGGGACCGAGTGCATTGGTTTTGGGGCGACGAGCGCTGCGTGCCGCTGGACCACCCGCGCAGCAATTTCGCGATGGTGCGTGCGGCGCTGTTGGATCGGGCTCCGGTTCCGCCGACCCATATTCATCCGATTGTCACGGCTGACGGGCCAGTGCGCGGTGCGGCAGATTACGAGACCGAACTCAAGCGCTTCTACGGCGCCGAAGAGCTAGCGGCGGATCGGCCGCTGTTCGCGGCGACTCTGCTCGGTGTGGGCGAAGATGGCCATACGGCATCCCTCTTTCCAGGCGTCACAGCATTGCGGGAACAGACGCACTGGGTTGCGCCCGTTCCCGAAGCGCAACCCGAAGCCCGCGTGACACTTACCTATCCGGCACTCGACAGCAGCGCAACTGTCGCCTTTCTTGCCTGCGGCACAATCAAACGGAATGCGCTGCAACGGCTGGCACGCGGCGAAGATCTGCCTGCGGTCCACATCCAGCCGGCGGGACAGATCACTTGGTTTCTCGACCGCGACGCTGCGCCATGACGCGTGGAGCCGGGATCCTGCCGCACGCCGCGGCGATTGAGCGCGCCACGCCGCCCTTCACGTTGGCGATCGACGTCGGCGGCTCGCACATTAAGGCGTCAGTGCTCGACCGTGCGGGGGTGATGATCGCAGCACCGGTGCGCGCGCGAACGCCGCGACCCGCGACGCCGCAGGCGTTACTGCGCGCCATCAAGGATCTCGCGCGTACGCTGCCGCGTTATGACCGCGTCTCGGTCGGCTTCCCCGGCTATGTCCGACGCGGACGCATCCATACCGCCCCTAATCTCGGCACTGAGCGCTGGGCTGGTTTCCAACTCGACCTCGCCCTGACGCGACAACTGCGAAAACCGGCGCGCGTGCTCAACGATGCCGACGTTCAAGGCCTTGGCGCCATCGAAGGCCGCGGCCTCGAATGCGTGCTCACGCTCGGTACCGGCATCGGTTCGTCGCTATTCGAGGACGGGCGCCTAATGCCGCATCTTGAGCTCGGCCAGCATCCACTGCTCAAGGGTAGGACCTACGACCAATATCTTGGCAACGCGGCGGCCGACAAAAAGGGTACGCGCACCTGGAACCGGCGACTGCGCAAGACGATCGATATCGTCCGCACCTTAGTGAACTTCGATCGGCTTTACCTGGGCGGCGGCAACACGCGGCTGATCGACTTCAAGCTGCCGCGCGACGTGAAAGTTACGCCCAATGCCGACGGCATGACGGGTGGCGTCCATTTGTGGGACGCGATGCTCGATCCAATCTTTGCGGCGCCGCGACGCACCGCCAAACCGCTTCGGTGATTGCAACCAGTTGACGCCAGGTAGCCCAGCATACGCGCCGTTTGCTGGCCTTGTGTTTTTCGTGGATTCGGTCATGCTTTTAAATTCAGGTGACGTCCGTGGTCTATGCAGTTACAGGGGTTACGATGAGTGAATCCGCGAAAGCTCGGGCCAATGGTGCCGACCTCGATACGATCCGCGACGACATCGACACCGTGCGCAAGGATCTGGCGCGTCTGATGGAGCACGTAAAGGCGGGCGCGTTGCACAATATCACGGGCCAAGTCGAAGAAATGTCCGATGAAGCACGCCGGCTCTACAATCAGGCGCTCGCCGGAGGCGAACGCGGCGCCGAAGCACTCGCCCGCCAAGTCGAAGAACGGCCGCTGACGAGCCTGCTGATCGCTTTCGGCCTGGGCTTCATCGGCAGCCGATTGATTCTTCGCTAGGCCGCTGATGCGGACGGGCGGCATCGTCAAACTCGCGTTAGCCGTCCTCGCCGAAGTCACCACCTTTGAACGCGTACGGAAGCGGGCGCCGCGCATTGCCATCGCGGCGCTTCTGATCGTTCTGGCGTTCGCAGTCGTTGCTGGCGGCTTCGGCTGCGCCGTTGCGGCCCTGTGGATCTGGCTGTTGCCGCTCGTCGGCCCGTGGGGCGCGCCGCTGATTTGCGCCGGCGTTCTGGTGCTCGTCGCCGGCGGACTGGTCGGCGGTGGATATTACCTCGCACTTAGCCAACCGAAGACCGGGAACAGGGCGCTCGCAACCGCAATCGAAAGCGGCCATTTCGCACCTCTGATCCACGAGCACAAATGGCTCCTGCTGGCGCTGGCAGCGCTGAGCGGCGCGGCCGCCGCCGAAAAAGTCGGCAAGACGGCGCGACGCAAACACTAGCCGCCAACCGTGTGTCCAGGCGGCCCACGGTGCAGACTTAGATTGTGTGCCGTGTTGATGAGGCCGACATGCGAGAAGGCCTGCGGAAAATTCCCCAACAGCCGTCTGGCATGCGGGTCGTATTCTTCGGCGAGCAACCCGACGTCGTTGCGTAACGCAAGCAGCCGTTCGAACAACGTTCGCGCTTCGCGTCGGCGGCCTATCAGCGCATAGTTGTCGGCGAGCCAGAATGAGCAAATCAAGAACGCGCCTTCGTCACCCGACAACCCATCGGGCGCCTGGTCGGGATTATAGCGGCGCACCAGCCCGTCGAACGTCAGTTCCTGGGCGATCGCATCCATTGTCTTGATCACGCGTGGATCATCGGGCGGTAGAAATCCGACCAACGGGATCCTCAGCAGCGCCGCGTCGAGCGCCTTGCCGCCGAACTGCTGCACGAAAACGCCGCGATCATGATCGACACCGTAAGTGCATGCCTCTTGATGGATCTGATCGCGGACCGCGGCCCAGCGCTTGGCCGGGCCCTTCAGGCCAAATTTCTCCGCTGACTTTACCGCGCGGTCGAAGGCCACCCACGCCATGACGGCGGAATGGGTATTGCGTTGCTCGGCGTGCCGCGCCTCCCAGATACCGGAATCGGGCTTTTGCCAATTGCCTTCGAGATATTCAAGCAGCTGCTGTTGGACGCGTTCGGCGTCGTCTTCGGGTTCCGCGCCATGGACCCGCGCCGTGTAGAAGACATCCATTACGTCGCCATAGATATCCAACTGCCGTTGCAGATGCGCCGCATTGCCAATCCGCACCGGTCGGCTGTCGGC
>DASQGX010000103.1:0-1830 GCA_035632395.1 Allostellaceae bacterium
AGCCTTCGTGCCACCGCCCAAAGTGACCTCGACGGTCGTGCGGCTGACACCGCGGCCTGAGCCGCAGGCACCTTGCGATCAGCGCGCGCTCGAACGGGTTACAGCAGCGGCCTTCGGCCAGCGGCGCAAGATGCTGCGCCAGAGCCTAAAATCGCTCGGCGACGCCGCCGGATTGCTGCGCGCGACGCAAGTCGAGCCGACGGCACGGGCAGAGAATTTGACGGTCGCCGAGTTTTGCGCGCTGGCCCGGGCGCTGACCGCGGACGCCCGTTAGACCCCGCGCAGGCGATTGACGAATTCAGCAAGCCCGACTTGGCGCCGCCGTTGAACGCGCTCGGCGCTGAGGATTGCCTGTACGCGGCGAACGCTGTCCTCGAAATCGTCGTTGATGACGACATAGTCATACGCATCCCAGTGACTCAGCTCTTCCGACGATTTCGCCATGCGCGCATGCACGACTTCGTCGCTGTCCTGTGCGCGCGATTTAAGGCGCGCCTCGAGCGCCGCCATGGTCGGCGGCAGGATAAACACCGAAACCAGGTCGGCGCCGATCTTGGCCTGCAGCTGCTGCGTGCCCTGCCAATCGATGTCGGTGATGATGTCGCGGCCGCTTTCGATGGCCGCCATCAACGGCGCGCGTGGCGTGCCGTAGCTGTGGCCGAAAACGGTTGCATGCTCCAGCAAATCGTTGTTTGCGACCATGGCCGCGAAACGCGCCGGATCGACGAAATGATAATCCTTGCCGTCGACCTCGCCAGCGCGGCGCGGGCGCGTCGTGACTGAAACCGACAATGCCAGTAGCGGCTCGCGCGCCACCAGGGCGCGCGTGATGGTTGTCTTGCCGGCGCCCGAGGGCGACGACAGCACCAGCAGAATTCCGCGTCGTTTGATCTCGCGCACCGTCATGGCTATTCGATGTTCTGCACCTGTTCGCGCAATTGTTCGATCGCGGCTTTGAGGCCGAGCGCGATGCGCGTCAACTCGAGATCAGGCGACTTCGAGGCCAGCGTGTTTGCCTCGCGGTTGAACTCCTGGCAGAGGAAATCGAGCCGGCGGCCGATCGCCCCACCTTCCTTCAGCAGGCCGCGGGTGGCATCGACATGCGCGGCGAGCCGGTCGAGTTCCTCGCGCACGTCGCCGCGCGCGACGATGAGCGCCGCTTCCTGTGTCAGGCGCTCCTCGGGAAGTGCCGGCACGGCCTCGAGTAGCGCCGCGACCTGTTCCTTGAGCCGTGCCTTGGCGGCCGCCGGCTGAGCGGCGGCTGTGCGCTCTGCCGCGCCCGCCAAGGCCGTGATTTCCGCAAGCCGCGCCTCAAGCACCGGCACGAGTCGCTTACCTTCGGCTTGGCGCATCGCCGCGAGCGCTTCGAGTGCGGCATCGAAATCGCGCTGCATCGCCGCTTGCCGCTGCTCGTCGGCCGGAGTATCGGCCACCTCATCACCGCTCTCGAGCACGCCCTTCAGCGCCAGCAAGCCATCGATCCGCGGCGGCGCGGCGCCGGTCTCCTGGGCGAGTTCCTTGGCAAGCGCCATGATTTCGGCCAAGGCCGCGCGATTGACCCGCAGCGGCACGCTGTTTGCCGATTTCGTCACCGTCAACGACACGTTGATGGCGCCGCGCTTCAACCGGTTGGCCAGCGCCGCGCGCAATTTGGGCTCGAGCACATCGTAACCGGCCGGCAGCCGGCACCGCAGATCGAGCGATTTCGAATTGACGCTCTTGATCTCCCACACCCAGCCGAGCCCGTCGGCATGCCCTTCCGACCGCGCGAATCCGGTCATGCTGGCAACGCTCATGGCAAGGCGACTCTCCTGTGTGGCCCAGAGCTTA
>DASQGX010000104.1:0-15642 GCA_035632395.1 Allostellaceae bacterium
CGCGCGCGCCTTTGGTCACCAGCGGCTTGATCTTGTCGGGATTGCGGTTCCAGACGACGGGCTTCTGACCTTGATCGAGCAGGCGCGCGACCATGGCCGCACCCATCCGCCCGAGGCCGCAAAATCCGATCTGCATCGAAATGCCTTCCGCCGGTTGCGCGACCTGCCTACTGGCATCGCACAGTGCGGTCAAGCGCTGACGGGAAAGGTGGCGGCCGCCCTCAGGCGGCGGAAATCTGGCGTGACATCCGCAGACTGCGCGCCAGCTGCACGCCCTGCGGGTCCTTGAACATGGTCTCGATCGCGCGCAGCAGCGCATAGAGCCGCTCCTGTACGGCGGGGTTCGGCGCGCTCTTCATCTCGGCGATGATCGCGTTGGCTTTGGCCTCGATGGCGGTTCCGAGCCGCTCGCGGCAGTCGCGCGCTTCGTTGGCAAAGCCGTAGCGCGGCCCATTTTCGATGACTGCGCCGATGAACTCGGCCGCTGGAACCGCCGCCTCGAAATCGGTTTCGTCGGCACGCAATACCAGCGCCGTTACCCGATCGTTGAAGGTGCGATCGAACGCAGCCGAGAGGACCGTGCGGGCTTCGGCCGACGCATTCCACGCGGCATCGTCCTGGCCGACGAGCGCAGGTCCGAAGGCGCCGATCAATCCGTTGACGCCATCGAAATAGCGCACGGTGAGCGTCTTGATGACCGCCATCTGGCCGGCCGTATCGCTCTTGCGCGTCAGAGATGCGATTTCGCTGGCGGTGCGCTTCAGTTCGAGGATGAGACGCTGCGCTACGACGTCGAATTCCGGGTACCGCGACCGATGGTCACGCGGCCGCCACGCCAGTCCGCGCGCCACCAGCATGATCTGCCACGGCCGCATCATCCGGTTTGCCAGCGCCAGCGCGAAATACACCGCATCGGGGCCGATAACCTCGGCGAAGGTCTGATACTGCTGGCGCAGCATCGCGACTGAGTCTTTCGACAGGTCGAAGATGCGGCGGCCCTCCATCTGCCCGTCTTCGGCGAGGAGCGAACCCGTGAGCGCGAGCTGCGAGCGCAGCGGGGCGGCGATGGCGAGGATGCGTGCGACCTCGCGAATGTCCTCGATCAGCAACTTGTCGGCAGCGATTGCGTCGACGGCGGGGATCGCCGATGGCTGTTGTATTGCCGTCAGCACCCGCATGTTCCAGTCGACAGCGGCGCGTTGCAATTCGACCGCGATCTGATCGGCTTCCTCGAATTCGCCGGTGCCGATGATGGTCTTGAGCCGCAGCTCGAAACGCACGAGCTCGCCCCCGCATAAGGCGACGATGGCGTCCCACCACGGCACGATCATGCTGCGCGGAATCAATCCCGGCAGCCGCGGATTGTCGGCGCGGTCGGTGAGGAACGCCTCGAACGCCTGACAGACCAGTCGGCACAGGGTCGGAACGCGCGGACCGCCGGGCCGCGCCGCGGCGGCCGCGGGCGTCACGTTCGCAGGCTCGGGATGGGTGTCGTTGGCGGGCACGGCGCTCCCTGGTCAGGCGTCAAATCGCCCCGGAACTGGCGGCACTTATCCTGGCCGAAAATGGTAAATGGCGGGTTTACCGGTGTGGCGAAAGGCTGAAGCCTTTGTTAACCCGCCTTGTCGCGCCGCGGCTCGGGGGCAATAATCGGCCGATGCGCGAGCCGATTCGTGGTCATCACGACATGGGCGGGTTGCCGGCGGGCCGGGTCGAAAAGACCGAGCACGACTACGCCTTCTGGGAAAAGCGCGTCGACGCGCTCAACGTGCTGCTGGCGGCCAAGGGCCATCTGCGCGTCGACGAGATGCGCAAGAACATCGAAGCCCTGCCGCCGGACGCCTACGACCGCATGACCTATTACGAGCGATGGATTTCGGCGATCGCCAACACCCTGCTGCAACGTGGCGTGCTCACCGCCGATGAGCTCGGCCGCAAGATGGAAGAGATCGCGCGGCGCGAGGGCGTGAGCCCATGACCGGCCGCGCTGCCGCCAACGCTTCCGTGCCGGCCCGCTTCAAGCCGGGCGACGCGGTCAGCGTGCGCCGTGCTCATCCACCGGGGCATATCCGAACGCCATGGTATATCCGCGGCCATCACGGCACGGTGGTGCATGCGCTCGGCCCGTTCGCCAATCCCGAGGAGCTGGCCTACAACCGGCCGGGCCTGCCGGCGCAGCCGCTTTATCGCGTGCGCTTCCGTCAGCGCGAAGTCTGGCCAGATTATGCGGGCAACGAAGCCGACACACTCGACATCGAGATTTTCCAGCACTGGCTCGAACCCGCGGGCGGCGAGCGATGAGCGAACCGCATAGCCACGCGCACGAGCATCACGATCACGCGCATCCGCATCGCCATCCGCCGCGGCCGGATACCGACGACACGCTCGGCCATTTCCAGATCATGGAGATCGCGGTGCGCGAGCTGCTGATCGGCAAGGGCATCGTCTCGCCGGACGAGATCCAGCGCGCGATCGAAGCGATGGACACGCGCGGCGAAGCATTGGGCGCCAAGATCATCGCTCGCGCCTGGACCGATCCGGCGTTCAAGGCGCGCTTGATGGCCGACGGTACGGCAGCCGTGCGCGATTTCGGCGTCGACATGGGCACGACGCGCTTGTTTGTGGTCGAGAACACGCCGACGGTGCACAACGTCGTCGTCTGCACCCTGTGCTCGTGCTATCCGCGCATGGTGCTGGGCCTGCCGCCGGACTGGTACAAGAGCCGCAATTACCGCAGCCGCACGGTGCGCGAGCCGCGCGCGGTGTTGCAGGAGTTCGGCACAATCGTGCCGGCGGACAAGGAAGTCCGCGTCCACGATTCAACCGCCGATATGCGCTACCTGGTTCTGCCGGAACGGCCGGCGGGCACCGAGGGGTGGAGCGCTGAGCGGCTCGCGGCGTTGGTCAGCCGCGATGCCATGATCGGCGTCGCTATCGCGCGGACGCCAGCCTAGCCGCGGTTCAGCCGTCTATCGACCAGGTCCTTGACCACCGAGGGATCGGCGAGCGTCGACACGTCGCCCAGCTGCTCGTGCTCGTTGGCAGCAATCTTGCGCAGGATGCGGCGCATGATCTTGCCCGAGCGTGTCTTGGGCAGGGCCGGCGCCCATTGGATCAAGTCCGGCGCGGCGATGGCGCCAATCTGCTTGCGCACCCACTGGCCCAGTTCCTTGCGCAACTCTTCCGTCGGCTCGTTGCCGGCCTTCAAGGTGACGTAGGCATAGATCGCCTGGCCCTTGATGTCGTGCGGGTAGCCGACGCAGGCGGCCTCCGCCACTTTGGGATGCGCAACCAGCGCGCTTTCGACCTCGGCAGTGCCGATACGGTGACCGGCGACGTTGATCACGTCGTCGACGCGGCCGGTGATCCAGTAGTAGCCGTCGGCGTCGCGGCGGGCGCCGTCGCCGGTGAAATACTTGCCCTTGAAGGTCGAGAAGTAGGTTTCGATGAAGCGCTTGTGATCGCCGAACACGGTGCGCATCTGGCCCGGCCAGGAATCGAGGATGCAGAGATTGCCTTCGGCGACGCCCTCGAGGATCTTGCCCTCGCCGTCGACGATTGCCGGTTTGACGCCGAAGAATGGTCGGGTCGCCGAACCGGGCTTGGTCGGCGTCGCACCCGGCAGCGGCGTGATCAGAATGCCGCCGGTCTCGGTCTGCCACCAGGTATCGACGATGGGCACTTTGCCGTCGCCGACGACGCGGTGGTACCACAGCCAGGCTTCCGGATTGATCGGCTCGCCGACCGTGCCCAACAGCTTGAGCGATTTGCGCGACGTCTTGGTGACAAAGCCGTCGCCCTCGCGCATCAACGCGCGGATCGCGGTTGGCGCGGTATAGAAGATGTTGACCTTGTGCTTGTCGATCACCTGCCAGAAGCGCGAGGCGTCGGGATAATTGGGCACGCCCTCGAACATCAGCGTCGTCGCGCCGTTCGCCAGCGGTCCGTAGACGATGTAGCTGTGGCCGGTGACCCAGCCGACGTCGGCGGTGCACCAATAGATCTCACCGTCGTGATAGTCGAAGACGTACTGGTGCGTCATCGCCACGAAAACCAGGTAGCCGCCGGTGGTGTGCAGCACGCCCTTGGGCTTGCCGGTTGAACCCGAAGTGTAAAGGATGAACAGCGGGTCCTCGGCGGTCATCTCGGCCGGCGGGCAGTCCTTCGACGCCTTCGCCATCTCTTCGTGGTACCAGCGGTCGCGTTTCGCGTCCCAGCCGACCTTGCCGCCGGTGCGCTGCACTACCAGCACGGTCTCGACCTCGGGACATTGCTTCACCGCTTCGTCGGTGTTGGCCTTGAGCGGAATCTTGCGGCTGCCGCGCAGGCCCTCGTCGGCGGTGATGACGACGGTCGAACGGCAGTCCTTGATGCGGCCGATCAGGCTTTCGGGCGAAAATCCGCCGAACACGACCGAATGGATGGCGCCGATGCGCGCGCAGGCGAGCATGGCGAACGCCGCCTCGGGAATCATTGGCATGTAGATGGTGACGCGGTCGCCTTTTTTGACGCCGAGGCTCTTCAGCACGTTGCCGAGCCGGCAGACGCTCTCGTGCAGTTCGCTGTAGCTGACGTGCCGGCTTTCCTTCGGGTCGTCGCCTTCCCACAGGATCGCGGTCTGGTCGGCGCGCAGCTTGAGATGCCGGTCGATGCAGTTGTAGGCGGCGTTGAGCGTGCCGTCCTCGTACCACTTGATGCTGACGTTGCCGTCGAAGCTGGTGTTCTTGACCTTGGTGTAGGGCTTGATCCAGTCGAGGCGCTTGCCGTGCTCGCTCCAGAACCGTTCGGGGTTCCGGACCGACTCCTCGTACATGTCGAAATATTTCTTTTCGCTCACCCAGGCGCTTTGCGCGACTTGACGCGGCACGGGGAACATGTTGACGGCGGTGTCCGGCATGGCGCTCTCCCGAAAGGCTTGTTTGCGCCGAGTTTAGGAACCCCGGCGGGTGGGAACAAGCGGCTCGGATGCCGCCGACAACCACCGATTGATCACATCGCGGCCATGCCGCGGACAATGTCTGTGCCCATCTTTTTCAGGTCCGCAACCTGAAGATGGAGTTCGGAATGCGTTATGTCCTGCTGCTACCGGTCCTCGCCTTCGGATTGGCCGGCTGCTACAGCAGCCACACGGTCGAGAAGCCGGTCGTCGTCCAACCGGCGCCGCAAGCCTCTGGTGCCGTGGTCGTGCCATCCGGCGGCGCGACGGTCGTGTGCCCCAACGGCACGACCGTGCCGGCGGGCGATGCCTGCTAGGCATCTCAGCGCAACGTGCAGCGCCGGGTTGGTACGGCGCCGTGCGTGATCAGTGCCGGAAATGCCGCATGCCGGTGAACACCATGGCGATGCCGGCTTTGTCAGCGGCAGCGATCACCTCGGCGTCGCGCACCGAGCCGCCGGGCTGAATCGCCGCAGTGGCGCCGGCTGCGATCGCCGCTTCCAGCCCGTCGGCAAATGGAAAGAACGCGTCGCTCGCCACCACCGATCCTTTGATCGCGGCGCCGCCTTTCTGTGCCGCGACGCGCACGGAATCGACGCGGCTCATCTGTCCGGCGCCGACGCCGACGGTGGCGCCACCCTTGGCGAAGACAATGGCATTCGACTTGACGTGCTTGCAGACACGGAAAGCGAAGATGAGATCGGCGATCTCCTGTCGGCTCGGCGCGCGCTTGCTCACCGTCTTAAGTTGATTCTCGGAGATGCGACCGTTGTCGCGGGTTTGCAGCAGATAGCCGCCGGCCACCGATTTGAGTGTGACGCCGGCCTCGACCGGATCCGGCATGCCGCCGGTCGCCAGCACGCGCAGCGCGGTCTTCTTCTTGAGAACGGCAAGCGCCGCATCCTCGACCGCGGGCGCAATCACCACTTCCATGAACAGCGCGCCGATTGCTTCGGCGGTCGGCGCGTCGAGCGGCCGGTTGACTGCGACAATGCCGCCGAAAGCGCTCACCGGGTCGGTCGCCAGTGCCTTGTCCCACGCCGCGCGCAGAGTGCCGGCAACGGCGACGCCGCACGGATTGCCGTGCTTGACGATGACCACCGCAGGCTCGGCGAATTCCGCGGCGAGCTCGAAGGCGGCATCGGTATCGTTGAGATTGTTGTAGCTCAGCTCCTTGCCCTGGAGCTGATGCGCCGTGGCAACGCCTTTGCGCGCGCCGTCGCCGACATAGAACGCCGCATGCTGGTGCGGATTTTCCCCGTAACGCAGCGTCTGCTTGCGCGCCGCCGCCAGGATCAGCGCCTCGGGGAACTCCTCGCCCGATTGGCGTGCCAGCCACCAGGCGATCTCGGCGTCGTACGCGGCGGTGCGGGCGAAGGCGCGTTGCGCCAGCCTGCGGCGCAATTCAAGTGTCGTCGCGCCCTGGTGCGCGTCCAGCTCGCGCACAATGGCGTCGTAATCCGCCGGATCGGTCACCACCGCGACGTCGGCGTGATTCTTGGCGGCCGCGCGGACCAGCGACGGTCCGCCGATGTCGATATTCTCGACGCATTCGTCGAACGACGCGCCGCGTGCGACCGTTGCGGCGAAGGGATAGAGATTGACCACGACGAGATCGATCGGCGCGATACCGTGCTTGGCGATTGCGTCCATGTGCGCGCGCTCGCCGCGTTTCGCCAGGATGCCGCCGTGGATCGCCGGATGCAGAGTCTTGAGGCGGCCGTCGAGCAGCTCGGGAAATTTGGTGACGGCGGCGACTTCCTCGACCGCGAATCCCGCGTCGGCCAGCGCCTTGGCGGTGCCGCCGGTCGAGACGAGTGCCACTTTGTGGCGCGCGAGCGCCTGGGCGAAAGGTATGAGGCCGGCCTTGTCGGAAACCGAAATCAGCGCCCGTCGAATCGGGCGAAGGCGGGGTTCGGACATGGGATTTCCGCGCAAAAGGCAGCGCGACCATAAGGCCGCGCCGGACGACACGCAAGGTCAGCGGACGAAGATCGCGCCGTAATGATAGGGCGGCAATTGCACGATTCGGGACAGCGTCAATCCCGCCGGAGCAACGCGCGCTACGGTCTCCTCCGGCGACAGGCGGAGCTCGGTGCGCGGTCCACGCGGCTCGCCCGAGACCTGAGTCTCCTCGCGCGGCCGCTTGTGCCAATTGATGACGCCGAAATGGCCGCCCGGCTTGAGCACGCGGCGCACCGCTTCGGCGAGCCGCGTCGGCTCCGGCACGCCGTGAAAGGCATTGCCCATCAGCACATAGTCGACCGTCCGCGGCACCAAGGTGGCGAGGTCATACGCATCGCCCTCGACGAAGGCGACATTGGTCGCGCCCAGCGCCGAAACGCGCACCTGCGCCATGTCGAGAAACTTAGGATCGAGGTCGATGGCGACGACGTGGCTCGCCATCGCCGCCAGCGGCGCGGTGAACCAGCCGTCGCCGCAGCACAAGTCGATCACGTCGAAGCCGCGTTCGATGCCCATGGCGGCGAGCACACCGGCCGGATCGGGCCACAGCGCCGGCCACCATCCGGATGTGGGCATCTCGGTACCTTGGAAAAATCCGGTCCGCTCGCTCAAATCCCTACGCCTCGGTCGATTTTTCGCCCTTCTTAGGCTCGCGCTTGAGCGCCCATTTGACGGCCGCACCAGTCGAGCCGGCGTGGCCGTCGAGCACCACCTGCTGCGTCTTGCGCACCGCGCCTTCGCCGAGATAGACGCTCTCGGCGAGATTCATCACCGCGCCCGCCGCTTTCAGCCGCCAGAACACGCCGCTCGGCGATTTCAGCAGCACGGCGTTGCCGTCCTGCGTGGTCGAGGCCTGCACGTCGGGATGCAGATGAAAGCGGATGGCGAAGCCGTGGCCGCGCGGTGGGCCATTGCCGACGACCACCAGCCGGTCCTCGCCGCGCAGATCGTCGCCGTCCGCCGCCAGGTACAGCTCGCGTTCGTGCCGCAGGCCGAAATTCGGCACGTAGCCGGTGTGGCTGCCGCCGACCCAGATATTGCCGTCCTGCTCGTTGCGCTGCGCCTTGACCTCGGGCCGTGTCGCGAAATGGCCGTGTTCGAGTGTCGCCGAAGCGGTGTCGGCGACGATCAGCGTCGAATGCGCCGCGGTCGCGCGCATGGCATTCCGCCACTGGGTCTCGCCGCCGTGATAGGCGCCGCAATTGACGATGATCCGCTCGCGGCCGTGGCTGAACTCGAAGGCGAGCGCGCCGGCATGGGCATCGCCGTCAAAAGGCGGCGGCGGCAACGAACCGCAATCGAAAAGCGCCAGGCTATGCCCGGCCTGCAGCCGTTCGTAGCCGGTCTGCGGCGCGTGTCCCGGCGGCCGGCCCTTGGCGGCCGAACGCTGCAAGGCCAGGTCGATCAGCTCGACGTCGCCCGCCGCCGCGCCGTTGAACAGCGCCAACCCGCCGTCGCCGTGCCGGAAGAAGCGGAGCATCGGCGCGGCGCGATCGATTGCATCCATCAGCGCCTTGGGAATTTCCGCACTGGCGGCGCTCAACACATCGCGCGCGTCGATCAGCAGCATCAGTGCCGCCAGTTGTTGTTGCGGGCTGCGTGACAGATGGCCGCCGTCGGGCCGAATCTGCGCTTTCGCCTCGGCCGACAGACGGGTGCAGGCTTTGCCGAGCCGTCCCTGGTCGCGTATCGCGGCCAAGGCGGCGACCAGGCCGCGCAACGCCCGCAACCGGCCGATGCCGGTTGCCTGACGCCAGGTGCGGTGTAGGTAGCGCGCCTGCCGCGCCAGGCTCATCAGCAAGGCGCTGCGGAATTCGGGGTCCTGCGGCGGCGCCGCGAGCAGATCGTGATGCGCGATCCAGCCGAACAGGCGATCGCCCAGGATTTCGGCCTTCCACGACACCGGCTCGACCGCGTCGCAGCGCCGTAGCCAGTCGGCCGTGGCCTCGCGCGCAGCACGCACCGCCGGCTCGGTGCCGAGCGCGGCAAGGTCGGCGAGGAATCCGAAGCGATGGTTCTCGGCGGTCCATTGAGGCGCCTGGCCGAGTAGCGCCTCGCCGCGTTGCGGATCGCCGGGCCAGGTTTCGGCAAGACGGAGGCGCAGCTCGCTCGGCGCCGGACCCCACAGCGCCAAATTGTAGAGCGCCGAGCGATTGACCCAGTCGCGGAGCGCCATCACCGCTCTCCGCCGCGCAACCTCACGATGTTGCGGGCATAGGCGCCGTTGCCGCCGGCGAAGGTCGCAGTGCCGGCCACCAGGACGTCGGCGCCGGCGGCCACCGCCTCTCGCGCGGTGTCGAAATTGATGCCGCCGTCGACTTCGAGATCGATGGTGCGCTTGCTCCGGTCGATGCGCTGGCGCACGGCACGGATCTTGTCGAGCGCGGCCGGGATGAAGCTCTGGCCGCCGAAACCCGGATCGACGCTCATCACCAGCACCAGGTCGAGATCGCCGAGCACGTAGTCGATGGCGTCGACGGGCGTCGCCGGATTGAGTGCGACGCCAGCTTTCTTGCCAAACGACTTGATCAATTGGATCGTGCGGTGGAGGTGCGGTCCAGCCTCGGGATGGACGGTGATGATGTCGGCGCCGGCCTTGGCGAAATCCTCGATAAAGGGATCGACCGGCGCGATCATCAGATGGACGTCGAAGGTCAACTCGGTATGTGGCCGCAGCGACTTCACTACCACCGGACCGATCGTCAGGTTGGGCACGAAGTGGCCGTCCATCACGTCGACGTGGATATAATCCGCGCCTGCCGCGGTCACCGCCTCGACCTCGGCACCGAGTCGCGCAAAATCGGCCGACAGGATCGAGGGCGCGATTCGGGTCGTCTGTCGCATGCGGCCTGACTAACAGGGATGCCGGGCGGCTTCAAGGCTTGCGCACGAGACGGCAGGCATAGAAACCGTCCAGGCCGCCGTCTTCGGTCAGCTGGCACGGCAGCGTGCGCAGATCGCCCTCGGGCGTGATGCAGTCGGCGATCTCGGCGATCTCGACCGGCACGATCGGCCGGCGCTCCACCGGCGCGCCTTTCTCGAGCAGCCGCGCGATGCGCGCCGGCCCTTCCTCGGCCTCGAGCGAGCAGACGCAATAGACCAGCGTGCCGTGCGGCGCCAGCGCGCGGACGGCATTCGCCAGCACGCGGTCCTGCTGCGCAGCGAGGCGCGCGACATCGGCCGGCGATTTGAGATGCGGCACGTCCGGATTACGGCGGATCGCGCCGGTGGCAGTGCACGGCGCGTCGAGCAGAATGAAGTGCAACGGTTCGGCCGGCTGCCAAGTCGCGGCGTCGGCGGCGACACACTCGGCGGTCAGCCTGAGTCGTGTGAGATTGTCGCGCAGCCGCTTGAGCCGCGTCTCGGATTGATCGAGCGCAATCACATGCGCGCCGGCAGCGGCGAGCTGCGCGGTCTTGCCGCCGGGGGCGGCGCACAGATCGGCGACCGTCGCGCCATCCACCTTGCCGAACAGCCGTGCCGGCAGCGCCGCCGCAGCGTCCTGCACCCACCACGCGCCGTCACCATAGCCCGGCAGATCTTCGATCAGGCCGCCGGGCGCGCGGCGCAGCGTGCCGGTCGGTAGCAGCTTGGCTTCGAGCTTGGCCGCCCAGGCAGGCGCATCGGCTTTCACCGAGAGATCGAGCGGCGCTTCGCGCCAATGCGCGGCGGCGATCGCGCGCGCTGTCGCTTCGCCGTAGCTCGCGCTCCAGCTTTGCCATAGCCAGTCGGGCGTATCGAGCCGTGCCGCATCCTGCTGCTTGAGGATTTGGGCACCTTCGCGCGCCAGTCGGCGGAGGATGGCGTTGACCAGACCCTTCGTCGCCGGCGCATTGGCGGCGGCGAGGTCGACGGATGTCGCGACGGCCGCATGCGGCGGCGTCTCGAGGAACAGCAGCTGCGCCGCACCCAGCCGCAGGATGTCGCGCACCGTGCCCGGGTTCACCAGACGCGCCAGGCAGCGCGCCAGCGCATCGTCGAGCTGGCCAAGCCGGCGCAGCACGGTCGCAGTCAGAAGCCGCGCAAAGGCGCGATCGCGCGGGCTCAGCACGCCGAGAGTGCGGTTCTCGGCCAGCGCCTGGTCGAGCGGCGTCCGCCGCGCCAGCACGGCATCGAGCAGCGCAAGCGCGGTGGCGCGGGCATCGGCGGATTTCGCATTCATGGAAGGGACAGTTTCGATCCGTTACACTCGCGGCAGATGACCGATTATCACGGCCGCACCGTCGTCGTCACTGGCGGCACTGGCGCCCTCGGCCGGGCGGTGGTCGAGGGGCTGTTGGCGCGCGGCGCCGCCTGCGTCGTGCCCTATATCGCGCCGGCCGAAGCGGCGCAATTTCCGCTCAAGGACAGGGTGACCCTGGTCGGTCCGGTCGATCTGGTCAGCGAAAGCGACGTCGCGCGCGTCTATGACGGCGTCGGCGCTCTGTGGGCGTCGATCCATCTCGCTGGCGGCTTCGCCATGACTGCGGTCGGCGACACCAAGAAGGCCGACATCCTCAAGATGCTCGAGATGAATCTCGTCACCTGCCATTTGTGCTGTGCCGCCGCAGTGCGGGCGCTGCGCCGGAGCGGCCAAGGCGGCCGTATCGTCAACGTCGCGGCGCGGCCAGCGCTCGAGCCGCGGCTGGCCGCCGGCATGGCGGCTTACGGCGCCAGCAAAGCCGCGGTGGCGGCGCTAACCCAGGCGCTGGCGGAGGAAGTCGCGGGCGATGGCATCCTGGTCAACGCCATTGCGCCGTCGATCATCGATACGCCAGCCAACCGCGCCGCGATGCCCAAAGCCAAGCACGATGCCTGGCCCAAGGTCGACGAGATTGCGGCGACGATCGCATTCCTCGCGTCGCCGCTGAACCGCGTGACGCGCGGCGCGATCGTGCCGGTCTACGGCAAAAGCTGAGTCGCTAACCCTTCAGAAGGCCTTCCTGCTTCAGCGTCTCCTGCACCTTGGGCCGCGCCGCGACGCGCTCCATGAACGCCTTGATATTCGGGAACGGCGACAGGTCGACGTTGGTATATTGCGACCAGCGCAGCACGGTGAAGGCATAGGCGTCGGGCGCGGTGAACTTGTCGCCCAGGATGTATTGCTTGCCGGCGAGATGCTTGTCGAGAACCGCGAGCCGCTTGGCGAGATATTCGCGCGCCAGCTTCTTGTATTCGTCGGGCGTCGTCGGCCGGAACAGCGGCGAATAGGTCTTGTGCAACTCGCTGGTGATGAAGTTAAGCCATTCCTGCGCACGCACGCGTTCCATCGTGCCTGCCTTGGGAACGATGCCGCTCGCCGGCTTCTGGTCGCCGAGATACTGCACGATCGCCGGGCCTTCGGTGAGGATCTGGCCGTCGTCGAGCGCCAGGACCGGCACATAGCCCTTGGGATTGATGGCGAGGAAATCGTTGCCTTTTTCGGTCTTCTTGCTCGCCAGGTCGACGCGCTCGACCTCGTAGTTGAAGCCGGCCTCGTTCAAGACGATGTGCGGCGACAGCGAGCACGCGCCGGGCGAAAAATAGAGCTTCATGGAATACCCTCCCGTGGATTGGCGGCCGGCACGCTAGCGCGGCCCTTGGCGTCTGGCTATGCCGCCGGAAGCAACGCGGCGTTGCACTGGCCGCGCAGGCCGCGCCAATCCGGGCGTTCACGCTTCCTCAATTAAGAAACCCTATACCGAGGCGGGATTCCCGCCATGGTTTCCGCCGCTCCAACCCAATTCGCCGGCCGCCGCGCCGGCGTGCTGTCGCCGCTTTTATGGCAGCCGGCCGTGGCCGCCGTGGCCGCGGCGGCTTTCTATGTCTCGCTCTACGGCCAGCTGCCCTATCACGACGTCATTCGTTTCATCGCCCAGATCGACAGCGGCAAGTTCGTCTGGGACATGGGCCATGTCTGGCTGCAGCCGGTGACCCTGCTCTGGCACTGGTACCTCGGCTTCGGCGAAACCGCGGAACACAGCCAGAAGCACATCAACACCGTGTTCGCCGCCGCTGGCATCGGCGTCTTCTATTTCGCGCTGATGCGCTTCGAGGTCGGTCTGTGGCAGCGCGTCGTGGCGTCGGCGCTGGTCGCCGTCAGCTGCAATATCCTGACGCTGGCGCCGACCGGCCACATGAAGCTGCTGGCGCTGCCGTTCCTGACCGCGACCTTTTATTTTGCCGTTGCCTGGGAGCGCGATCTTGCCGCCGGCAGCGCGCGCAGCCGCACGCTGGTCTGGTCGGGCGTGTTCCTGGCGCTCGCGGCTTCGTTCCATTCGAGCTGCCTCGCCGCGCCGCCTTTTGTTGCCTTGGTCATCCTGCTTGCGAGCCTGCGGCACGGCGATGGCTGGGCCAAGGGCGTCGGCCGCGCCGCACTCTATGGCGCCATTGCGGGACTGCTGTTCCTGGCGCTGCTCGAGATCGCGCGTCTCGTTTTCTTCGGCCAGTGGCTGACGCCCGACACATTCGGCGCCAGCGTCGGCGCCAAGGACGCGCTGCGCACCGGCTGGTTCTCGTGGAGCGATCTCGCCGGCCGCATGGTCTTCGGTACGGTCAACAATTTCATTGCCGCGCCAGCGCTCGGCCCGGTGATGCGCGCCTGGCTGCTGCATCAGATTCCGTCGCTGGCGCCGTACGCCAAGGAGCTTGCCCTGCAGGCGCTGCCGTGGCTGGCGACGCTGGCGCTGCTCGCGGTGGTCTATCTGCGCGCGGCATGGCTGTCGCTCAAGGGCGCGCCGCTGCTGATGCCATTGGCCTTCATCGTCAGCGCGCTCGCCTGGAACCTGTTCTTCAATATCAACGAGCCCGAGCACTGGTTCCACCTGACGGTGCCGACCGTGTTCCTGTTTCTGATGGTGACGCCGCCGCGCTTTATGCGCGTCGCGCTGCCGGTGTGGGCCACGACGACGATCGCGCTCAACCTGGCGCTTTGGGCGATTCCCGAATCACGCTACCCGCTCGACCGCTATCAGGCCGCGCTGGCACGCGATTACGGCGCCAACGATCTCTTTCTCTACTTCGTCACCTACGGCGGCGGGCCGAACATGAGCTTCTTCACCCTGCCGACGCCGCACGTCGTCCTCGACCAGCTTTACGAAAGTTCGAAGGATGCGCCGGCGTTCTTCGCCGCGGTCGAGTCCAAGGTCGATCCGGTGCTGGCGCGCGGCGGCCGCGTCATCGTCTTCGAGGCGCTCGATCCGACCAACTGGAACGCGCCGTGGATGCTGCTGACCCGCGACGGCATGACCAAGGCCAAGTTCACCGGCTTCTTCGACAGCCACTACGCGGTCGTGTCGCACGGCGAAATCGCCGGCATGGAGGCCTGGCGCCTGCTGCCGCGCGCGACGCACTAACTTCAGCGCAAAAAAGAAGGGGCCCGCGAATGGGCCCCTTCGGTCTTCCGGCTCGGGTCGCGCCTAGTTGCGGCGCTGGCCCATGAGCTGCATCAGCATGATGAACAGATTGATGAAGTCGAGGTAAAGCCGCAGCGCACCCATGACCGCCTTCTTGCCGGCGACGACGTCGCCGTCGCCTTCCCAGTACATCTCCTTGATGCTCTGGGTGTCGTAGGCGGTGAGGCCGGTGAACACCAGCACGCCGATCACCGAGACCGCGAAGTAGAGACCCGGCGAATGCAGGAACAAATTGACCAGCGAGGCGATAATGATGCCGATCAGGCCCATGAACATGAAGTGGCCGAAACCGGTCAGGTCGCGCTTGGTGGTGTAGCCATAGAGGCTCGTTGCGAGGAACATGGCGGCGGTGATGAAGAACACCTCCGCAATGCTGGCGCCGGTATAGACCAGGAACAGCCCGGCGAGCGACAGCCCGACCAACGCCGCATAGACCCAGAATGTCGCCTGCGCAGCGGGAAGGCTCATGCGCTGGATCCGGAAGCTCAACAGCAGCACCAAGCCGAGCGGCGCGAACACCACGATCCAGAACAGGATCGGCGTCTGCATTAGCGCCACGTAGAGTCCGCTGGCTGCGGCGAGGTAAGCCACCACGCCGGTGATGGCGAGCGCGCCGGCCATATAGTTGTAAACGCGCAGCATGTAGCTGCGCAGACCCTGGTCGATGCCGACCTGCGGGATTGCCGTCCGCGCGGCAAAGCGGTTGCCGGTATCGAATGACATGGTTTGGAACCTCTCTAAGCCGAACTGGCTTCGGCGGTGATATTGGCACAGGTCGCCGGCAATTCAATGACCGAGTAAGCCTTTGGCGGCCGAGCTAAATTTCCTGTTATCGAAGCCGGCCGGCGGCGCGGGTTGACCACACCCGCCGCGGCGGCCAAATTCTGGCCCCATTTGGCCGCTGGCGTCGCGCCGGCGGTCGATCATGCCATGGGTCAGATCCTACCGGAGGCTGAATTGCTGCGGCTGTTCGTCGGCATCGCCTTGCCGCCCGAGCTCAAGCTGGCGCTGTCGCGCCTCGCCGGCGGCTTGCCCGGCGCGCGCTGGGTCGATCCCGGCAACTACCACGTGACGCTGCGCTTCATCGGCGAAGTCGACGAAGGCGTCGCAAGCGACGTCGATGCGGCGCTTGCTGGCGTTCGCGCCAAGCGCTTTGCGCTGACGCTGGCCGGCGTCGGCTCGTTCAACGCGCGCAATCTATTCGTCGGCGTCGAGCGCAACCCCGACCTCGCCCATCTCCAGGAAAAGGTCGAAAGCGCTATCGCGCGCAGCGGCATCGAGCCGGAGAACCGCCGCTTCGCGCCGCACGTCACGCTGGCGCGGCTCAAGGGCAAGCCCGACGCCAAGCTCGGCCATTATCTCGCCGAG
>DASQGX010000105.1:0-3109 GCA_035632395.1 Allostellaceae bacterium
TCTGATCTTGGGTTGTATTTCGGCAGACGCGGTTCTAGAACGATGTGCCAAAATTATTACATCGGGGGCGAGGCGTGCAGGAAAAGGCTAAACGTAAGTTCGGCGCGAAACGGATGTGGATCCGCCGTTGGCGCCAAGCCGGGCGGATTTCGGCCCGCGAGGCGAAGACCTTCGAGAAGCATCTCGAGCGTACCGGGGCCCTGTTGAAGCCGAAGACGCCGGCGCCGAGCAGTACGGGTGCCGCGCGCGCGGCCGCCGGACCGGCGGCGTTGTTTGGCAAACCGTTGGCGCCGGCATTTCCGACCGGACCGGTCGTGACCATCCAGTACGATCCATCGCGTTTTCGTATCGAGTTCACCGCCATTCGCCGCGGCCGCCGGCCGAAGGTGAAATCGGCACGCAGTTGATCTGACTAACAATCGTGCACTACAGATAACCACTCATATTTGGAGATACATCCATGGCCAGCACCAAATCGAAAGCGACCACCGTGACGTTGCGGCAACTGTCGGCACAACTCGCCGATCGGCACGATCTTACCAAGAAGCAGACCGAAGAGGTTCTCGAAGGCCTCATCGACCTGATCCGAACCAACCTTAAAAAAGGCGCTCGTATCCGCATCGGCGGCCTTGGCATCCTCCGCGTGCGCCATCGTGCGGCGCGCATGGGGCGCAATCCGAAAACCGGCGAACCGATTCAGATCAAGGCCAGCAAGAAAGTAGCGTTCCGCGCCGCCAAGGACCTGAAAGAGGCGATCTAGGCATTCGCACGGCGCGCGCCACCAAACGGCGCGCGCCGGTTTTCCCCGGATCCAAATGGAGCGCCGCTCGTAGGGGTTGGGCGCCGGTTGAACGCCGCGCGTTTTAACGGGCGATTAACTGGGCACATGTTTCCGTTGGGGCGGAAAGGTCATCCCATGCCGCTTCGCACCGCCGCCGATCTTGCCGCAAATCGCTCGCGCCAACGCGCGAGTTCGTTCGATTTTCTCAAGCTGATGGGTTGGGTGGCCGCGGCTTCGGTGCCGTGGATCGGCATCGCCTTCATCGCCTCGCATCTCGGGCGCTAGTGCATACACACGCTGACCCGGCGTGCGCTTCCCTCGTTTCGACGTATCAGGCGGGCGGCTACCGGGGCAGGGCAATCGCTGCGGTTACCCGTCGATTTCTTGATCTTTCTGCCGGAGCTGATTGATCAAGGTCGTAACGCTGCCGCCATTCTGCGAAATTGCCGAGGCGAATTCCTGGCGGTAGGTAACCAGCTCGCTGACGCCTTCAATGCTGACGTCGGAGATCTGGTACTTGCCGCCGTGATCGACGACGCGCCAGACGACGTCAACCGGCTGATGCCCGCCCGGCTGGATGATTTGGCTGCTCACCAGTGTCGTATCGGCGCCTTCCGGCGTCTTCTTGGTCACGACGAAGCGTTGCCCGGTGTACTGGTTGAAGTGTCCCCAGTAGACGTCGATCATGTATTTGTCGAAGACTTGCTCAAACTGCTGGCGTTCGCTGTCGCTTGCCGTCCGCCAGTAGCGGCCGAGGACGAAGCGCGCAATGCCGTCGACGTCGAACGACTGGTTCATCAGGGCGGCGAATTTCTGCTTGCGCTCGGTCGCCGGCGCTTGCTGATTGCCGATCAGCTGGATCACCTGGCCGCCGAGATTGGACATGAACGCATCGGGACTGTCCGTCGCAGCCTGCGCACGGTTTGCCCCCGGTATGGCGATCAGTGCCGCCGCCGCCAACGCGACGGCAAGGCGCCGGTACCCGACGGCGTTGACGGGAAAGGGGTCGCTTACGGTCGCGGCGGGTCGGTTCATGAGATCGGTCCTCCAAATCTAGGCGGGCTCTGCCGCGCTGCGGAGCGCAAAATATCGGCACCGCGCGCTCCAATCAACCCGACTAAAGCGGCACGGCGCTAAAATTCGTACATACCAACGCCTGTGCCAACCCGCGGTTCCATGGGTGGCCGCGCCGGCTGCGCCCGTTGAACCCGCTTAAACCACCGTGATCTGGCGCCGTAATCCGGCAGCGAACAGCGCCTTCGGAATCATGACATGGACGCCGCGCACGATGTCGACCACCTGGGTGACGCGGAAGCTCGCCGCGATGCTGCAGAGAGCGTAGGCGTCAAGCTCCGTCAGCTTGGCGCGCGCCGCGAGAAACTTGATGGCATTGCGGGCCGCCAGTGTCATGGCAGCGTTTAAGTCCTTGTCGAGACCCACGGTGATCCAGTGGGTGTGGGTCTCCGCTATCGGCCAGGCGAAATTCTTCTGTTTATGCAGAATAACCTGGATGCGCATGTCCTTCATGCGCGTCTCGAGCGCCGAGAGGTTGATTTCGCCGTCACCCTGCACCGCGTGTGAATCGCCAGTGAAGATGAGCGCGCCCGGCTTCCAAACCGGAATGAAGAGGGTCGAACCTTCGGTCAACTCGTTCAGGTCCAAATTGCCCGCATGCGGGCCGGGCGGCACCGAGCTGGTGACGCCCGGGGTCAGCGGCGGGTAATAGCCATCGGGCGGCGCGACACCGAGCGTGCCCTGGAACGGCTTGAGCGGGACCGTGATATCGGACGAGAATTTTCCCTTCATGGCGTGCAGATCGAGGTCCAGGTACTTCACTTGACCTTGCGGAAAATCCTGCGGCAGCAGGCCGGTGCCGAGCGGTCCCGGATTGTTGAAGACAGCACCCCAGGTATAGGTCTCGAATTTCCGGTATCGAACTTCGAGCACGTCGCCGGGCTCGGCGTCCTTTACCGCGATCGGCCCGATAATTGTGTGCGGACCCTTGCCGGGATTGTCGCGGCGCAATTGCGCCAGTTTGTCCACGGGCACCCCTGGTTGCAATTCGTTGAGGAAATGCGACCAGGTATTTGGGAAGCTGATCGTATCACCCGAATTGACCGTCAGGATTGGTGGCAGATTGGCGTCGAATACGCCGAGCCGTACAGTTTCCTTGTTTGATTCGACGACATGCAGGCGGCCGGCATCGGTCCGTTGGCTGCCGGTACCGTTCGGCGCCGACACGTCGGCCGCTTGCGCCAACTTGGCGAACCATGGCTGCGTCGCTGCCAACACGCTCAAGAAGCCACTGGCGCGTAACAGCTTGCGACG
>DASQGX010000106.1:0-4340 GCA_035632395.1 Allostellaceae bacterium
CGACGGCTGGCATGGGCGATCAGGAGACGTATGACATCACCCAGCTCATCCGCAAGCTGCACAGGACCCAGAACCTGACCATCGTACTGATCGAACACGACATGCGCGTCGTCTTCCATCTTGCCGATCGCATTATGGTGCTGGCTGAAGGCGCGCTGCTGGCCGAAGGCACGCCGGCCGAGATCGCCAAGAACGAGGCGGTGCAGACGGCCTATCTGGGGAAGGCGGCATGAGCGGCGTGGTGGTGTTGCAGGCCGAAGACCTGCACACCTTTTACGGCAAGAGCCACATCCTGCACGGCGTCGGTCTCGAAGTGCGCGAGGGTGAGATCGTCACGCTCTTGGGCCGCAACGGCGCTGGCAAGACCACGACATTGCGGAGCCTTGTCGGCCTGACGCATGCGCGCGACGGCGCGGTGCGCATCTTCGGCCACGCCACGACGGACTGGACGCCCTACCGCATCGCCATGCTCGGCGTCGGCTATGTGCCCGAAGGCCGTCGCATCTTCCCGAGCCTGACGGTCGAGGAAAATCTCAAGGTGCCGATGGAGCGACCGGGCCCGTGGACGATTCCGCGGATTTACGAGCTTTTCCCGCGCCTGGCGCAGCGCAAAAGCAACAAGGGCCGGCAGCTTTCCGGCGGCGAGCAAGAGATGCTGTCTATCTCGCGCGCTCTCTTGCTCAATCCGAAGCTGATGATGCTCGACGAGCCGTCGCAGGGCTTGGCGCCGCTGATCGTGCAGGAAGTGTTCAAGGTGGTGGTTGCCGCGCGCAAGGAAGGCATCTCGGTTCTGCTGGTCGAACAGAACGTGCGCGCCGCGGTCGAGATTGCCGACCGCGCCTACGTGCTCGACGATGGCAAGGTGGTCTATTCCGGCGCCGCTGCCGAATTCGCCAAGGACGAAGAGCGCGTTCGCGCCCTCGCCGGCGCCAGCGCCGCGAAGTGGGAAGACGTTTAGTGGGCAGCGCTGCCTTCCTGCCGCCGCGACAGGCATCGCGCCGTGGTCTAGAATAGATTTTGGTATTGGCGACAACGACAGGGAGAGACGCACATGGCGCAGTCCCTCAAGCCGATCCGCATCGCGCCCAAGGGCATGGGCCTCGCCGATTTCGTCGCCCAGGAAGAGGGCTTTTTCGCCGCCGAAGGCCTCGCCGTCGAATTCGACTGGAAGACCTTCCGTGGCACGCAATCGAGCTGGAAGGATCTCGACTATCTCAACCGGCCGCAGGACCAGCCTTATCAGCAGGGCGACGCCGAGGTGATCCAGAGCGCTTGCCAATGGGGCAGCGTATGCAACGCCGGCGCCGGCATGGGCCGCTTCGTGTCCGACTGTTACGGCATCTCGCCGTGGGCGATCTACGTCCGGCCGGATTCCAAGATCCGCAAGCCCGAGGATCTGCGCGACGTGCCGATCGCGGTCGGCATGCGCGCCGGCAGCCATTTCAACGTGCCGTGGCGGCTCGAGCCCTATATGCCGCTCGAGCACATCAAGGTCGTGAACGTCGGCGGCTTTGGCGCACGCCTCACGGCGTTGCTCAACAAGGAAGTTGAAGCGGCGAGCCTGCTGCCGCCGCAGATCGCCATGGCCGATCAGCTGGGCCTGCGCAAGGTGATGGAGAACACGTTCCACACCATCTGGTGGGTGCCCGAGCACCTCGACCAGGCGACGCTCGCCGCGGTGCTGCGCGCGCTGGCGCGGGCGGAAAAGGCGATCGACGCCAACCTCGCCAAGTATCTGCCGTTATGGAAACACGCCATTCCGGCCGAGTTCGCCGACCGGCAATGGGATTTCAGCAAGTTCGGCCGCGGCGAGCGCTTTGTCTATAAGAAGCTGCCCGACGGCGAGTTCGACGAGATCATGGCGCAGGTGACGCGCTGGGGCCTCGATAATTACATGAAGGAACGCCGCTTCGAGCAGCTGGCGGTTTCCTCGCGCTAACTAGTCCTGCTGCATCAGCACGCGGCATAGCGGCAAGGCTGCGGCGAAGCCGGCGATTTGCCCCAGCATGAATCCAGGCGCGTCCTGTGGCCGGATGCCGGCGAAGCTGTCGGTCAGCGCTCGCGCGAGTGTCACGGCCGGATTGGCGAACGCCGTCGACGACGTGAACCAGTAGGCGCCGGTGATGAAGGCAGCGACGGCAAACGCGGTAACCGGCGCGTGCCGGGCGCGACACCCCCAAATCGTCGCCAACAATCCGAAAGTGGCAACTGCTTCGCCGAGCCATTGGCCGCCACCGGTACGTATTTTGGTACCCAATTCGAGTACCGGCATCCCGAACATCAAATGCACGATCCAGACGCCGGCGATCGCGCCCGCGACCTGCGCCGCGATATAGATGGCCGCCAGGCGCCGGTCGAAGCCGTCGAGCGCAACGGCGGCGAGCGTGACGTATGGATTCATGTGTGCGCCCGAGGCCGGTTCGAAGGCGAGGATCAACGCTACCAGCGCCGCGCCGGTCGCAATCGCGTTGGCGAGGAGGGCAAGCGCGGCGTTCCCGTCGGCGAGGCGTTCGGCCATGACATCGGAACCCACGATCGCCATAAGCAGAAAACCGGTGGCGACGAATTCGATGGCCGCCTGCTGAACGCATGCGGTCGCGCATGGCGCAGCAGCCGTCTCGCTCCTTGCCTTGGCTTCGACCGTCACGACGCGGCGTCTGCGGGCGTATTTGTGCCGCCAATCCGCCGCGCTTCGCGCTGCAAGGCGAGCCGATCGAGCTTCTCGATGGGCAAAGCGAGAAACAGCTTGATGCGCGTGTCGAGTCGCTGGAAGGCATCGCGGAAGGCCGCCTTTTTCTTTTCGTGCGTACCCTCGACCGCGGCTGGATCGGGCACGCCCCAATGCGCGGTGATCGGCTGGCCCGGCCACACTGGACAGGTTTCGGCCGCGGCTTGGTCGCAGACCGTGAAGACGAAATCCATGCGCGGCGCATCCGGGCGCGCGAATTCGTTCCAGCTTTTGGAACGCAGGCTGCCGGTCGGCAGCTTCATCGCCCGCAGCAATTCGAGCGTCAGCGGATTGATCGCGCCTTTTGGCTGGCTGCCGGCGCTATAAGCGTGGAACCGGCCTTTGCCCCAATGGTTGAGCAAAACTTCGCCGATGACGCTGCGCGCCGAATTGCCGGTGCAGAGGAACAGGACGTTATAGATACGGCTCATGCGGATTTGCGTGTGCGCATCGGTTTTGTTCCCGCGGGCTGGCAAGCCGGTGCGCAGGCGGTGGCGGCGCCGCAGCAATTCTCGGTGAGATAGGCGACGAGGCCATTCATTGCCGCGTAGTCGGCGGCGTAGATCAGTTGACGGCCGAGCCGCCTCTGGGTCACGAGACCGGCGCGCAGGAGTTGCTGGAGATGGAAGGTAAGAGAGGAAGGTGGCAACTCGAGCCGCGCGGCGATCTCGCCCGCCGGCAGGCCAGCCGGTCCGCGTTTCACCAGCATGCGGTACACCGCCAGCCGGTGGTCGTGCGCAATTGCGCCGAGGGCCGCCACCGCGTTTTCCGCCTTCATGCCATCCGCCAATCTGTCACATTTCGAAGATAGTCGAAAAGTAAGGCCGGCCGGATGGGTGGTCAATATAGATTTCGACAAAACACGAAATATGGCGGTCGGAACGCTTCGGTCGGCGCCGGCGCGGGCCAGGTTGTGCCGCGATCTTAGACTTGCGGTAAGGCTGGCATTTGGCCGCCGGAAGGGCTAAAAACCCCGCCCATGTCCACGGTTATCGTTGTCATTCACCTGCTGCTCGCGGTGGCGCTGGTCAGCGTCATCCTGATGCAAAAGAGCGAAGGCGGCGCCCTCGGCATGGGCGGCGGCGGTATGTCCGGCTTCATGACCGGCCGGTCGACCGCCAACCTGCTGACGCGCACCACGGCGATCCTCGCTGTCGGTTTCTTCCTGACCAGCATCGCGCTGGCGATCATCGCCGCGCGCAGCCGCGCGCCGAGCTCGGTGATCGATCAGGCGATGCCGACCCAGTCGCTGCCGGCGCCGACGACATCGCCGACGCCCGCGAAACCCGCCGCGCCAACGGGTCCGACCGCGCCGCTGACCAAATAGCGCCGTTATCGCTGCGGTGATCTTTCGTTAACCGCTGCGGCAATTCGTCGGCGCTGGCGTTATTCGGTTGACTTCGCGCGCAAGCGGGCCCATGTAAGCGCCACTACATTCTCGCGATCGCGCGAAGCGCGGCGGATTTCGATCCCCAGCGCCACCAATTTCGAGAAATCACCAACAACACGGCACCTCGGTTTCGCGCGAGGCAAGCCAAAAACACAGGCCGCCACGCCTGCGCGTTCGGCCGTATCGATAGAAAGCAATAACACAGTGACTCTTTCCTTTTCC
>DASQGX010000107.1:0-16791 GCA_035632395.1 Allostellaceae bacterium
CTCAGACTGCTCAACATCGAGCACCACCAGGTGCTCTCCGGCACCGACGCGTCGATGGCGCCCGGCTTCGAGACCGCCCAGCGTCTAGCCGCCACCAAGGCCAAGCCCGATTACTGGGCGGCCGGCAAGACCAAACCGCCAAACTCAAACGCAGCGGAGTGAGTCCGGCGCCGCGCTAAGCCGCCTTGGCGCCAGCCGCCGGTTTTTCAACAACCGCGACGCCCTCGGTCAGCATGACCTTGTTCAAGAGCTTGACCAGGGCATAGACCGACTCGATCGCCGGCGCCTGCGTCTCGGTGATGCGCGCCATTTCCAGGATCGAGCCGATGAGCGCCTCGGTCTCGAGCGCGCGGCCGGCTTCGACATCCTGCAGCATCGAGGTCTTGTGCGCGCCGACGCTCTCGGCGCCGGCGATGCGCTTCTCGATCGACACGCGGAAGGTGACGCCGAGCTTCTTGGCGATCGTCTCGGCTTCTTCCATCATCCGCGCCGCCAGGTGGCGCGTCTCTGGGAAGCGGCAGATGTCGGCCAGCGTCGCATGCGTCAGCGCGCTGATTGGATTGAACGACAGATTGCCCCAGGCCTTGAGCCAGATCTCGCCGCGGATGTCCTTGAGCACGCGCGACTTGAGGCCGGCCTTGGTCAAAACGTCGTGCAGCCGCTTGACGCGCTCGGTGTCCTTGCCATCGAGCTCGCCGACCGGGAAGCGGTCGCCCTCCACGTGATGGATTACGCCCGGCGCCGAAACCGCCGCCGCCGGATAAACGACGCAGCCAATCAACCGGTTGGGATCGATCTTCTTCGCCAGCACGCCGGTCGGATCGAGGCTGTCGAGCCGACGATTGTCGTATTTGCCGCCGAGGCGTTGGAAGTACCACCACGGCAGGCCGTTCTGCACCGTCAAGATAGCGGTATCGGCATCGAGCAGATTGTCGATATCCCTCGCCGCTTCCTCGAGGTGATGCGCCTTGACCGCAAGAATGACGAGATCCTGCTTGCCGGCGTCGGCCGCTTTATCGACCGCCGTGACCTTGGCGATCTCGGTCTTGCCGGTTTCCCATTCGAGCTTGATGCCGTTCGCCTTGATGGCGGCGAGATGCGGGCCGATATCAACCACCGTGACCGGATTGCCGGCGAGCGCCAGCTTGGCCGCGATCAGGCCGCCGATCGCGCCGGCGCCGACGACGCAAATGCGCATTGGCTTGGGCGCTTCCTTGAGCAGATAGGGACTCGGCACGATCTGGTCGAACGGATTGCGCAGCGAACCCACGCCGTCGATCACGACATCGATGATGTTATGCGCTTCGGGCATGATGCCGGCGCCGAGCGACGTACCACAGGAAATGATGTCGCCCGGCATCAGCGTCATATCACGTGACACCATCGCCACCAGCTTTGCCGGCGGGAAGAACATGTCAGCGACCGGATAGTTCTGCACCTCCTTGTTGTTGAGGATGGTGCGGACGTTGAGCTTTATCGGATCGACGCCGGTGGTGATCACCGGTCCGAAGGGACCGAACGTGTCGAAACTCTTGGCGCGGACCCATTGATCGAAGGTCGGATCCTTCTTCAACAGGTCGACGGCGGTGACATCGTTGACGCAGGTGTAGCCGAAGATATAGGCAGGCGCCTCGGCCTCGCTCACCATCGAGCATTTCTTGCCGATGACGACGCCGAGCTCGCCCTCGTAGACGACCCGGCCGGAATAGGATTTGGGACGCTCGATCGGCGTATCGGGTCCGCAAAACGCGTTGTTGGCCTTGAGGAAATAAAGCGGCTCGGGCGGCACGGCGAAATTGTTCTTGGCCGCGAGCTGGTGGAAGTTGTTCCACAGGCAGACCATCTTCGACGGCTCGCACGGCGCCAGCAGCTTGACCGCGCTGCGCTTGACGGTTTCGCTGGTGGGCTTGGCGCCGGCGAACATGTCGCCGCTATGAATAGTAATCGTGTCGCCGTCGAGCGTGCCGAAGCCGGTGCGTCCGTCGTGCTCGAACCGAACCCATTGCGTCATGATTTGTCTCCCTTGAATCGGACAGTCCCGGCCATCCGTTTCGTCGTATGGTAGCGCGTTTCGCCGGATCGTCTGAAGCGCGCCAGCCGCAATGCAGCACTCGCGCACACGCGCGGCAAATCGGCGCTTTATGCGCGCACCGAGCCATGTCATATACGCGCGGGGATCATGGGCGGATTCAGGACTTATCTCGACGCTTCGCGCGATGTGCTGGCTGCGGCCGCAGCCGCCATCGATGAAGCCCAAGTCGAACGGGCGATCGGCGTCATCCACACAGCGCTGGCATCCCAGAAACCGTTGCTGACTTGCGGCAACGGCGGCTCGGCCGCCGACGCGATGCATATCGCCGGCGAGCTTGTCGGCCGTTACAAGAAGGAGCGTCGCGCGCTCAAGGCGATGGCGCTCGTGGCCGACCCTGCAGTCGTCACCGCCTGGAGCAACGATTACAGCTACGACAGCGCGTTCGCGCGCCAAGTCGAAGCCTTCGGCGAAGCCGGCGGCGTGCTATTGGCGCTATCGACCAGCGGCAATTCAAAGAACGTCATCGCCGCCGCCGAGGCCGCCCGCAAAAAGGCGATGACGGTCGTGGCGTTGACCGGCGCAGGCGGCGGCAAGCTCGCGTCCCATGCCGATATTTTGCTGGCGGTGCCGGCTACGGACACGCCACTCATCCAGCAAGTCCATATCTGCCTTTATCACTATCTTTGCGCCGAAGTTGAAGCGCGCATTGCCCGCTGACGCTTAGCGCGCGACTCCGATCAGCTGATTGAGCCGGCCGCCGCAAGCCGCTGCGATGCGCGGCTGTTCGTCCGGCATATCGATCTGGCGCACTTGTTCGCGCTGGCGCACATCGTCAAGCGTCTTCACGAGCACCGCACCCGCCGTTGTGACGACCTGATCGACGCGCCGGTCCGCGGCAGCGGCATCGGCGCCCCAGAATCCCGCGCCATTGCCGACACGGGCCGGAAGGCCGGTGTCGAACGCGGTGATTTCGCGCGGGATGAGCTTGTCGTCGAGTGCAACGTGCCGCATCTCATGCGCCAAAATCGCCGCATGCAGGCACGGCTCGTTGGCGAATTCGTGCGCAACGTGAACGATACGCACGGCATAGCTGAGGCGCAGGACAATGTCGTCCGGATAGGCACAGACGCCTTCGGTGAGCGCCGGCGCGTGACGGATGCGATACTGGGCGCTGAGTGATAACTTAACCTCCGTGACGCCGAGCGCGACGCGGCCGACCGTCAGGCCTGCGTCGGTCGACAATTGTGCCGACGGCGTCGCGTTGTCATAGCTCGGCGCGCGGCTGGCGAACTCGATGCGCGCGGCCGGTACGACGCCGCCCGGGCAGGTGCGCCGATCTTGTGCGGTGATGGTTGGCTCGGAAATGCCAGTCGTAACCGGTGCTGGCGTGGCGCAGGCCGCCAGCGAGAGCATCATGACAAAAGGCCAGAGACGCCGCGAACGCTTCAAGCGCCCGAGCCGCATACGCGACAATATTATAAGGCGTGCGTCGAAACGCCTAACGGCCGAGAGCCTGAGCGAGCGTCGCGAACGTGCTGTTGAGCGCAAGACCAACGTCGCGCAAGCTCGTCACCACGACGAGGCCCATCAGCGCGCAGAGCAGTGTGTATTCGACCGCAGTGACGCCGGAATCGTTGGTGGCAAGGCGGCGGAGAAACTCGGACATGGCGGGGCTCCGTTAACGGACGCTTAGTCAACTATAAATCGATTGCAAACGATCACAAATAAATTCAACGTAAATACTGCACTGTTTCATTTCAAAAACAGTATAAGTGCCGGCCGGATTGACGCCGTCGCCAAGCCATGTCGGGGATTTTGCCGCGACCACGGTTAAATTCATGACTTCACTGATACTTAACCACAAAGCGCGACACTCCCGCTAACCATTCACGTCGGCGTGCGAGGGAATTGCCGTGTCGCGTTCCGAGGTTATCGCCACCACCGCGCTGACGCGCATCGCGCGCGGCGGCAATGCCCTACGGATTCTCGCCTTGGCGACCGCCAGCGCCGTGGCCCTGTCTGGCTGCGCGATGTTCGGTGATAACGAGGCGGCGACGGCCGAAAAGATCGCCGCGGCCCAGGCCGATGTGATGCATAACGAGATCGAAGCCTCGAAGCCTGCACTCCAACGCGGTGACGAGGCTGTAGCCCAAGGCGACAACGCCGCTGCCGCGACGTTGTACCGTAAGGCGCACAGCGACGATCCGAACTCGCCAGTGCCGCTGCTGCGGCTGGGCAAGGCCGACATCGCGCTGGGTCAGTACACTCAGGCCTACGAGGCGTACCACCTGGTTCAGGTGCTAAAGCCGGATGATCCGGAAGCCGCTTTCCGCCTGGGTGAATTGATGCTGGTGCGCGGCTCGCCGCAGGCTGCAATCGACGAGTTCAATATCGCCCTTGCCAGCCGCAAGGACGACCCGGCGCTGTTTAGCGCTATCGGCGTCGCCTATAGCTCGATGGGACAATACGACACCGCCATCAAAACCTATAAATCCGGCCTCGCGATCGCGCCCAAGCACACGGGATTGCTCAACAATCTGGCGATGGCCCAATTCCTTTCGGGCGACTATGACGGCGCCGTCAAGACACTCACGGCGCTCGTCGCGATGCCGAACGCGGCGCCACGCTATCGCCGCAACCTCGCCTTCATCGAGGCGGTGCATGGCGACATGGACAAAGCCCGCCAGACCGTCACCAGCGATGCCGACCGCACGGCCCTCGACGCCGAGCTCGCCGCCTACCGCAACGCCGGCGGCAAACCCGGCCAGGCCTCGGATCGCACGGCCCTGATAGGAGTTCATTTCGCCAGCCCCGCGACCCGGCCGACCAGCCAGGCCGCGGCTGACAAGGCGCCCGAGGCCGTCGCCGCCCAATAAATACGTAGTGGTAGGTATGGGCCTAAGAGACGGATTTCGCGTGGTTTTCATCGGGTATTAACCAGAGTTCGCCACAATCGATTCACAGTAAACCCGCCATCCGACTGCCGTTCGCCATGGTTCGAACGTATCGGCCGGAATGGACGCTGAGAGGACCGACCACGCGATGTTCGCAACTCTTCCGCCTCGCCGACTGCTGCTGCTGGCGACCGCTATGGTGTTGTCGCTAGTCACCGCGCTGGTTGTGCGCGCATGGGTCGAGCACGTGCGCACCGAAGCCGCTGCGCCGGTCGCTCAAATGGCGGCGCCGACGCCGCCGAAAATGATCCTGGTTGCGGCCAAGCCGCTGCCTGCTGGCCATTTCATCCGTACCGAAGACCTTACTTGGCAGAGCTGGCCGGACAACGACGTGTCCAAATCCTACATGGTCAAAGGCACTATCAATCTCGACACGATCGTCGGCTCGGTGGCGAAGAACGGCATCGCGCCAGGCGAGCCGATTTCCGATCTGCGTATCGTCAAGAAAGGCGATCGCGGCTTCCTCGCCGCCATCGTCGCGCCGGGCTATCGCGCCATCACCGTGCCGCTGCAAAGCGGCGTCGGACTCTCCGGCCTGGCGATGCCCGGCGACCGCGTCGATCTGATCCTGACGATGGACGTCCCTTCGGCCGACAAGAACGCACAGCCGCGACGCATGTCGGAGACCGTGTTGCAGGACATTCGCGTGCTCGCAGTCGATCAGAAAATCGACGATCAAGCGCATGATTCGCCCTTGGCACGCACTGCGACTCTCGAGGTGACGCCGAAGCAGGCCGAAGTCGTCGCGCTGCTGCCGGAAATGGGCAAGCTGGCGATGACATTGCGCAGCGTCGGCACGGCCGAGAACGACGCGCAACCGCACCAGCCGACGCTTACCTGGGATACCGACGCGGTCGAGATGCCGTTCGTTCATCATCGGACCGGGGGCACCTCGACGCCCAGCGATCAGGTCGACATCGTCCGCGGCACCAGCAAATCGTCGATCGATTTCACCGGCGGCCGCGCGGTCGAGACTGCCGCTGTTCCGCCGGTGGCAGCGCCAGCGCCGACGCCGCAGGGCTCGGCCTATGGTGCCGCAGGCGCAGCTGCCGCCAAAGCGATCGGCGCGGCTGGACGAGCAGTAGGCAAGTGATGCTGCGTCGTCCGCATAATCGATTCGTCGCGCGCGCGATCCACGCGCTCGCCCTCGTGATGTCGCTGAGCTTGGCGCTGGCGCCGGCTATCGCCTATGCCGGACCGCAGATCATCGCGCCAAATGGGCAGATCATCTCGCTCGCCAGCGGTAAAGGCGTCATCCTGCGGCTCGACCGGCCGGCCGGGAATATCTTCGTCGCCGATCCGAACGTCGCCGATATCCAGGTGAAATCGCCGACCATCATCTATCTCGTCGGCAAGGCGGCCGGCACCACCACGCTTTTCGCGCTCGACAAGCAGGACAACGTGCTGATCAACAGCCCGATCGTCGTGCACGCCGACGCCGCCGAACTCCAGCGTGCTCTCGACCAGCTGGTGCCCGGCACCAAGGTCGAGGCCAAACCGTTAGATAACTCGATCATTCTCCAAGGGCCGGTCAATTCGCCCGCCGAAGGCGACGATATCCGCCAGATCGCGGCGCGATACGTCCCCGATCCCAAGCAACTGGTCAACAAGATGCAGCTGGTTGCGCCCAACCAGATCAACCTGCATGTGCGCATCGCCGAAATCTCGCGCACCGCGTTGAAGGAACTTGGCGTCGCCTGGACCAATACCGGGACCGCCACCTCACATGGGCCGAGCTTCAACGGCAGCTTGACCAGCACGCCCGCCGCCACCATCGGCGGGACGGCGGCGAACCTGCTCGGCTTTGCCTATACCAGCGGGCCGCTTGCCAGCACCAAGATTAACGCGACGCTCGATGCGCTCGAGACCCACGGCCTGCTCACGGTTCTGGCCGAGCCCAACTTGACGGCGGTATCGGGCCAGAAGGCGAGCTTCCTCGCCGGCGGCGAATTCCCGGTGCCAGTGCCGCAATCCGGAACCGGCGGCAGCGCCGTCGTCACCATCGACTACAAGAATTTCGGCGTCAGCCTGTCGTTCATCGCCACGATTTTGAACAGCGGCCGCATCAGCCTGCATGTCGCGCCCGAAGTCAGCCAGATCGACAACTCGACCGCCATTACCGTCGCCGGCGTCTCGGTGCCAGGCCTGTCGACGCGGCGCGCCGAAACCACGGTCGAGCTCGGCAGTGGCCAGACCTTCGCTATCGGCGGCCTGATCCAGAACAACGTCAACCAGAACATCAACAAATTCCCCTGGCTCGGCGACGTTCCGATCCTCGGTCAGCTCTTCCGCTCGGAAGCCTTCCAGCGCAACGAGAGCGAGCTGGTCATCCTTGTGACGCCCTATGTCGTCAAGCCGGTCAACGGGCCGATGGCGACACCCAACGACGGCCTGGAGCCGCCGACGGATTCAGACATGCTCAGTGGCGCGATGAACCATCCGCAGACGCAGCCGCCAACCATACCTGCACCGATGCCGGCCGCCGCCGTCACTACGCTGCCCGATGGCCGCAAGGCGGCGATGCCGCTCGGCCAAGTCGGCTTCGAGCTCGATTGAGAATCCGCATGACAAACGCCCTTTCACTCTCCTGCCGCTACCCGGTCCTCGCCGTTGCGATGACCGCCGGCCTGATCCTCTCGGGCTGTGCTCCGGCTGCGCCGGACATCGCGCCGTTCAACCGTATTCAGGTGAAGATGGTGCAGCAGTCGCATACCGTGCATTTCGCACCTAACAGTGCCGCGCTGAGCCCGGCGGAGACCGCCGACCTGCAAGCCTTCGTCGGCACGGATCGTCGCGATAGCGTTGGCGGTGTCACGATCGTCGGCGGCGACAGCCCGATCGCCGAAGCACGCCGCGCCAGCGTCGACCAGACGCTCAATAATCTCGGCGTTGCACACCACGCGGCGCCGGCCGATCCCAACTTCACTGCCGATGCCGTCGTCGTGACGGCCAATCGCGAGGCTGCCTTGCCGCCTGCGTGTCCGCCTTGGGCGGCGATCGGGTCCTACAATCCGTCGAACGGGCCGATCAACACGCTTGGCTGCGCCAACGGCGCCGATCTGTATTTGATGGTTGCCGACCCGCGCGACCTCGTTTCAGGTCACGCGGAAGGCTCGACTGACGCCGCACCGAGTATGCGCGCGGTCGAAGCTTATCGAACAGGTGAACAGAAAGCCAATCCGCAGGCGGAAAGCCTCGGTTATGGGGGCGCTTCAAGCGGCTCGGGCGGCGCGACATCGGGCGGCGGCATTTCGAGTGGCAGCAATGGACAATAACGCAAACCTCACTCCGGAAACCGAAGCCGGCCAAGGCCCCGGCCCGCGACTGCTGGCCTGCGTCGCCGAACCCGAGACGCGCCAGGTCGCGCGCGATCTCGCAGCGGCCCAAGGATGGCGCAATCCGGTTGCGGTCGACGGCGGCGTCGCCGCCGCGAACGATTACATCACCAAGCACGCGCCGCCCAACCTGCTGATCGTTGACGTCGACGACGTCGAAGATCCGGTGAAGGCGCTGGGCGATCTGGCCGAACTCTGTCCGCCGGAGATGACGGTCATTGCGCTCGGCAAGCGGAACGAATTGACCCTCTACCGCGACCTGATCGAGCTCGGCGTCACCGATTATCTGCTGAAGCCCGTGACTCTGGCCATGCTCGAACGGTCGCTGCGCGGCGACAGCAAGCGCCAGCTCGGCCAAGGCACGGCCAAGACCCAGGCCCATGTCGTGAGCTTCGTAAGCGTCCGCGGCGGCGCCGGCGCCACGACCATTGCCGGTTCGGTCGCCTGGTGCCTAGCGCATATCTACCAGAAGCGGGTGGCGCTGGTCGATCTGGACATGCAGTTCGGCAACGTGGCGCTGTCGCTCGACTTGGTGCCGGCGGCCGGCCTGCGCGAGGCGCTTGAATTCCCGTCGCGGCTCGACAGCCGCCTGCTCGGCGCCGCCATGCTCGAGGAAAGCCCGCGACTCAAGGTGCTGGCGGCCGAAGAACCGCTGGTCGATCAGATTCACGTCGCACCGGGTGCGATCGACACCATGCTCAATGTGCTGCGCCACGATTACGACTATGTCGTTATCGACATGCCGCGCGTACTTTCGGACGAGGTTCGCCGCGTGTTGACGCTGTCGGCGACGGTCGGCTTGGTGACCGATTTGTCGTTGGCCTCGGCGCGCGACCTGCTACGGCTGTCCGATTTCGCCAAGACAATGACGCCGGCGGGCCGCCATCTCATTGTCGCCAACCACGTCGGCGCCAAGCATCGCGGCGAAATCGCCAAGGCCGAGTTCGAGCGCGTTACTGCGGTCAAACTCGACCACGTCGTTCCATTCGAGCCCACTGCCGCTCTGGCCACCGCCTCGACCGGCAGCGTGTTGCCGGCGGCGCTGAAACATGCGCCGGCCGCAGCGGCAATCCGCGCCGTCGCCATGCATATCGCCGGTATCGAAGCCGCGGCCGGCAAAACCGGCTCGGTCCTCGCCAAGCTGCCGTTGGCGAAGATGCCGGCCAAGTTCTCGCCGCGCGCGATCCTCCCGAGCTTCCTGAAGCGGAGCGCCTGATGTTCGGCCGCCGCGGAGTGAACGCCGACGAGCTTCAGCCGCGTCCGGCCGTGCTGGACGTTCGCCCCCGGCCGACCGAGGTTTCACTGGCTAGGCCGGCCCTGCGCGCGGACGACACCCAAGACCCAGAGCCGCGCGGAACCGAGCCTGCTGCTTTCCCCGAGGCCGCTCCGACTGCGCCGCGTCCGGTCGCGATGCGCAGCGCCAACGTCAACGAGGCGGCGCCGCGCATCTACCCGCTGGTGCTGCAACGTATCGACACCGAGGTCGCCGCCAAGCTGCAACGCGACGAGTTGGCGCGCCAGCTCGCGGAAATGGTCAGCGAGATCGTTGTCGAACAGCGCATCAACCTCAATCAGGCGGAGCAGCGCCAGCTCGTCACGGTTCTACTCGACGACATGCTGGGCCTCGGCCCACTCGAGCCGCTCCTGGCCGACGAGACCGTGACCGACGTCATGGTCAACGGCGCGAAACACGTCTACGTCGAGCGCCGCGGCAAGCTCGAGCTCACCGGTGTTTCGTTCCGCGACAACGCGCACGTGATGTCCATCGCCACGCGCATTGTCACCCAGGTCGGGCGGCGCATCGACGAATCGACGCCGCTCGTCGACGCGCGCCTGCAGGACGGCAGCCGCGTCAATATCATCACGCCGCCGCTGGCGCTCGACGGCCCGACCATCTCGATCCGTAAATTCTCCAAGAAGGGCCTCACGCTCGACGTGATGGCGCGACAGAAGAACATTTCGCCGGCCATGGCGACGGTGCTCAAGATCGCCGCGCGCTCGCGCCTTAATATCCTCATCTCGGGCGGCACGGGTTCGGGCAAAACGACGCTGCTGAACGCCATGTCGCAGATGATCGATCCGGGCGAACGCATCGTCACGATCGAAGACGCCGCCGAATTGCAGCTGCAGCAGCCGCACGTCGTCCGGCTCGAGACACGGCCGTCCAACCTCGAAGGCAAAGGTGAAATTTCCATCCGCGACCTGGTCAAGAACGCCCTGCGTATGCGCCCCGACCGCATCATCCTGGGCGAGATCCGCGGCGCCGAGGCGCTCGACATGCTGCAGGCGATGAACACCGGCCACGACGGCTCGCTGTCGACGATTCACGCCAACCGGCCGCGCGAGGCGCTGACCCGCCTCGAAAACATGGTCGGCATGGCCGGCGTGAACCTGACGCCGCGGGCCGTCCGCCAGCAGATCGCAGCCGCCGTCAACCTCATCATCCAGATCAGCCGCATGCGCGACGGCATTCGCCGCGTCGTCGCCGTGACCGAGATTGTCGGAATGGAAGGCGACGTGATCACGACGCAGGACCTCTTCACCTACCAGTATGAAGGCCAGATGCCGGACGGCTCGCTCAAGGGTACGTTCATGTCGAGCGGCCTGCGGCCCCACTTCATCACGCGGGCGGAGTATTACGGCCTGGATCGCGCCCTGCTCGAAGCGGTCGGGTAGGCGTCATGGTCGACGCCATCTTCCTGCTCGTTGTCTTTTTGCTCCTGTTCGGCGTCACCTATTCCGGCTGGTCGGGCGCGACCGATACCAAGGAGCGCTCCGACATCGTCGAGCGGCTCGGCAAGGTCCGCGATCGCTTCGTGGGCAAGCCCGACCCCGAAGCCGTCGCGCTGACCCTGAAACGCGACGACAAGAAATCGCGCCTCGACGCTCTGGCCGGCCGTTTCCTGCCCAATCCCGATCATTGGCGCAAGCAGCTCGCGCGCACCGGTACCAACCTCACCCTCGGCAAGGTGGCGATCGGCGCGGCGGTCTTCGGCCTGATCCTCGGTGTGGGCTTGACCGAGATCGGCATCGCGCCGGTCATCGGTTGGCCGGCAGCAATTGGCGCGACGATTCTCGGTCCGCGCGTGCTTATCAACTATCTCGTCAACCGCCGCGCGACGCGCTTTATCGCGGTCTTTCCCGATGCCGTCGGTCTGATGGTCCGCGGCCTGCGCGCCGGTCTGCCGTTGACCGAGACGGTCATCGGCGTGACCCGCGAGATTAGCGAGCCGGTGGGCGCCGAATTCCGCCGCATCTCGGACCAGATCCAGCTCGGCCAACCCCTGGAAGAGGCGTTGTGGGAAGCCGCCAGCCGCCTCGACCTGCCCGAATTCACCTTCATGGCGATCGCCTTCTCGATCCAGCGCGAAACCGGCGGCAACCTCGCCGAAACGCTCGAAAACCTCGACGTGATTCTGCGGCGCCGCCGACAACTGCATCTGAAGATCCGCACCTTCTCGGCCGAGGCTCGGGCTTCGGCAACGATCATCGGTGCGTTGCCCTTTGTCGTAATGGGAATACTGGCGGCGCTCGATTTCGATTATATCGCGCTGCTGTTCAACACACCGTCCGGCCACATGTATCTGACGGCGGCGATGACGACGCTGGTGGTCGGCATCTTCACGATGATCCGCTTGGGCCGGTTCCGCATATGAACGGGCTTGGCGAGGTCTTTTTCACGCTCGCGCTCGCCGCCGCGATTTTTGGCGTCCTGGTGACCGGCTACGGCGCCTGGGACGCAGCCGCGCCGTTACGTAATCGGCTCTCCGCCATGGTCGCGCGCCGCATCGGCGCGGCACCGCCCGCCGGTTCGCCGCGCGCCCGCCAGAGCCGCGCTCCCGAGCTCGGCACGACCCTGCTGAAAACGCTGGTCGAGAAGCTGAAACTCACCCGCGGCGCCGACGCCGACAAAGCCGCCAACTTGCTGGTCCAGGCCGGCTATCGCAACCGGGAGGCGCTGGTCGTGTACGTCGGCATTCGCCTGCTGCTGCCTTGCACCCTGACCAGCCTGGTTTTGATCTTCAGCACACCGTTCGATTTGACGGCGATGCACGTCGCGATACTCGGCGCCGTCGTCGCAATTGGCTCGACCTATGCGCCGCCGATCGTGCTGCGCAACATGATCAAGGCCCGGCACCGCCGCTTCCACTCTGCGCTGCCGGACGCTCTCGATCTGCTCATGATCTGCGCTGAATCCGGCCTCAGCCTGGACGGCGCGCTGATCCGTGTCGCGCGCGAATTCCGGCGTTTCATGCCGGAGATGAGCGACGAATTGCACCTCACCGCGCTTGAATTGGGATTCCTGCCGAACCGGCGCGACGCGTTGACCAATCTAGTGAAGCGCGTCAACATTCCGGCGATGCGCAGCCTGATCAACACGCTGGTACAGACCGAGCGATATGGCACGCCGCTGGTTCAGGCACTACGCGTCCTCGCCGCCGAGCTACGCGAAGAGCGCATGCTCAAGGCCGAAGAAAAAGCTGCCAAGCTGCCGGCGATCATGACAATACCGATGATCGTCTTCATCCTGCCGTCGATGTTCATCGTGCTCATCGGGCCGGCGCTGATCCAGGTCTTCAAGGCGTTCTAACGCCGCGCCGATCCTGCCGGCGGCAGCTTGATGTCCAAGAGCCGCGCCGCATTGCCGCCGAGTATCAATCCGCGTTCGCGCTCGGACAGGCCGGGCACCTTCTGCACGAACCTCACCGCATCCGGCAGCGCCATGTCATAGGGATAGTCGGTGCCGAGCAAGATGTGGTCGGCGCCGTACTGCTCCACCAGATAGGCCAGTTGGTGGTGGGTGAACACGATCGTGTCGAAATAGAGCTTCTTCAAGTAACTCGACGGCGCCTTGCTGATCTTGGTGCGGACGTCAGGCCGGACAGCGTGGGCGTGGTCGATGCGCCCGGCGTACGGCGGCAGATAGCCGCCGCCGTGGGCGCAGACGATCTTGAGCCGGGGATAGGCCTCGAGGACACCGCCGAAGATCAGGTGGTGAATTGCCACCGTGGTGTCGAGCGGATTGCCGATGATGTTCTGGAAGAAGTGATCGCCGAGACGCCGGCCGTCCGGAACACCATGCGGATGCAGGAAGATCACCGCACCGAGCTCCTCCGCCTTGGCGAAAAACGGCCGGAAGCGCTCCGCCGCCAACTCCTCCTGCTCGATGTGCGGGCAGATTTCGACGCCTTTGAGGCCCAGCTCATGTACCGCACGGGTGAGTTCGCGCACGGCGTATTCCGGCACCTGCATCGGCACTGTCGCCAAACCGACGAAACGGTCGGGATGGGCGGCACAGATGCGCGCAATATTGTCGTTGATCAGGCGCGAAGTGCGCAGCGCCAGCGTGCCATCAGCCCAATAATAGTATTGCGCCGGCGCCGTTGAGACCGCCTGGACGTCGATGCCATCGGCGTCCATGGTCTTGAGCCGCTCCTCGATCGAGGTCAGTTTGGTCCCGATGGCAGAGGCCTGCTTGGCGTCGGTCAGCTTCGATGCGGCGCTTTGGAAGAGTGCATAAGGATCATGTTGTGGCCGCATCAGCTCCTTGACCAACACTGCCGCCTCGGGCGTGAAGAGATGGCAGTGGATGTCGACAGTTGGCTGGCGTGCGCCAGCGGCACGCGTCTTGGCCTTGGCTTTTTTGCGGCGTAGGGCGGAACCGCTGGCGGCGGCGGGCGCACAGGAATAGACGAAACTCATGCGCGGCCACCGCTCCGTGCCGCGCGGCACGCCTGCCAGATTTTTTGCGGCGTCGCTGGCATTTGCAGCGCGCGGCCGGTGCCTCCGGGAATGGCGTCGGCAATCGCGTTCATAATCGCCGCGAGTGCGCCGGTGGTGCCGGCCTCGCCCGCGCCTTTGACGCCGACCGGGTTGGTCTTGCAGGGAAACTCCAGCAGCGCGTCGCTCAGCTTCGGCGGCATGTCAATGGCCCGTGGCATGGCGTAGTCCATGAATGAGCCGGCCAGCAGCTGGCCGGATTGGTCATAAAGCGCGTTTTCGAGCAGCGCCTGGCCGAGCCCCTGGGCGACGCCGCCGTGGACCTGGCCTTCGACGATCATCGCGTTGAGGATGCGGCCGGAATCGTCGGCACCGCTGTAGGCCATCATATCGAGCGCCCCGGTCTCCGGATCGATCTCGATCTCGGCGACATGGCAGCCGTTGGGGAAATGCTGCGGCGTATGCGACACCTTGTTGGTGTCGAGCGATTCGGCGATCTCGCCCTTGGCCTTGAGCTCGTGTGCCTTCTTGGCGACATCGAACAGCGAAAGCCTTCGGTCAGTGCCGGTGATCTCGAAAATACCGTTGCGATAGGCGATGTCAGCTTCGGCCGCTTCCAGCATTTGTGCCGCCACCTTCTTGCCTTTCTCGATCACCGTGTCGGCAGTGAAGAAGATGGCGCTTCCGGCGGCCGCGGCCGAGCGCGAGGCGAAACTGCCGTGCCCTTCGACGCCGAGGCGCGTATCGCCCTCGCGCACCACCACCTTAGCTGGATCGATGCCGAGCTTCTCGGATGCGACTTGGCGAAAGACCGTCAGATGCCCTTGGCCGGTCGATTGCGCACCCAAACCGACAACGACGGTGCCATCGCCGGGAAACGACAGCGATGCGCCCTCCGGCGGAATCGCGCCCGAATGCTCCAAGAAGCACGAAACGCCGATGCCGCGCAGGCGGCCGCGCGCCGCACTCTGCTGCTTGCGCGTGGGAAAACCCTTGAGGTCGGCGAGTTCGAGCGCTTTGTCGAAGATCGCCGGAAAATCGCCGCTATCGTAGACCGTGCCCATCGCGCCCTTGTAGGGCAGCTCCGCCGGCGAAACGAGATTACGGCGGCGCAGGGTGACGGCGTCGATGCCGCTGACGCGCGCCGCTTCCTCCACCAACCGCTCCATCAGATAATTGGCTTCGGGCCGGCCGGCACCGCGATAGGGACCGAGCTGAACCGTGTTGGTCAGGACGCACAGCACGTCGCAGACGATGCGTGGAATGCGATAGACCGATGGGAAACAACGCGCCATGTTGATCGTCGCGGTGAGCGGTCCGGCACCATTGGCGAAGGCGCCCATATCGGCGACCGACTTGACGCGCATTGCCAGAAACTTGCCATCCTTATCGAGCGCGAGTTCGCCCTCCATCACCTGGTCGCGCGCCTGATTGTCCGACAGAAACGCCTCGGACCGCGTCGATGCCCAACCGACAGGCCGGCCAATCCGTTTAGCTGCCACCAGTATGGCGACATATTCGGGATAGGCGCCGCTCTTCATGCCGAAGGCGCCGCCGACATCGTCGGTCATGACCCGCATTTGCACTGGCTTGACGCCGAGAAGCTCCGCCATCTGATTGGCCATCAACCAGACACTCTGGGTTCCGGTTCGGAGCGTGTACTCGCCGGTCTTGGCGTCGTACCAACCGGTCGCCGTGCGCGGTTCCAAGCTGGCGACAGCCAGTCTCTGGTTCGACACCGACAACCGAGCCACCAGCGGCGCGCCGGCGATGATTCTGGCCACTTCAGCAGCGTTGCTGCCGTCCTTGTCGAGCGGCCATGTGAAATCGAGGGCGATATTGCCCGGTGCTTCGGGCCACACCTGCGCCGCACCGGGTTCGATGGCGCGGCGAGCATCGACCACTGCCGGGACTTCGTCGTAATCGATCTCGATCAGCTCGACGGCATCTTGCGCCTGCGTGCGATTTTCCGCGACCACCATCGCAACTGGCTGACCGGCATGGACCACGCGGCCTTCGGCCAATGTCGGCCAGCGCGGCGCGACGAGTTTCGTGCCGCCCCGTCCAGGCACCGGCAGCGGATGCGCGAGGCTGCCGGTTCCGGTCATGTCGGCTGCCGTCAGCACCGCCAGCACACCGGGTGCCCTTTGCGCCGCCGCGGTATCAAGGCGGCGGATCGTTGCCGCCGCCATCGGCGCGCGCAGGAACGCAGCAACGGCCTGGCGCGGCTCGTGCACGTCGCCGGTATAGCGGCCCTTGCCCCGCAACAGTGGTTCGTCCTCGATGCGCAGCTGGCGTGTCGTGCCCGTGGTCATATACGTGCGTCCCCGTTTCTTGTGCGGCGCGATTCAGTCGAAGTCGAGTTTTGATGGTGGGCCGTCGGCGCAAGTACAGCGTTGTTCCACGTTCGTGTCCGAATTGGCGACATGGCCGGTGGCGAGTTTCACGCAATCGTCGCTGCTATCGAACACAAGGTTGGGGCCGCGCTCAACCTAAATGATCACGCGATAACGCGACCGCTGGCGCCAGTGTCCGCCGGCCCACCGCGGCGGAATTGGCGACCGCCGCTAAACCAATGAAATATATAATACTTCTATCCTAGACGGGTCCGAAGAGGGTGGGATCGGCGAACTCGTCGCCGCGGGCCTGTTCGAGTTCCTGGTTGTAGCGGCGGAGCGCATAGGCCTCGGTGACGAAGCCGATGACCTTGCGGTCGGTGGCGCTGGCGAGCACCGGCAGCGCCTCGACC
>DASQGX010000108.1:0-2418 GCA_035632395.1 Allostellaceae bacterium
GATCCGGGTCACGCTGCAAAGCACGGTCGATGCCGCGGCGCTCGCCGGCGCCAGCGCCTATACCAGCCCCTCGGCCCAGTCCGCCGCCCAGACACTAGCCCAGAATTATCTCAACAACGGCACCGCCTCGATGCCATCGGGCGTTACCGTCGCCTCGACAACCGTCACGCCGGGCACCACCGGCAGCGGCAACAACGTCGCCTATACCATGTCGGTGTCGGCCTCGCTGTCGGTGCCGTCGATGTTCCTGTCTGTGGTCCGCGGCCCGATCACCGTGTCGGCAACGGCAACCGCGAAGAATCCCGTCGTCACCGCCAGCTTTAACATGGGCGGTTTCGTCAGTTACGCTTGTGACATCAACAAGATCTACTGGTACATCGTGCCGGCGAGCGGCGGCGTGCCGGATGCGTCGGCGATGAACTTGCTGTGGAACAACAACACGCAGAGCCCAACACAGACCGCGACCTTCAACGTCGCCGCCAGCGCCAAGATCGGCTTCGCCATCGAGAACATCACCGGCTCACGCAGCCCGTCCTTCGGCGGCTGTAACTACGGCAATAACATGTACGGCTCGCAGCCCGGCGACATCCAGTGGCTCTATTCGAGCCTGCAACCGCCGAGCTTGGATTGGAACACCGCGCCCGGCGGAACGAACACCAGCACGCACGGCGTGTATGAGACGACACAGGATTGCGCCTTGGTGGTCGAGCAAGGCACCTACAATTCGCGCACCGGAACCTGGACCTATACGAGCGCACCGCAGGGCCAGTGCTACACGACGTCCGGATTCAGCGAGAACACAAACACCTACGATGGCTACGGCAACATGAACGGTGTTTGCAACAATTGCGGCAGCGGGCCGACGATGAGCACGCAAATGACCAACGCCGCGCCGAGCTGCTCCGATCTCGGCGGCAACAGTTATAAGTACAATTGGAACGACATGGGTGGCACGTTCGATTCGTACAATTACGGCAACGACATGCAGTATAATTTTTCCTGCTCGGGCGGTTCCGGCACGGGCAATGGCACCAGTACCAGCAGCGTCATCCTGACAAATTAGCGGCGCGTCGCCGCGATCGATTCCGCCAGCGACGGCGCCTTTCGCTTGCGCACCAGTTCGACATGGCCGAGCCGTGTCCAGCCGAGCGCCTGCGTGTCCGGCGCGTGCCGCGCCAGCGCTTTTTTGAGCGCCGCGAGGACGGGCTCGCGCTCGCCCTTCGCTTTCATGCCGATGAATCCGACCATCATCGGCCCCGACAGATTGCGCAGCCGGATTTGCCGCGCCAGCGCCCGCGCGGCTTCGATATTGGCGGCGGCCGCCGAGCGCGCCGCGCCGCTGTCGACATCAATCGCAACGCCGAGCGCCGTCGGTTCGATCAACAAAAAGCCGCCGCCGGGCAACGCCAGCCGCAGCGCCAGCGCCTGCTCGACGGCGTCGGCGATGCCGAAGGCTTCGTAAAGCGGCTCGTTGGCGAACGTCAGACTTGTGGCCAGCGCGGGACCGTGAACGCGCAGCCAGTTGCGCAACTCGGCATAAGCGGCGCGATCATCGACTGCGATCGCGACCGGCGCCGGATCGAGCCACGGCGCAATCAAGGCCGCCGCGGTGGGCACGGGTGTATCGAGGCGCAACGGCGGCTGACTATCCGCCGGCGGCGTCAAGGCGCGCGACAGACGCATGGTCACGCCCGCGGCCTTGTCGGCGCGCGCATCCTTGCCGATTTCGACTAGGACCGCTTCGCCTTCACGCAGTTCCTTGAAGCGCGCTTTCGGCACGACGTCTTCGGCACTGAGCAGCGCCGGCCGCGCGAGGCCGATGTCGACCAGCGCGCCCGGCAGCTCCGGCCGCACGCCGACAATCCGCCCGAACCAGATTTCGCCGACGCGGCTGGGCACGCCGCCGCTCGTCGTGCGCAGCTCGACAACCGTGTCGTCTTCCGCAAGCGCCGCCCACAACTCGCCGCCCGACGCCGCAACCGCGATCGTGCGTCTCATTGGCCGAGCCGCGCCGCCGGCGTGTAGCCTTGGCCGGCGAGCAGCGCGACAGTCTCGTACAGAGGCAGGCCGACGACGTTCGAGTAAGAGCCGACGATGCCGCGCACGAAACGCGCCGCGAGACCCTGGACGGCGTAGCCGCCGGCCTTGTCGCGCCATTCGCCACGCGCAAGATAATCGGCGATCTCGTCGTCGGTCAGGCGCTTGAACAGCACCGCCGTCTCGACGCGGCGGCTGGCGATCTTGCCGGACGGCGTTGCCACCGCGATGCCGCCATAAACGCGGTGCCGACGGCCCGACAGCAGATTCAGGCAGCGCCGCGCCTCGTCTTCGGTTCCGGGCTTGCCGAGAATGCGCCGGCCGCAAGCGACGACCGTGTCGGCGCCAAGCACGAACGCGCCGGGTTCGCGCACCGCGACC
>DASQGX010000109.1:0-1962 GCA_035632395.1 Allostellaceae bacterium
CCGGTCAGCGGCCGCAGATCGATCCGGCTGGTCAGCGCCTCGACCGTGCCGGTGGCGGCGATCTTGCCGCTGTCGACTAGCACCAGCGTGTCGGCGAGGCGGATGACCTCGTCCATTGCGTGGCTGACGTACACCACGGGAATGTCGAGCGCGCCGCGCAGTGCCGCGATGAACGGCAGGATCTCTTCTTTGCGCGCGGCGTCGAGTGCGGCCAACGGCTCGTCCATCAGCAACAGCCGCGGCTCGGCCAGGATCGCACGGCCGATGGCGACCCGCTGTTTCTCGCCGCCCGATAGATCGCCTGGCCGCCGCCGCAGCAAATCGCCGAGGCCGAGCAGCACGACGATACGGTCAAAGGCGCCAGCATCCGCCCGCTTCGCGCCGTAGAGCAGATTGCCTTTGACCGAATAATGCGGAAACAAGCGGCCTTCCTGGAAGATATAGCCGAGCCGGCGGCGGTTCGGCGACAGGTTGATGCCGCGCTCACTGTCGAACAGCACCTCGTTGCGCACCGCGATGCGGCCGCGCGTCGGCGTCAGCAGGCCTGCCAACGCATTGATGATCGACGTCTTGCCCGCGCCAGAGCGGCCGAACAGTGCCGTGATGCCGGCGCTCGGTGCCACGAACTTGGCTGCCAGCGTGAAATCGCCGAGCGCCGCTTCGACGTCGACCTCGATCACGGCATGCCCCGTATGCGGCGATCGAGCCGCCGCGCCACCAGTTCCGACGCCAGCAATGCCGCCATAGCAACGATCACCGCGATGACGCACAGGCGGAACGCCGGCGGATCGCCACCGGGCACCTGCGTGAAGGCGTAAAGCGCCAACGGCAGGGTCTGCGTCTCGCCTGGAATATTGGAAACGAAGGTGATCGTCGCGCCGAATTCGCCGACGCTACGCGCGAAGCCCAGGATCGCGCCGGTCAGAATCCCTGGCGACATCAAAGGCAGGGTGATGGTCCAGAAGACATGCCAGCGCGAAGCACCCAGCGTACGCGCCGCCGCTTCAAGCCGGCGGTCGACGGCCTCGAGCGACAGACGCATTGCCCGCGCCATCAGCGGAAAGCCCATCACCGCCGACGCCAGCGCCGCGCCCTTCCAGTTGAAGGCGACGGTGAAACCGAAAGTGCTGTAGAGCCACGCGCCGATCGGTCCGTGCCGTCCGAACAGGACCAGCAACGCGAAGCCGACCACCACCGGCGGCAAGACGAGAGGCAGATGTACCAGACCGTTGAGCAACTGCTCGCCGACGAAGCGGCGCCGCGCCAGCAGCCAGGCGACCAATAGAGCCAGGGGCAGGCTGCACAGCGTGCCGACCAGACCGACGCGCAAACTCAGCAGCAATGCTTCCGTTTCGACCGGTGTCAGCGTCAGCACCAATCCCTCCTGCGCCGACGATTATATCCGATCATATATAACGGGTAAGGGCAATGCAGGCGTCAGACCGCCGCGTTCAGCCGCTTGAAGCCAGCGTCGAGATCGACGATCAAATCGCCGACATCCTCGAGCCCGGCATGGACGCGCAGCGTCGGGCCGGCGTTCCACGGCGTCGCGGTGCGCAGATGCTGCGGATAAACCGGCACCAGCAGACTTTCGAAACCGCCCCATGAGAAGCCCATGCCGAACAACTCCATGCCGTCGAGCAGCGCATCGACCGCGCGCTTCTGGATGCCGGGCTTCAGGACAAAGCTGAATAGCCCCGAGGCACCGGTGAAATCGCGTTTCCACAGATTGTGGCCGGGATCGCTGGGCATGGCGGGATAGAGCACGCGCTCGACCTCGCGTCGCTTCGCGAGCCAGTTTGCCAGTTCGAGCGCCGTCGTCTGGTGCTGCCGCAAACGTACGCCCGCCGTGCGCAGGCCGCGCAGCGCGAGATAGCAATCGTCCGGCGCGGCATGATTGCCCATCAGCGTCGCCGCTTCGCGCACTTTGAGGAAGTTATCCTCGTTAGCGACCACCAATCC
>DASQGX010000110.1:0-4578 GCA_035632395.1 Allostellaceae bacterium
TGCTAAACGCTTGTCGGGGTTTGCCGCGTTGCGTAAACTGTGAGGGCGTAACGGGGGCAATTCCGACATGTCGATTCGTGCGAGCCACTGCGCTATTCTTGCGACGGCGTTGCTGCTTGGCGGCTGCGCCTATGCCGACGACCTCTTCGGAACGAACTGGTCCGGCGAACATTCCACGGTGACCGCCGCGCCGCCGGCTCAATCCGCCACCTACTCGGTTCCTCCGTCGCAAGCCGAACTCAACCCGCAGCCGACCAACAGCGCTGCACCTGCTATGACCAGCCCGGGCGCGTCCACGGGCACGGTTGTCGGCCAGAAGGTGCAAAGCCTGCGCAGCGATCTCGAGCGGCTCAAAGGCAATGTCGCCCAGCGCGAACAGGAGCTCGGCACCGCTCGCGCCTCGGTCCAGCGCGACTCGCAGGCCTATTTTGATACCCTGGCGCGGATCAACTCGCGCCTGCAGACTGGCACGACGCCGGGCAACCCGAACCTCATCGCCGAATGGAACCAGGCGCAAACCTCGCTTGACCGGATCAACGGCGATATCGGGCAGCTCAACCGGATCTCAACGCAGGCGGCGGCGGATTCGTCGTTTGCGTCATACCTGACCAATGCGACTCAGGCGGCTTTCTCGCTGCAAGGCGCGGTCGAGGAGGACCATCGCCAGCTTACCGCGATCCAGAGCGAGGTCGATGCGACGACCGTCAAGCTCGATGGATTGCTGAACAACGTCAGCGACGAGATCGCCCGGCAGAGCAATTATGTCGCTAACGAGCGCGACAATCTGGTGACACTGTCGCAGGCGATCAAAAACGGCCGCCTGTTCGGACCCAGCCTCGCGAGCCGCGCTTTCGCGCCGACGCCAGTGGCGCGCACGCCGCTGCCGGCACGGCATGCTGAAGCGGCGCCGAAACCAGTTGCGCCGGCCGGCAACCGGCCGCTCGTGGTGATCCGGTTCGATCGGCCTAATGTGACCTATGAAGAGGCGCTGTACACCGCAATCAGCCGCGCGCTCGAGCGCAAGCCATCGGCGACCTTTGAGCTCGTCGCGGTGGCGCCGAGCGCAGGCACGGCGGCACAGGTTGCCGTCAACTCGAATGCGTCCAAGCATAACGCTGAAGACGTGATGCGCTCGCTGACCAATATGGGTCTGCCCGCCGACCGCGTGACGTTGTCTGCGACGACGAGCGGCGACGTGCGTAGCAACGAGGTCCGCATCTACGTCCGCTGACGGGCGCGGCTAGGCGGCGCCGGTCCGACGCGCTATCGTGCGCCATGACCGCGCCGCAACCTCACACCAAGACATTTCCGGTTTCGTGGGAAGAGCTGCATCGCAACGCGCGTGCGCTCGCTTGGCGGCTGCTCGATCTCGGTCCGTGGCATAGCGTCATCGCCGTCACACGCGGCGGCTTGGTTCCGGCTGCCATCGTCGCGCGCGAACTCGACGTGCGGTTGGTCGATACCGTCTGCATCGCGAGCTATGACGATCGCGATCAAGGACCGGTCAAGGTGCTGAAAACCGCCGCCGGCGACGGCGCCGATCATCTCATCATCGACGATTTGGTCGATACCGGCCGTACCGCCGAGGTCGTGCGCCGGCTGTTGCCGAAGGCGCATTTCGCCACGATCTACGCCAAGCCGAAGGGCCGCCCGCTGGTCGATACCTTCATTACCGAGGTAAGCCAGGACACCTGGATCTTGTTTCCTTGGGACATCGAGCCGCAATTCGCGCCACCGATCGCGAACGCGCGCGGCGCCAAGCGGTGAACGCACCCGACTATCCGGTCGTAACCGTGATGCCCGGCCGCCACAAGCGCGCCGAGCAGGGTCACCCCTGGGTCTATTCCAATGAGATCCAGATGGACAAGGCGGCGAAGGCGCTGCTGCCGGGAAGTTTGGTGCGCCTCGTTGCTGCGTCGGGCAAGCCGCTCGGTGTGGCGACATTCAATCCGCATGCGCTTGTGGCGGCGCGCATCGTCGATCGCAATCCGGCCGCCGTCATTGATCGCGACTTCATTGCTGCCCGGCTCGAAGCTGCGGTCGCTTTGCGCCAGCGGCTTTATCCCGAACCGTATTATCGCGCCGTCCACGCCGAAGCCGATGGCCTGCCAGGCCTGGTCGTCGATCGTTTCGGCGACGTCGTTGTCGCCCAACTCAATACTGCTGGCATGGCGCTGCTGGAGTCCGAAATCATCGCCGCGCTCGCTGGCGTGCTGGCGCCCAAGGCCATCGTGTTGCGCAACGACGGCGCTGGCCGCAAGCTCGAAGGCTTGGTTGAGGAGGTGCGGCTGGCATCGGGCGCCCTCGACGGTCCGGTCGAGTTAGTGGAAAACGGCGCGCGCTTTTTCGCCGACCCACTCGGTGGCCAGAAAACCGGCTGGTTCTTCGACCAGCGCGAGAACCGGAAAACCGTCGCCGCGCTGGCGGCGGATTGCCGCGTCCTCGATGCGTATTGCTTCGCCGGCGGCTTCGCGGTGACGGCGGCGCATCGGGGGGCGCGCGCTGTGGTCGCCATCGACCGTTCGGAGACCGCCCTGGCGCTGGCCGGCCGTGCGGCGGCGGCAAACGGCGTCGAGGCGCGCTGCTGCTTCATGCGCGCCGAAGCCTTCGACGAGCTCGAACGGCTCGCAGCGGCCGGCGAACGCTTCGATATCGTCGTCGCCGACCCGCCCGCCTTTGTCAAATCGAAGAAGGATCTCGGCGCCGGCCTGCGCGGCTACCGCAAGCTCGCGCGCCTGGCGGCGTCGGTGGTGGTGCCACGTGGCCTGCTGTTCATCGCCTCGTGCTCGCATAATGTCGGCGTTGCCGAGTTCGCCGAATCCGTCCGCCGCGGTATTGCCGATGCCGGCCGCGGCGCTCGCGTGCTGCAGAGCGCCGGCGCCGCGCCGGACCATCCGGTGCATCCGTTTCTGCCCGAGAGCGCCTATCTCAAATCCGAGCTGCTGGCGCTCGATTAGGCCGTAGCACCATCGGGCGGCAGCGTGAGCGCGAATACCGTGCCGCTGGCATCGCTGCGTTCAAGCGCGATGTCGCCGCCATGGGCGCGCATGATCTCGCGCGCAATGGCAAGGCCGAGCCCGGTGCCGCCCGGCCGCGCCGAGCCTGAGAACGGCGTGAACAAATGCGTCCGCGCTTTCGGCGGCAGGCCCGGACCATCATCGCTGATGGCGATGCGCAGGCCGGCGCCATTGCGCGTGGCGCCGATCGCGCAGCGGTGTGCGCCGCATTCCATGGCATTGCGTGACAGGTTCTCGAGCACCCGGTGAAGCTGGTCGCGGTCGGCGTAGGCGATCAAGTCGGCGGGCACTTCGTTGACGACACTGAAGCCGTTGCGCGCGGCAGGACCGGAGCCGCCGACGAGCTCGTCGGCGAGCGCCGCGAGCGGGAACCGGCTGCGATGCAGCGGCGGCGCGCTCTCGCGCGTGTAAATGAGCGTGCCGGTGCACAGCGCAACCGCGCGATCGATCGCCGCCAGCAGCGCCGGCACGACGCGTTTCACCTCCGGCGAGGTGCTGCTGGCGAGGCTGTCGGAGGTGAGGCGCGCCGTCGACAGGATGCCGCGCAGATCGTGGTTGATTTTGGACACCGCGGTGCCGAGCGCCGCGAGATGCTCTTTCTGCTGCAGCGACTGCCGCACGGTGGCTTGCATCGTTGCCAGTTCGCGCTCGGCGAGGCCGACCTCGTCACGGCGCTGCGATGGACGAATGACGCGCGATTCATCTTCTGGATTGTTGCGAAACGCCATCATACTCGCGGTCATGCGGCGCAGCGGCGCAACCAGCAGCCAGCGCAACGTCAGGTAAACCAGCGCTGCAGTGATCAATGATATGACCAGCGAGACGGCGAAGACGCGCGCGCCGAACCGCAGGAGCTGGCGGCGCAACGGCCCTTCGTCGAGCACGACTTCGACGGTGACATTGCGATCCTTGGGCGACACGCCGAGGACACGTATTACGCGCTTACCGGAATGGAACAGCGTCGCCATCGTATCGCCCATCATCTGCAGCATGGATTCCGCCCGCAGGTCGTAGGTCGCTGCCACCGACGGAGGCATGTCCTGCGCCAGGATGAGGGTGCGATCGGCCATGTGAACGACGATGCCATGGGCGCCGACATGGGCGAGCAGCATGTCCGACAATTCCTTGCTAACCATGTCGTTGGGTGTGGCTTCGAGGGCGAAAATCGCTAGATGCGCCGCGTCGATCCGATCGTCGAGATAGGACGTGCGTTCGCGCGTAACCGACGGCAGGAAAACCAGAAGGACGCTGGCCATGACGAAGACCACGGTCAGCACGAGCAGACGGGCGGACAAGCCGCCCCCGATCCGATCGTTGCGTGTCTCGCTCATGCGCCTCCGCGGGGGCATCGCCAGTCGCGCCGGCGGGCCATCCTAAGCCTTTGACCTGCCTCGCTTAGTCAATTTGACGCGAGGCTGCGGCGTTGACTTAGGCCACTCGCTCTCGTATACAGCGCCGTCGATTTTGCGAGAAGTCTCGCCGGAGTCATCGCCGTGAAGCGCACATATCAGCCCAGCAAACTCGTCCGCAAGCGCCGTCACGGCTTCCGCGCGCGCATGGC
>DASQGX010000111.1:0-10955 GCA_035632395.1 Allostellaceae bacterium
CCGTTGCCGCACGCGCGAATCCGCAGCATCGACGTCACGGCTGCCGTGGGCTTTCCTGGTGTCCGTGCGGTTTTGGCCGTTGCGCAACCCGATGATCCGGTGCTCGGCGTAGCCCGTTATACTGGCGCGCCAATAGCCGCGGTTGCCGCTTCGTCCATGGCTGTCGCCGAGGCGGCCTTGCGGCTTATTCGCGTCGATTATCAGCCTCTTCCATTTGTCGTCGATATGGATGCGGCGCGCGCACCCGATGCACCGCAGGTTCATGACGATGAATCGGCGCCAGCCGGTCATCCATCCGGGTTCCCCGCAGCTGCCGACTTACCCCTGCAGGGCAACATACGGGGCCCGCACATCACGCGCCGGGGTGATATCGCGAAAGGATTCGCCGAAGCGGCAGTCGTCGTCGAGGGCCAATATCGCACCCAGGTCCAGACTCATTGCTGCCTCGAGCCGCATGTCATCGTGGCCGACTGGCGCGCGGATGGCCTCACTGTCCACATGTCGACGCAATTCACCGCCGGCGTGCGGCACGAGCTGGCCGAGGCTTTCAACCTGCCGCTCAATCGCGTCCGTGTGGTTGTCGACGGCATGGGCGGCGGATTTGGCTCCAAGTCAACGCTCAGCACTTACGGCAAGATCGCGGTCGCACTGTCACGCCAGACGAATGCGCCGGTCCGCGTCATGCTCGACCGTCAGGAAGAGCAAATGGATGCCGGCAACCGACCGGGAACTTGGCAGCGGCTGCGCATCGGCGCGAAACGCGACGGATCGCTGACGGCCATCTCGCTGGTGAGCTACGGCACTGCTGGCGTCGCGCTCGGCGGCGGCGTCGGGAACGTTGCCGAGTCCATGTACGCCTGTCCCAATTTCGAGGGCGCGCAGCACGACGTCTTCATCAATGCCGGGCCGGGGTGTGCGATGCGCGCGCCCGGCAATACGCCGGGTGCCTTGGGCTTCGAGCAGGCGATTGATGAATTGGCCGAGCGGCTATCGCTTGATCCGGTGGTCTTGCGCGATCGCATTGATCTAAGCCCAGCTCGCCGCGAGGAAAGGCGCATCGGCGCCGAGCGCATCGGTTGGCGAGGAAGGCACGCTCCCGGCGCCGATCCCGGCCCGGTGAAGCGCGGTCTCGGCATGGCGCAATCGCTGTGGATGGCAAACGTGCAGGTCAATTCGGCCTGCGAAGTGCGCATTTTGCGTGACGGCTCGGTCGAGGTGCTGTCGAGCGTTCAAGATATCGGCACCGGCATAGGCACCGTAATGGCGCAGACGGTCGCCGAGGTCTTGGGGCTCCATACCGAGGACATCACCGTGCGCATCGGCGACACCGAGTTCCCAGCCGGATCGCCGTCATATGGCAGCCGGACGACAGCATCGATGACACCGCCCGCGCGCACCGCTGCGTGGCGTGTCCTGCAAACGCTTTTCCACGAGGCGGCACCCGCGCTCAACGCCGCGCCGGAGGATTTGATCGCGCGCGGCGGCCGCATCGCGGTCAAGAACGATGCGGGCCGCAGCATGGGTTTCCGCGAGGCGGCGGCGCAACTGCGCACCGATCGCATCAGTGCGGTTGCCTCACGCAGCGACGATTATGGGGGATTTCGCCGGCGAATGGGCGACGCCGCGCTGGCGCAGCAAGATCTGGGCGGCGCCCAATTCGCTGCGGTTGCAGTCGACACCGAAACCGGCATTGTGCGCGTCGAGCGCGTGGTCGCGGTCCAGGATTGCGGCCGGCCGATCAACCCGTTGCAGCTTGAAAGCCAAGTGCATGGCGGCGTGTTGATGGGCCTTTCCTATGCTCTGTTCGAAGAGCGCATCCTCGATCAGCACACCGGCCGCATGGTCAACCCGAATCTCGAGCAATACAAGCTCGCCGGACCACGCGAGACGCCGCAAATCGACGTCGTGGTACTGGAGAACTACCAAGGTCGGAGCGCCACCGACGCCTATGGCATCGCCGAGCCTTCGAATATTGCAACCGCGCCCGCGATCGCAAACGCGGTTTACAACGCGACTGGTGTCCGGATGCGGAACCTGCCCATGACGCCAGCGGCCGTCCTTGCTGCGCTTGGCAAGATCCCGACCAGGAGTTGACGCAATGAATCGTTTCGCGTGGATCAACACCAGATCGGTTTCAGAGGCTGCGGTGTCGGCCTCAGCGACCGTCGCCGACTTGATGATTGCACCGTCAATCGTCTCAAACCACGGCGAAACCTCAGTCGTCAAGGCTGGCGGCATCGACCTGCTCGATCTGATGAAAGAAGACCTGCTGGCGCCCGAGCGGATCGTCAACCTCAGGGACATTCCCGGATTGGATGCAATTTCTGAAGATCCGAACGGCGGCCTGCGCATTGGTGCAACGGCGACGCTCGCTGCCGTCGCGGACCATGCGGTGATCCGGCGACGCTATCCCGCGCTTGCCGATGCGGTGGGTGGCTCGGCGAGCCCGCAAATCCGTCATGTCGCGACGCTCGGCGGCAATTTATTGCAGCGGCCGCGGTGCTGGTACTTCCGCGCGGCCGAATTTCGCTGCCTGAGAAAAGGCGGCGGCCACTGCTTCGCGATCCCGGGCGAGAATCAATATCACGCGATTTTCGACAACCAGGCGTGCGCGATCGTACATCCGTCGACAGCCGCGACCGTTTTGGTAGCCCTCGGCGCGACGGTCGAGCTGACCGATGCCGGGAACGCCGTACGCCGCATCTTGCTCGAGGAATTTTTTGTACTGCCGAGCCGGGATCTCCAGCGCGAGAACGACCTGAAGCCGCGGGAAATCATGACCGCAATCCGATTGCCGCCGCTGGCAGGCGATGTGCGCATGGCATATTTGAAACAGGGCGAGAAAGACTCGTTTGACTGGCCGCTCGCCGACGTCGCCGTATTACTCCACCTTTCGCCCGACGGAGGCTGCAAGAGCGCCGCAGTTATTCTCGGTGCCGCTGCGCCGGTACCGTACCGCGCCAAAGCAGCGGAGCAGGCGCTTGCCGGCCGTGCCATTGATGAAGCCGTGGCGCGCCAAGCCGGGAAGGCCGCACTCGATGGTGCCACGCCGCTCGCCAAGAACAGCTACAAGCTGCCGCTATTCGAAACCCTTGTTCGCCGCGCGGTCCTCAAGGCGGTCAGTGGTCCTTCGAGAGGATGACTTCCACTTCGACCCATGGAGAAGGAGGAATGAAGATGACCCGCCGCCAAGCCACCACGGGAATTTTGACGAGTGCGGCGATCGCCGCAACGCCGGCAGTTGCAAAATCGGCGCCGTCCTCGTCCACGTCTTTGCCGCCGCCGCATACGGATGGTGGCCAGCCCCTGCTCAGGGCTCTCAAACTGCGTCGTTCGATCCGCGAGTATGCGGCTCGTCCGATTCCGCCGCAGGTCCTATCCGACCTGCTATGGGCGGCGTTTGGCGTCAACCGCCCAAGCGGCGATCGCACCGCGCCTTATTGGCGCCACGTCATGGTGATCGATCTTTATGTCGCCATGTCCGACGGCGTCTCGATCTACGATCCGAAGGCGCACGCCTTGTTGCCCTATTTGTCCGATGACATCCGCGCGCAAACGGGCCTTCAGGACTTCGTGGGGACCGCGCCGCTCAATCTGGTCTATGTCGCGCATGGCGAGCGCATGACCGACGTCTCGCCAGAAGATCGTCGCCTCTATGCTTCGGTCGATACCGGCTTCATCGGCCAGAATGTCTATCTGTTCTGCGCCTCCGAGGGTCTCGCCACGGTGTTTCGCGGTGCGGTGGACTACGCAAAGCTCGGACGGACGTTGCGATTGCCGGTTCAGCAGTTTGTCACCTTCGCGCAGACGGTCGGTTATCCGCGGGCGTAAGGGCCATCCCAATCGCCGGATCCGACATCGTCATGCTGTTGACGTCGGCGAGGTCGGCGGCGTAGAGCCACCACGGCGCCGAACCGCATGATGAAGCCCTCTCGGGATGGCTCAACCCTCGACCGCATTCTACTCGCATCTTACCGTGTCATCCGCGGATACATTCGAGTCGCAAGCGCGATCATCAGCACGCAAACAATCGCTAAGGCAGCAAAATCTGAACCGAGGCCGTAGCTGCTGCGTCCACCCACCAGCATGACGGCGCGAAGCCCGTCGACCTCATAGGTCAAAGGATTGATCGACGAGACGGTTTTGAGCCAGTGCGGCATCAGATCGATGGGGTAGATGGCATTGCTGGCAAAGAAGATCGGCATGGTGAGGACTTGGCCGATGCCCATGAAGCGTTCGCGGGTGCGGACGATGCAGGCGATGATCAGCGAGAAGGTCGAGAACATCGCCGCACCCAAGGCGATGAACAGCACGGCGCAGACGATGTCGGCGGGCGCGAAGCTCAAATCCACGCCCATGAGCGCGGCGCAGACGTAGATGACGATCGCCTGCGACAAGGCGCGAATGCCCGATGACAGCGCCTTACCCGAGACCAGCGCGCTGCGCGGCGCGGGCGACACCAGATAGCGGTGGAGCACACCCAGGTCGCGCTCCCAGATCGCGGCAATGCCGTAGAAGATGGCGACGAACAGCACGCTCTGCGCCAGGATGCCGGGCGCGAGGAAATCGAGATAGGGCACGCTGCCGGGCGACAGGCCGCGCACTTGGGCCATCACCTCGCCAAACAGCACCAGCCACAGCACCGGCTGGGTCGCGCGGCTGACCAGTTCCCATGGATCGTGCCAGAGCTTGCGCGCTTCGGCATCGGCAACCGCAAAGACCTGGGTGAAATATCCACTGATCGACATGGTGCCTCGCTAGGTGTGTTCGCGCGCCGCGCGCCGCTCCTGGCGAACGGCGCTGTAGCCGCCGTCTTCGATCGCGGCGCCGGTGAGCTTTTCGAAGACGTCGTCGAGCGTGGCATTGGGGCCAACGCCGGCCTTGAGCGCGGCCGGCGTGCCGACGGCGCGGACGCGGCCGCGATCGATCAAGGCGATGCGGTCGCACAGCACGTCGGCCTCGTCCATGTAGTGGGTGGTGACGATGACGGCCGCGCCGAGCCTGCTGCGCAGGTCGCGGATGTGATTCCAGACCGCGTGCCGACCAACCGGGTCGAGACCTTCAGTCGGCTCATCCATGAAAATGATGGCAGGACGGTGCAAAGTGCTTTGAGCAATCTCAAGGCGGCGGATCATGCCGCCGGAGTAATTGCGAACGAGCCGGTCTCGCACGTCGGAAAGGCCCATCATGGCCAAAGCATCGGCGATACGCTGCTCGCGTTCTGCCACTGGCAGCAGGTAAAGGCGCGCCGATAGCAACAGGTTCTCGTAGCCCGTCAATTCCCCATCAGCTGACAAAAGCTGTGGTACGTACCCGATACGACGTCGCACTTCGGCAGCCTGTTTCGCGACATCGAAACCCGCGACCAGCGCGCGACCCGAGGTCGGCGGCAACATCGTCGTGAGAATCTTGATAAGGGTGCTTTTGCCGGCGCCGTTTGGTCCAATCAAGCCATAGATTTCAGCGGCACCGATGCGTAGCGATACGCCGTCCACCGCCGTAAAGTCACCGAAGCGGCGCGTCAACGCGACGGTCTCAACGACGACCGCCTGCAGCAGCTGGCTCGGTGCCGAGTTCTGGTCCGACAAATCGTCCGTCATATTCCCGTATCGCGAGCGAGAAAATGGCGCTCCGCAACCGTTGCCGCCTTGACCTGGATCAATGAGTAACGGAACCACGGGCTTGTGCACGAGCGCATCCTTGCCTGGTTGCGCTTGGCCGCTGGCGCCGACATTCGTCATTTAACATCGTGCCGGAGCGGCAATGTGCCGCTTGGTGGATTGACCAGCGGGCTCGATATCGGCTTGTGCACTCAACAAATGTGAGCGCTTGCTTTTCGGGGTACTATTTGACTACTAAGCGGGGTCTGATCATGCCCGCTAGGGTAGTCGAAAAGCCAGGAATTCTGCGGCGGTCTGTGTCGAGAAGAGCGCCCCCTCTACTCCACCATCCGCCCCGCAGGGGCCGCGACTCAAGGGGCAATAGATTGCACATGAACCGTCGTGCGCTGGCCGTCGCGTTCGTGTTGGCGGTTGCCGCGGCGCCGGCGCAGGCCGGCGAGGTCTATCAGATCTCGACCATTTCAAGCCTGCTCGCCGGCGGTTATGACGGCACGGTCACGGTCGGCGAGCTGCTGCGGCACGGCAATTTCGGACTCGGCACCTATAACGGCGTCGATGGCGAGATGGTGGTGCTCGCCGGCCGGGCCTATCGCTGCTCGGTCGATGCCGTCGCCCATCCGGTGAAGGCGGCGACGCGAACGCCGTTTGCCGTCGTGACCAACTTCCATCCGCAAACTACCGCGCCGGTCACGGCCGGTCAGTCGCTCGATCAGCTCGAGGCGACGCTCGATGCACTGCCGGTAAGCGCGTCACGCATCGTCGCGGTGCGCATCGTCGGCCGCTTCCAGGCGATGCAAGTGCGCAGCGAGCCGAAGCAATCGCCGCCCTACCGGCCGTTGGCGGAGATAATCAAGACCCAGCAAGTGGTCCATGATTTGGGCGCGGTGGACGGTACGCTGGTCGGCTTCCGCTTTCCGGCCACCGCCAGCTCGGTCAACGTCGCCGGCTGGCACTTTCATTTCATCACGGCCGAGGTGACGCGCTGCGGCCACGTTCTCGGCCTGACGACCGGCGCCGGCCACGCCGCGCTGCAAGAGATCGCAGATCTGCGTGTACGCTTGCCGGCGCAGGCGCCTGCGGCGTCGGCAAGCGCGGACGCCGTTCGCGCTGTGGAACACGCGCAGTAACCGTTGGCGCCTTAGCCGAAAGCCGGCGGCCGCGGCTTTTGCGTGAAGTCGAAACCGTCGAGCAGGTTGTAGGCCTTGGCGTCGCGGTCTTGCAGCGGCTTCAGGCCGAACCGCGCCTGGATCAGAGTCAGGATCGACGTCGTATCGGCGATGCGGTGGTCGACATAGCCGCGCCGCGTCCACGGGCTGATCAGCAGCGCCGGAATCCGCGTGCCGCAGCCGTAAGCGTCCGGCATCGGCGGCGCGACGTGGTCCCAGAAACCGCCGCCTTCGTCATAGGTGATGACGACCACGGTTTTCTCCCACAAGCGGCTTTCGCCGAGCGCCTTCAGCAGGCTCATCACCCATTGCTCGCCCCAGCGTGGCGCAGAATTCGCCGGATGCTCGTCGCGTCCGCCGGTCGCCTTCAGGAAGGATACCCGGGGCAGGCGGCCACTCTTCACGTCCTCGAAGAAATCGCTGCTGTCGCGGAAGCGGCCGTTCTTCACGTTGCCGAACCAGCTCGGAAAATATTGGAACGGATTGTGGTGCGGCAGATAAAGATCGGCCGTGTCGACGACCGCAGAGCCGTCGCCGGTGTCGAACGCGGTTTTCATCGCCCACGGCTTCACCGCGTTCCAGCCTTCGTTGTACCAGGCCCAGGAGAGCGACGCGGCGTCGAGCCGGTCGCCGATGGTCGGAAAAGTCTGCTCGTCGGGCGGCGGCGACAGATCGATCGAGCCAGCGAAGGTTTCGGTCGGACCGTTGATTGGCGGTGCGTCGTTGATCAACACGCCATGCTTGTCGTAGGGCCGGTCGAAGACCGGCGGCTCGAGGCTGCCCATTTTGTTGGCGGGCGCTTTCGACCACGCGGCCGAGCGCGCGGCCACGAGATAGAGCGCGTTGCCGGTCGAGCCGCCTGACATCGCCTGGAAGAAGTGGTCGAACAGCACATACTCGTCGGCGAGCCGGTAATAATCCGGCAAGTCGGCACGCGTGTAATAGCCGAGTACAGCGCCGGACGGCGTCGATTCGGCGAGCATCATTTTTACCGGATCGGTGCCGGGACCCTTTTCGACAAACTCATGCTTACCCTTCAGTGCCAGCGCCACAAAGTAATCCATTTTGCCGTGATCGATCTGCGCGAACATCCGGTAGAAGTGGTGCATCGGATCCCATGGCACGTTGGCATCGGCCGGAACGTACGGCGCCATAGGGAACGGTTTGTTCTCGAGAACGGCGCGGGCGAAGCCAGGAATCTGATAGGGCAGAGGCAGATAGGTATAGGGAACGCCGGCCGGGTTTTTCTGCAATCCCACAAAGCGCGAGTCGCCCTGTCCGTCGCGGTCAAGCAGGCCCGCGACGATGGCCCCATGCGGCGATTGATAGGCGCCGAAATAATGATCGAAGCTGCGGTTCTCTTGGTAGATCACAACGATGTGGTCGATCTTCTCGCGCAGTTGGCGTAAATCGGGTGCGGCCGGTTCGGCCGCGCGTACCAGCGGCGCGAAGCGCGTATCAAGCAAAGCCGCGCCGCCCGTCGCCGCGATCGATTTGAGAAAATTCCGGCGGCCCTGCCTCAAGATCGTCATCGTCGTCACCCCATACGGCCGTCAGCCAGCGTGCCCCAGAGCCGCTGCTGGCTGCAAATATCACGCTTTGATTGCAGTTGTACGACGCCAGCCGCAGCCTCGCCGGTGTCAGCTCTTGGCGGCCTTGCCGTAGTGAATGACGCGCACCTTCTCGATGGTGACGAGGCCGCTCGACATCATGCTGTCGAGCGTCGGCAGAAACGCCTCGATCCGCGCATCGGCATCGACGATTTCGACGACCATCGGCAAATCGTCCGAAAGCTGGAGGATTTTGGCGGTGTGCAGGATGCTCGACTGGCCGAAGCCGATCGAGCCTCGGATCACGGTGGCGCCGGCAAGGCCAGCTTCGCGCGCCTTTAGCACCAGCGCTTCATAGAGCGGCAGGTGGCCGTGCCGGTCCTTTTCGCCGACGAAGATGCGCAGCAACGCCGCGTCTTTTGGAATCTGCATGGAATTCTCCTGCGGCTACCGGTTGATCGCGGCGGCGGCGACGTGGCCGAGCCATACCGCGGCGAGGCACGCGATTACCGAAATCACAACATTGATCCCCGCCCAGAGCCACTCACCGTCGCGCGCAAGCGTCAGGGTCTGGTAGCTGAACGAGGAGAACGTCGTGTATCCGCCGCAGAGACCGACCATCAGGAAGATGCGCGCGTCGCTCGGCAATAGCCAGCGGCCGTCGGGTCCGCTCAAGGTGCCGATGAAGCCGATGAGGCATGAGCCGGTGACGTTAACCAGCACGGTGCCCCACGGAAAGGTCTCGCCGATCACGCGATCGACGGCGCCGGCCAGCCAGAACCGACCCACGCCGCCGAGCGCGCTGCCGATCGCGATCCAAAAATAAGTCGTCACCGCGCATCCTCCTGCGCCGTTATGTCCGAATCCGACGGGCACGAAAAAACCCGCCATCGGCGGGTTTCGGACAAACCCCCGCCGCGTTGCCGCGGTAGGAGTCATCAGCCCAGCGGTTTTATCCGCCCAGCGGTTTTGGGGAACTCCATCCCCTTTGCAGTGCGTGTCGATATAGCGGAAAACCGAAACTCCTTCAACGTAGGCTAGCGCCGGCTGCCAGCCCGGCCCGGCGCCATTCGCGGCGGCGCGCCTCGGAGGTGCGGGAGTGGCGGCACCGGCGTTGGGTAGAAATTTGGCTGGTGTGCGCGATAAAGCTCGGCCTCGAGCCGCCTCTTCCAACTCGCCGAGCCGAGAGTGACGACGATTGCGGCAGTCAGTACGCCGGCGAATGCTGCCACGACGATGGCGATCTGCGATACGGTCGACGGATCGGGAAGCAGCCGCATCGTCGGCACCGACGCAAGAAACAGGAACACGCCAATCGCTGCGCCGCTCGCCAAACCGAGCAGCGTGAACATGAAAATCCCGGCAACGAGCTTTGGATAAACGGATTTCATAACAGCCATCCGCCTACGCGTAGCAACCGATTAAAAATATCGCTGGAGCGGTGAATAAACCCTTGAGTTTCCTTAACAGTTTTGGGAATTATATACTTGACAAAAGTGCCACAAGCGCTAGGATTACGGCCATACACGGGAGATTCCGATGGCCGATCTGCAAAGCCCTATTTTCACGAACGAGGAACAAGCCCGCGAAGCCCTAGAGGCTGTGCGCTGGCCTAACGGCCCCGTGTGCCCGCATTGCGGCGCTGTGGATCGCCAAGCCAAGGTTGATGGCAAGAAGCACCGCCCCGGCCTGCACTACTGTAACCATTGCAAGAGTACCTACACGGCCACGGTCGGTACCGTGTTCGAGCGATCCAAAATCTCGCTCAGCAAGTGGTGGATGGCTTGCCATCTCATGTCATCGAGCAAGAAAGGGATTTCGGCGCACCAGCTGCACCGCATGCTTGGCGTGACCTACAAAACCGCATGGTTTATGTCGCACCGCATCCGCGAGGCGATGAAGCAAATGAACCCTGCGCCGTTCGGTGGCGACGGCAAGGTTGTGGAGGCGGACGAGACTTACGTTGGTGGTAAAGACAAGAACAAGGCCAAGAGTAAGCGCGGGCATCGCAAGGGCCGCGCTGGCGTTGCCACCAAAGAGGCCGTCTATTCACTGGTCGAGCGTGGCGGTGATGTTCGCTCATTCCATGTCGGCAAGGTGACAGGCGACGGCTTGCGCCAAATCCTGACGGCGCAAGTGAAACGCGATACGTCGCTTATGACGGACGAGGCCAGCACGTCTATGTGGGTCGGCCGCGAATATCCGAAGCACCAAACCGTCAACCACGCGGCGGATGAATACGTGCGCGGCGAAGCCTATACAAACACGGTTGAGGGCTATTTCAGCGTCCTAAAGCGCGGCATCGTCGGCACGTATCACCACGTTTCGCCGCAACACTTGAGCCGCTACCTAGCCGAGTTTGATTTCCGTTACTCAAACCGCTCGGCAGTTGGCGTGTCGGATGCAGAACGTGCCGAGCGCTTGATCAAGGGCGTCGAGGGCAAGCGCCTGACGTATCGGCGGACTAACGAAGCGCGCCGCGTTTCGTAAGGGTGCAGCTAAGCTTTCCGATTTACTGGCTTTGCTCGATTCGACGGGCGACGAGTCACTTTAGGACTCGATTTTCCCGGCTTGTGCGGCTTATGAGGCATCTGGGCCAACCGACCCATGATGCGTCT
>DASQGX010000112.1:0-2277 GCA_035632395.1 Allostellaceae bacterium
GGGCTCCGCAAGCTTCTTGGGGAAGCCCCAGAGCTCGCGGCCGCCGGCGATCGGCGGATGGTCGTTCAGGAACATGCAGTGCGAGTAGCCGCCCTCGCGGCCGTTGAACGACACCGGAATGACCTGGCCGCTTTCGGTGTAGTCGCCGAAGCCGGTTGAATCCGGCATGCGGATGAACTCGAACTTGACCAACGGCTCGGTGACCTTGAGCGGCTCGGGCACGAGGCGGCGCAGCACCTCGGGATCGGTGCGATAGGTGATGATGAGGAACTCGCGATTGACGAAGCGGTACGGACCCGGCGGATAGGCCGGGCTGGTGAGCGGCATGGCGAAGGCGCGGGCGCGAACGTCGGTCGCTTTCATGAATCTCCTCGGATCAACAGTTGAACGGCATCTCACTCGGCCGCAGACTTGGCGGCTTTGGCGGTCGCGGCGTCGAGCGTCCGAACGCCGTCGCCGTTGGCGGGCCGCGCCAGCGCCTCGGGATGCTCGAGCGTGTGAACCGTGTCGGCGTAGCCGGCCCGCCAGTGTTCCTCCATGCTGAGCCGCGAGAACGCGAAGTCCTTGGCGAAGCCCTCGTAGCCGCGCGGCCGGTAGATCAGGTGGACGATGCTGTAGACCTTGTGGTCGGCGAACGCGCGCAATGTGTCCGCCTCGGGGATGTCGCAGGCCTCGGCCGGCAGCGCGGCGCAGACCTTGGCGACGGCGTGGCGCAGACGCTGCATCTCGACGAAGTGGTCGACGTTGTCGCGGGTGCGGCTCGAATACAGGATCTCCTTCCGCCGCGTCTCGACATCGACGACGCTGCGCGGCAAAGCGCCGCGCGCATTCCAGAGATCGACCTGGAACGTCAGCGTGTCGCGACGCGGACCGAACTGCAGCACCCATTGCAGCGGCGTGTTGGAGACGACACCGCCGTCCCAATAATATTCGCCGTCGATCTCGACCGCGGGAAAGCCGGGCGGCAGCGCGCCGCTCGCCATGACGTGCGCCGGGCCGAGCGTGTGCGTCGTCGTGTCGAAATAAATGAAATTTCCCGTGCGGATGTTCACCGCGCCGACGCTGAGCCGCGTGTCGCCGGTTTTGAGCCGGTCGAAATCGACCAGGCGCTCGAGCGTGCGCTTGAGCGGCGCGGTATCGTACCAGCTGGTGGCGCCAGGACTGCCCGGCGTCGCCAGCGCCGGCGACAGCGGCCGCGGCGTGAAGAATCCCGGCGCACCTGCGACCACCGCGGTCAGCGCGCTCGCCTGATTGACAGCGCGGCGCGTGTTCAACTCGGCGGTGAGACCGGCGGCGTAATCGGCCGCGGCGCCCCACAGCGGATTGGCGCTGACCATCTCCCAGAATTCGCGCAGCCGCGCGACGCGGCGCTCTGGCGCATTGCCGGCGATGATCGCGGCGTTGATCGCGCCGATCGAGATTCCGGCCACCCAATTCGGCCGGATGCCGGCTTCGTCGAGCGCCTGATAGACGCCGGCCTGATAAGCACCGAGCGCGCCGCCGCCTTGCAGCGTCAGCGCGATGCATTCGAACGGCGGACGCCGACGGGCGCGCGAACGCGCCTGCGCGGCCGAAGCGGTCGCATCCATAAAGCCTCCCCGGCCCGGATCTGGGCCGGCGATCATTGTCGGCAGAGATTGCGGCTTTTTTGCTATCGCGCCGCGAAGCGCTGGTTTGTTTTCGATCCGCTCCAATGCTCTCAGAAATTTAATGCGTTCTGCGTCGTCGTGCCGCAGCGGGCGGCGTATACTCCTCGCAGCGGTCCGCACGGTGATACCGCGGGCGGGCGGCAACGGTGGCGTTATGACCCGAACGCTCTATCGCAAAGTGCTCGAGCAGCGGCTCAGCGACAGCGCGCAGCAGCTCGACAAGCTCGGCCGCAAACTCAAAGCGGCGAATGGCATGGACCGGCTGCGTTATCTCGAAGCGACGATCGCGCTGGAGCAGGAACGCGGCGACGCGGAAGCCCGTCTGCAACAGCTCGACCGCGGCGGCATCGAGCGCCGGCGCGACGCCATTCGCTTCGAATTCGAACGGCTGGCCGACGACATCACCCACGGCATGGCGCGCTGGATGGCGCGGCTGGACGGCCATTTCGCCGGTCGTTGAAACTGCTTTCGCGCACGCCGTAGCATGCAGCCGGGCAAAAGGCTCGACGCTTGTCGGGCCTGGGGATAACTTTGTGAGGTCGGCGCTCGCGACGGGGTAACGCCGACCGAGAGAGAACGCGCCAGCAAGGCGCGCGCTCCCGCCCATCCGCTCGAGGAGGGCGAATGA
>DASQGX010000113.1:0-3251 GCA_035632395.1 Allostellaceae bacterium
CTTCGCGCTCAACGCCCAGGGTCAGGTGGTGACGGCAAACGGCTACCAGCTCCAGCCACCGATCACGATTCCGCCGGGCGCGCAGTCGCTCACCGTTGGTACCGATGGCACGGTCAGCGTCCAGCTTCAGGGCCAGTCGACGCCGACCCAGATCGGCCTCATCCAACTCGCCAGCTTCATCAATCCGGCGGGCTTGCAGTCAATCGGCAACGATCTCGCGATCCAGACGCAGTCATCCGGCTCCCCGACGCCCGGCAAAGGCGGCAGCAACGGCCTCGGCTCGATCGATCAGGGCTACCTGGAGTCATCGAACGTTTCGGTGGTCAACGAAATGGTCGACATGATCGAGACCGAGCGCGCCTACGAGCTCAACACGCAAGCGGCCAAGAACGTCAACGACATGCTGGGCTATCTCAATAACGTGACCGCGTGAGCGAGCGATGAAGCGTGTCTCTGCACTGGTCACGCTGGCCGTGCTCGGCGCTGGCCTCGGCGGATGCGAGCAGCCGCCGGGCCATTTATCGGTGACCAGCGCCGCGCTCGGACCGCTGCCGGGTGACAAGGGCGAGCAGCTGCCGGCGACCAACGGCGCCATCTACCAAGCGACACCCGAAGGCAACGGCGGCCTCGAGCTGTTCCAGGATCATCGTGCCTACCAGGTCGGCGACATCGTCACTGTGGCAATTGCGCAAAGCGCTGCAGCCAGCAAGAACGTCAGCCAGAACATCGGCCGCAACGACAGCGTCAACAGCACGGTCGGAAATTTCTTCGGCGTCCCATTGGCATTCGGCCGGAGTCATGACAACGGCACGACGCTGAACAAGTTCAATCCGAACCTGTCGTACAGCAGCGCCAACTCGCTCAAGGGCAGCGGCTCGACCGCGCAAAGCGACAGCGTCATCACCACGGTCTCGGCGATGGTGCAGCGTATCCGGCCGAACGGCGATCTGGTCATCAAAGGCGAGAACGTCGTCCAGCTGGTCGGCGGCAAGGAATACATCCGCATCGCCGGCGTGGTGCGGCCGGAAGACATTTCCAGCAACACCGTATCGTCGACCCGCATGGCCGAGGGCTATATCGAATTCAGCGGCGACGGCGAGACCTATCTCGCGCCGAAAATGGGATTCCTCCAGCGTCTTTTCATGACGGTCAGCACGCTATGGCCCGATTTCTAGCCCTGGCTCTCGCCGCTTTCGCCTTGATCGGCGCCAATGTCGCGCACGCGGAGCGCGTCAAGGATCTCGCCTCCGTCGAGGGTCAGCGCGGCAATCAGCTGATCGGCTACGGCCTCGTCGTCGGCCTTGCTGGCACCGGCGACCAGACGACGCAGATCCCGTACAGCGTGCAGGCGATCACCAACATGATCGCGCACATGGGATTGACGCTGAATCCCAACGCGTTCCTGCAGCCGAATACGGTCGCGGCGGCCATGGTGACGGCGACCCTGCCAACGTTCATGGCCGCCGGCCAAACGATTGACGTCACCGTGTCGGCCATGGGTAACGCCCAGAGCCTGCGCGGCGGCGTGCTCCTGATGACTGAGCTGCGGGGCGCCGATGGCCAAGTTTATGCGATTGCCCAAGGTTCGGTTCTGGTCAGCGGCTTCAGCGCCAGCGGCCAGGCGGCCACAGCGACGGTCAACGTGCCAACGGTCGGCCATATTCCGGATGGCGCAACTGTCGAACACGCGGTGCAGGCGCAGTTCGCCTCAGCGCGTGACGGCAGCATCCTGCTCAATCTCGACACCGCATCGTTCGGCAACGCTACGCGGTTGGCTGACGCGCTCAATCGCAGTTTTGGCGCCGATACGGCGTTGACGCTGGGTCCCGGCCAGGTGCGGGTGCGCGGCCCGGTCGATCCCGACCGCCGCGTGCCGTTCCTGGCGAAACTGCTCGATATCGAGGTGACGCCGGATTCGCCGCCGGCCGAAGTCGTGATCGACGCCCAGAGCGGTACGGTGGTGATGGGCGCCGACGTGACGCTGTCGGACGCTGCCGTGGCCTATGGCAATCTCTCGATCGCCATCTCCGAAACGCCGCAGGTAGCGCAGCCGCTGCCTTTCAGCAACACCGGCACGACGCAGGTCGTGAATCGCACGCAGATCAATGCGGAGGAGAGGACCGCCAAGATTCTCGAGATCAAGGCAGCGCCGAAAATCTCGGACATCGTGCGCAATCTCAACGCCATCGGCGCAACCTCGTCCGATCTGATCGCGATCCTGCAGGCGCTGCGTTCCGCCGGCGCGCTGCACGCCCACTTGAAGGTGTTGTGAGATGGAGGCGTCAGTCGCGCAAAGCTTGGCCAGTGGCATTGATCCGACCGCGATCGAGGCGCTGAAAGGGAATCCGAACGATCCGGCGGTGCGCCGCGCGGTCGCCGGCCAATTCGGCGCCATGCTCATGGAAGGCTTGATGCGCAATGCCGACGGCAGTCCGCTGTCGATGGTGGATGGCGTCGGCAGCGATACCGTCAACGCGCTTTATACCAATGTCATGAGCCAGGTCGCGGCGTCGAGCAACCAGCTCGGGTTCGCGGACATGCTGCTACAGTCGATGCCGAAGGCCGCAACAACACCACCGGCGGCTGGCAACGCAACACCGGAATCGCCGGCGACACTGGCGACGCCACAAGCGCTGACGCCAAGTTCCAGCGCCGCCGCACCGGGCTTCTCGTTGCTGCAATATTGGCAAGGACGCCACGTCATCGCCACGCCGGGCGCGCCGTTGGCGATTACGTCGGTGCCGATGGGAATCCGCCCGGCGCCAGACGCGCCGGCAAGGCCAGTGCCGGCCGCGGCCAATCCGGTGGCGGTGCCGTCGCCGTACGATGCACCGTCGAGCCCAACGGCACAGTTCGCACCGTCTGATGGGTCCGGCGCGACGGCCACCGAACGTCAACGCTTCGCTACGGTTTTGGCGCCGTTGCTGCAAGGTGCAGCGCAGCAGCTTGGCGTCTCACCAAACGTATTGCTGGCGCAGGCAGCGCTCGAAAGCGGCTGGGGCCGTTCGATGCCTGGCAACAATCTGTTCGGCGTCAAAGCCGGCGGGGGCTGGACCGGCGGCACCGTGCAGGCTTACACGCATGAGGCCTCGGCCGGCGGCGAAGTCGGCGAAACCACCGCGTTCCGCGCTTATCCCAGCCTGGCGGCGGCGGTCGCCGATTACGTCCAGTTGATCGCGCACAACGCGCGCTATCGCGGCGCGGTCGGTTCCGGCAGCGACCCATTGGCCTATGGACAGGCGCTGGCCGCC
>DASQGX010000114.1:0-20631 GCA_035632395.1 Allostellaceae bacterium
CGGTGGTGCCCAGGAGAAGACTCGAACTTCCACGACCTTTCGGCCACTAGAACCTGAATCTAGCGCGTCTACCAATTCCGCCACCTGGGCAATCGGTCTGTGACTTAGAGATGCGGTCCCGCTCTGTCAATGAATCTCCGCGTTTTCGGGCTTTCGGGCGGGCTCGCCTGGTGGCGCCGCCTGTTGTAAAACAGCGCCGCAAACATCGGGTAGAAACCATGCGGTATCGCCGTTTTGTCGTTGTCGGCGCCTCGGGCTTTGTCGGGCGCTATATCGTCAAACATCTCGCGGCCGAAGGCGCCGTGATCGCCGCGGTCAGTCGTGCGGCGAGTGCCGCAGGATATCTCCGGCCGATGGGCGACGTCGGCCAGATCGCACTGATCGACGCCAATATCACTGATCGCGGTCGTCTGGCGCCGCTGTTGCAGGGCGCCGATGGCGTGATCAATGCCACCGGCATTCTCCATCAACGCGGCGCGCAGCGATTCCAGACGCTGCACGAAACCGGTCCGGCCGGGCTCGCAGCGCTCGCCGCTGCTGCTGGCGTCCGGCGCTTCGTGCATATCTCGGCGCTTGGCGCCGATCCGGCGTCGCCATCGCTTTATGGCCGCTCGAAGGCCGCCGGCGAAGCGGCGGTGCAGGCGGCGTTTCCCGGTGCGACGATCCTTCGGCCATCGCTGATCTTTGGACCCGAGGATGCGTTCTTCAACCGCTTCGCCGCAATCGCGCGTGTGTCGCCGGTGCTGCCGCTGATCGGCGGCGGCCGCACGCGCTTCGCGCCAGTGTTCGTCGGCGACGTTGCCGCTTCGGTGGCCGCCGCGCTCGATCGCGAGGACACGCCGGGTCGTATTTATGAATTGGGCGGACCTAGCGTCGAAACGCTGCGCGCGCTGTTCGAACTGATCCTGCGCGAGACCCATCGCCGCCGGTTGCTGCTGCCGGTGCCGTTCGGCGTCGCCGCAGTGTTGAGCTTGTTCACGGGACTGTTGCCGAAACCGCTGCTGACGCGCGATCAGGTGCGCATGTTGCAGCGGGATTCGGTCCCAGCGCCGCGCGCACTCGGCCTCGCGGCGCTCGGCATCGAGCCAACGGCGCTCGAGTTGATATTGCCGACCTATCTCAATCGCTTCCGGCGGGGCGGGTTAACAGCCAGCACAGCCTTAATCTGAATGCCGGCGCGCCGAGGTTCGCCCGAAGCAGCGCGCGACTAACGGCGCGCAGTGGACCACGTTATCATAGTCCCGCATGCGTGTGCTTTATCATCTCTGGCTGTCGCCCTTTTCCCGCGCGATTCGACTCGTGCTCGCCGAGAAGGGACTCGAATTCACCATGAAAGTGGAGAAGACTTGGGAGCGGCGCGCCGAATTTCTCGCGCTCAATCCGGCCGGTGATGTGCCCGTGCTGATCGAGCCGGATGGCGCTGTCCTCGCCGGCGCCTGGCCGATCGCCGAATATCTCGACGAAGTCTATCGCGACAAGCTGCTCATCGGACTCAACCCGGTCGACCGCGCCGAGGTTCGCCGGGTCGCCGCATGGTTCGACTACAAGATGAACAGCGAAGTGACCGACGGCCTCGTCACCGAAAAAATCATGAAACGGTTCCTCGGCTTCGGTACGCCCGATTCCGCGGTGTTGCGAACGGCCAAGGCCAATCTCGGCTATCACCTCGAATACATCACCTATCTGGCCGAGCGGCGACGGTGGCTCGCCGGCGATCATTTCTCACGCGGCGATATCGCAGCGGCCGCGCATCTGTCAGTGGTCGACTACCTCGGCGACGTGCCGTGGGACCTGCACGAACCGGCGAAGGAATGGTACGCCCGGGTCAAGTCGCGCCCATCCTTCCGACCGCTGTTGGCGGACCACATTCCCGGTGCGCCGCCGCCCAAGCACTACGCCGATCTGGATTTCTGAGCGGACGCCACTCAGCGCGGCGGCGTCTGCGGCGTGTCAGTTTGCAGCGTCCTGTCGTCGATATGCGCCAGATTGTCACGCGCATAATGCGCCGCCTGCGATTGCGGCGCGAGCGTGATCACGCGCTGCCAATCCGCCTTGGCGCCGACATTGTCGCCGCGCAGGCGCCGGATGTTGCCGCGCTCGAGTAGGCCGGGCACCGAGTTGGGCGAGAGCACGAGTGCACGGTTAGCGTCCGCATTCGCCAACTCAAGCGCATCGGTGCCGCCGACATGGCGATAGGCCGAGGCGCGGAACACCAGTGCGTCGACGTTCTTAGGATCCGCTTGGAGCGCGCGATTGAGATCGTCGATTGCGTCCCAGTAATGACCGCCATCGGCCAGCGCCTCGGAGCGGTCGATCAGGAAATCCGGCTTATGCGGCACGAAGCTCAACGCCGCGTCGAACGCGGTCTTGGCGCGATCCGGCTGGTTGGCAAGAAGCCAGGCCTGGCCGGCCTGATCGAGCGCGTCGGCGCGCAGTTCCGCCGGCTCGGTCATCATCTGGCCGGCAAGCGCCTCGAGGCGTTGCGCCGCTTCGGGATAGCGTTGCAGTCCGATCAGCGCGATGGCCGCGCAATGCTCGGCCGGAAATCCGCCGCCGACTTCGCGCCAATCCTCGGCGGCCTTGAGCGCCGCCGCGGGGTCGCGCCGAGTGTCCGCCAAGCAAGAATCGTAGCGCTCCGACGGCGGCAAGACCGGTATGACGGGCGTCGGCGAGGGTACGGCGCCGGTCAGCAACGGAACGACAACAAGAAGCGCGATCCTACTCGCCTGCCTGCGCCGCATGATCCCTGTCGATAGCGTCGCCGCGAGACGGTGCGGGCACCGCTTGAGCGGGCGCAAACCACAGCCGCACCTTTTCAAGATAGAGATAGATCACCGGCGTGATGAACAGCGTCAGCGCCTGCGACACGATCAGGCCGCCGACCACCGCCAGACCCAGCGGCCGGCGCAACTCGGAGCCGGCGCCGACGCCGATGGCGATCGGCAATCCGCCCATGATCGCGGCCATGGTAGTCATCATGATCGGCCGGAAGCGCAGCAGGCAGGCCTCGAACATCGCCTGATCGGCGGTGACGTCGCCGGCGCGCTGCCGTTCGAGCGCGAAGTCGATCATCATGATTGCGTTCTTCTTGACGATGCCGATCAGCATGACGATGCCGATGATGGCGATGATGCTGAGGTCCTCGTGGAACACGATCAGCGTGCCGAGCGCGCCGAGCCCCGCTGCCGGCAGGCCGGACAAAATCGTGATCGGGTGGATGTAGCTCTCATACAGGATGCCGAGCACGATGTAGATCACCAGGATCGCCGCCATCAGCAGCAGGCCCTGGCCTTTGAGCGCCGACTGGAAGACCTGCGCGTTGCCCTGGAAGCCGGTGTTGACGGTCACCGGCAGATTGACCTGCCGTTCGAGCCGGCTGATCGCGTTGACTGCGGTGCCGAGCGAGACGCCCGGCGCCAAGTTGAACGAGATGGTGACCGACGGCAGCTGGCCCTGGTGGTTGACTGTCACCGGACCGACACCGGACGCGATCGTGGCAACCGCGCCGAGCGGCACCGTCTGACCGTTTGCGCTCTTCAGATAGATCTTCGACAGATCGGAGGGCGATTGCTGGAAGCGCTTGTCGAGTTCGAGGATGACCTCGTAATCGTCCGAGGGCTCGTAGATGGTCGAGATCTGTCGCGCGCCGAAGGCGCTGTAAAAAGTGTTGCGGATCTGGTCCATGGTGATGCCGAGCGACGCGGCCTTGTCGGTATCGACATGAACGATGGCCTGGCGGTTGCGCAGCTGGAGGTCCGAATTGACGTCCTGGAAGCCCGGTAGATGCGCGATACGGCCTTCCATATCGGTGGCGTAGCGATAGAGCTCGTCGGTGTCGGCGTCCTGCAACGTGTATTGATACGTGCTCTTGGACAGGCGGCCGCCGAGGCGGATGTCCTGCAGGCTTTGCAGGAATGTCCGCATGCCGGGCACGGTTGCGAGCTTGGGCCGCAATTCCTGGATGACCTCGTCGGCCGACAGGCTGCGCTCGTCGCGTGGCTTCAGCTGGATGAACAGGCGGCCGTTGTTGAGCGCCGGGCTGAAATTCGTCGCGCCGATGATCGAGCTGACGTCGGAAACGTTCGGATCGTCGCTGATGATCTTGGCGACGATCTGCTGGTGATCGACCATCGACTGGAAGGACGCGTCCTGCGGCCCTTCGGTGAAGGCGAACAGGTAGCCGGTGTCCACGTTGGGGAAAAACCCCTTGGGCACGATGGTGAACAGCACAGCGCTCAGGACGATCGACAAGATGGTGATGCCGAGCACGATACGACGCCGCCGCATCACGCGCGTCAGCATCCATTCGTAGCCGGTGCGCATCTTGTCGAACGCGGCCTCGGACCAGCGGAGCACGATGAACTGCTTCCCACCCTCGTGGTGCGGCTTCAACAGCCGCGAGCACAGCATCGGCGTCAGCGTCAGCGAAACCAGGCCGGAAATCAGAATGGTCATGCTGATGGTGATGGCGAATTCGCGGAAGACGCGGCCGACGACGCCGCCCATGAACAGCACGGGGATGAACACCGCCACCAGCGAGAAAGTGATCGATATGATGGTAAAGCCGATTTCGCGCGAGCCACGGAAGGCGGCGTCCATCACGCGCTCGCCGCGCTCGACGTGGCGCACGATGTTCTCGAGCATGACGATGGCGTCGTCGACGATGAAGCCGACTGACAGCGTCAGCGCCAGCAGCGACAGATTGTCGATGCTGTAGCCCATCACGTACATCCCGGCGAATGTCCCGAGAATCGACACCGGCAGCGCCAGCGCCGGGATGATCGTCGCGGTCACGTTGCGCAGGAACAGGAAGATCACCAGCACGACGAGCGCCGCCGTCAGCAGCAGCGTGAACTCGACCTCTTCGACCGAATCGCGGATCGACACCGAACGGTCGGCCATCACGTTGAGCTTCGCGGCCGCCGGCAGCTGCGCCTCGAAGACGGGAAGCAGCGCCTTCACCGAGTCCACCACCTCGATGGTGTTGGCGTTGGGCTGCTTTTGGATGCCGAGGATGATCGAACGATGGCCGTTGAACCAGGCGGCGATCTGGTCGTTCTCGACGCTGTCCGCAACGGTGGCAACGTCCTGAAGGCGCACTGGCGCGCCGTCGCGATAAGCGATGATGATCGGCTTGAAGTCGGCGGCGCGGTGGTGCTGCTTCATCTGCAGCGTAAAGCTCTGGTCAGGCCCCATGATGGTGCCGACCGGCGTATTGGAATTCGCCGCGGCAACCGCGTCCTGCACGTCCTGCAGCGTCAGGCCCTTGGCCGCCAGCGCCTCGGGGTTGACCTGGACGCGAAGCGCGTATTTTGCGGCGCCGAAGACGTTGACCAGCGCAACGCCGGGCAGCGTCGAGATGCGTTCGGCCATCATCGTCTCGGCGTACTCATCGAGCATCGACAGCGGCAGCGTGTCCGAGTGCAGGGCCAGAAGAATGACGGAAAGATCGGCCGGATTGACCTTCTGGAAGCTCGGCGGCGTCGTCATCTCGACCGGCAGCTTCTTGGCCGCGGTGGTCATCGCCGCCTGCACGTCTAGCGCCGCACCGTCGATGTTGCGGTCCAGGTCGAACTGCATCGTGATGCTGGAGACGCCCTGACCCGAGGTCGAAACCATCGAATCGAGTCCGGCAATGGTGGAGAACTGGCGCTCGAGCGGTGTCGCTACCGACGACGCCATGGTTTCAGGCGACGCGCCCGGCAGCTGCGCCGCGACCACGATGGTAGGAAAATCGACCTGCGGAATCGCCGCGACCGGCAGCAGTCGGTAACCGAACAAGCCGAAGATCACGAAGGCCATCATCAGCAACGTCGTCATCACCGGACGACGTATGCAGGTCTCCGGCAACGTCATGACTGGTTGTCCGGTTTCGCTCCGGGACCGCGGATCTCGACCTTGCTGCCGTTGGTCAGCCGTAGCTGGCCGTCAGTGGCGACTTGTTCGCCGGCGGTGAGGCCGGCGCTGATGACGCTCGCGCCGTCGATGGTGCGCGCGACGGTCACCGGCCGCATCTGCGCGGTGTGGCCGTTCTTGATCACATAGACGTAGCTGGTGTTCTGACCGACGAGCACGGCCGATGCCGGCACGGTGAGCGCATCGGGATCAACGCGTTCGGTCACCGATACGTTGACGAACTGTCCAGGCCAGAGGCGTTGCTGGTTATTGTCGAAGATCGCCTTCGCTGCGATCGTGCCCGAATTGACGTCCACAGTATTGTCGAAGAAGGCGAGCTTGCCGGTGATCGGCGTGCCGGAATCACCGCCGGGCTCGACTTCGACCGCGACCGGCCCCTTCGCCATCGCATCGCGCAGGCCCGGCAGCTCGGACTGCGGCAAAGTGAACCCGACATAGATCGGCGAAATCTGGTTGATGGTGACGAATGGCAGGTCGTTGGCTTTGATGCTGTTGCCGTCCTTGATATTGATGGTGCCGGCGCGGCCGTCGATTGGCGCGACGATCGTATAATAGCTTAGCTGCGCCTGCAGGTCGTCGACCTGCGCCTGCAGCGCCTGCTCGTTCGCCACCGCCGTGTCATAGACCTGGCGCGACACGAACGCCTGCGCAACCAAGGGCCGATACCGCGTCACGTCGCGCTTGGCGTTTTCGAGCTGCGCTTTCATCTGCTCGAGCTGCGCGCGCGCCGCGCGGTCGTCGAGCTTGAACATGACTTCGCCGGCTTTGACGAACTGGCCGTCCTTGATGAGGACGTCGGTAATGTAGCCGTCGACGCGCGATTTGACGACGACGTTGGCAATCGTCTGCACGGTGCCGATGGTGTCGACGCGTACCGGCATCGGCTGGCGCGTCACAGAGGCGACAGCAATCGGGACGGGCGGCTGCGTCGGCGCAGTCGCGACGCGTGCCGGCGCCAACAGTGCGTAGCTGACGGCGGCCACCAGCGCGATGGCGGCGCCTGCGCCCAACCAAACGATGAGACGGCCGCGGTGGCCCGCTTTTTCGATGACTGCCATACGGCGCAAGCCCGAAAAGCGCCCTTGGCGCCAATAGTTTAACATTGATCCCGCACTATACTGGCCCATTCGGTCATATGCCAGAACCCGAATGCGTATCCCTCGGGATTCTGCCGTTGTCGGGTCGCCAGTTCGGCCAAGCCGCGATAGTAAAAGCAGTCCGTCAATTCGCTGTGAAGACGCTGCGAGCGGGTTGCGACGCATCCCATGTGCCGCGGTTCATAGCAGGCCTGCTGCATTGCGGCTTGCTGCTGGCCGATACGCGGCACTAGCGTCGCGTTATCTGAGTACGAAGGAGCTTCCGATGTCGCATCCGAATTACCGCGAGCTTGCCAGCGACGCCTATCGCGCGCTCGGCGCGGTGCACAAGCTGATGAAAAGCTCGTCGATCGAACCGAACCTAGTCGATCTGCTTTATCTCCGCATATCGCAGCTCAACGGCTGCGCCTATTGCGTCGATCTGCATACCCACGATTTGCTCGCCGCTGGCGAAAGGCCGCAGAAGCTCTACAACATGACCGTGTGGCGCGAGGCGCCGTTCTTTTCGCCGCGCGAGCGCGCCGCGCTCGCTTGGGCTGAAGCGCTGACGCGGCAGGCTATCGAGCCGCCGAGCGCAACGGTGCGCGAGGAAACGCGGCGTGCCTTTTCCGACAAGGAATTCGCCGATTTGACGTTCGTGATCGCGACGATGAACGCCTACAATCGTCTCGCAGTCGGATTTGAGCTGCAGCCGAGCCTGCGCAACTAACCTTCAGTCGAGCAAAGCGGCGAGGGTTTGCATCAAGAGTGCGAGGTCGGCGTCGCGCGACAGGCGGTGATCGCCGTCCTTGACCAACGTGATTCGCACGTCGGCGGCGGCGAGGCGCTCAGCCAAAGCCAGGCTGCGCTGCCACGGCACGTCGTCGTCGCGCATGCCATGCAGCAGTCGCACCGGACCGTTGAATCCGATCGCCGATCGCATGACCAGGTGGCGGCGGCCGTCCTCAATCAGCCGCCGGGTAATGAGATAGCCCTGCTCGCTATACGCGGACGGGATCGTCGCGGCGCCGTCGCGCTCGATGCGTTGGCGCACTTCCGGTGGAAACTGCGCCCACATTAGGTCCTCGGTCGCGTCCGGCGCCGCGGCGATGCCGACCAGCGCCCTGACTCGCTGCGGTCGCGCCGCTGCCAGCAGCAGCATGATCCAACCACCGAGGCTCGAACCGACCAACATTTGCGGCCCGTCGGTCAATTGGTCGAACACAGCGAGCGCATCGTCGCGCCAACGACTCACTGTCGCATCGGCGAACGCGCCGGACGACTGGCCGTGTCCGAAATAGTCGAAGCGGACGAAAGCCTGGCCGCGCGACTCGCAAAACCGGTCGAGCGCGAGCGCCTTGGTTCCATTCATGTCCGACATGAAACCGCCGAGGAACACGATTCCAGCCGCGCGCCCGTGCCGGCGATGGTAAGCGATTGTGGCGCCGTCCTCGCGTGTTAAAATGGACGGCGGAAGGGTTTCGATTTCGGCCATCGTCGATCCGGTGAACACTGCATGAAGGACACCGAGCCTAGCATTCGGGCTGCGGACGTGAAACGACGGCCGACCGTGCTCCAGGTGCTGCCCGCGTTGGTCGCGGGCGGCGTCGAGCGCGGCACCGTCGACGTTGCGGCGGCACTCGCGGCTGCCGGCTGGCGGTCGCTGGTGGCCAGCGCTGGCGGACCGATGACGCGCGAGCTCGACCGCGCCGGCGCGACGCATTTCACTCTGCCGCTCGCTTCCAAGAACCCCTTCATCATCCATGCCAATGTCGGCCGGCTGGCGGCGCTCATCCGCGAGCACGAGGTCGACATTGTGCATGCGCGTTCGCGCGCGCCGGCGTGGAGCGCGCGCGCCGCCGCCCAGAACGCCGGCGTCCATTTCTTGACCACGTTTCACAATGCCTACGGCAGCAAATCGTGGCTCAAGCGGCGCTACAACGCAGTGATGGCCCGCGGCGAGTTGGTCATCGCCAATTCCAATTTCGTCGCCGATCATGCTGCTGCGACCTATGGTGTGCCGCGCGAGCGCCTGCGCGTGATCCATCGCGGCGTCGACGTAACCCGGTTCGATCCGGAAAAGGTCACCGCCGAGCGCATGGCGCGCTTGGTGCAGGAATGGCGTCTGCCGGACGGTGTGCCGGTCGTGATGCTGCCGGGACGGCTGTCGCGGTGGAAAGGCCATTTCGTCCTGATCGAGGCAATGAAGCGGCTCAACCGGCCACAGATCCATGCGCTGATCGTCGGTGGCGGCGGCGGCGACGGCTATCGGGAACGGCTCGACCGTGCTATCGCGCGTGCCGGGTCGGCGGTCACGTTCCGCGTGCTAGACGAGTGCCGCGACATGCCGGCGGCTTACATGCTGGCCGACGTCGTCGTCTCGGCCTCGACCGAGCCGGAAGGCTTCGGTCGCGTCATCGTCGAGGCGCAGGCGATGGGTCGGCCGGTCGTGGCGACGTCGCATGGCGGCGCTGTGGAGACCGTCGTGCCGGGCAAGACCGGCTGGTTGGTGGCGCCGAACGACGCCGACGCGTTGAGCGGCGCGATCGCATCGGCGCTGGCGCTTGACGCCGACAGTCGCGCCCAGCTTGCTGCCCGGGCCATCGCCCATGTCCGCGCCAACTTCACGACGGCGGTGATGGTGGCGCGCACGATCGCGGTGTATCAGGAACTGTTGGGCACTACGCCGGCGCCGGTCACGGCAACCGTCGCGGCATAAGCGAGCGCGGCCGCGTGACGGAGCGCATCCTCGTCATCAAACTCGGCGCACTGGGCGACTTCGTCCAGGCGATGGGGCCGGCTGCGGCGATCCGCGCGCATCATCCGCGGGCGCACATCACGTTGCTGACGACGCCGGCTTTTGCCGAGCTCGGCCGGCACGCACCTTATTTCGACGCGGTCTGGGTCGACGAGCGCGCGGGCTGGTCGCGACCTTGGGCGCTGTTCGCTCTCGCGCGGCGATTCCGCGCAGCTTCCTTCGATCGCGTCTACGACCTGCAGACCTCGGATCGTTCGAGCCTCTATTTCCATCTCCTGTGGCCGCGGTATCCGCAATGGTCGGGAATCGCCGCCGGCGCATCGCATCCGCATGCCAATCCCGATCGCGACCGGATGCACACGATCGACCGGCAACGCGACCAGCTGGCCATGGCGGGGATCGACACGGTATCGCCGCCGGACTTGTCGTGGGCGGCCACCGACATAAGCCGATTTAAGTTGCCGGAGCGCTTCGTCCTTCTGGTGCCGGGTGGCTCCAGACACCGGCCGGAAAAGCGCTGGCCCGCGGGACGTTACATGCGTTTGGCGTCATTCCTGACCAATGTCGGCCTGACCCCGGTGCTGGTCGGCGGATCCGACGATATCGCCGCCGGAGCCGAGATTGCGCGCGACTGTCCTGCTGTCCAAAATCTCATCGGCCGCACCGGTTTCGGCGATCTCGTGGCGCTCGGCCGCGCCTGTTTCTACGCCATCGGCAACGACACCGGCCCGATGCACCTGATCGTCGCGGGCGGCGCGCCGGCGACCGTGCTCTACTCCGCCGCGTCCGATCCTGCTTTGACGGCGCCGCGCGGTGCGCGCGTCACCATTCTCCGCCGCGACGATCTCGGCGACCTGCCGGTGGAGCAGGTTGCCGCGACGCTTCCCTTGCGATAAACCGGCGCCCATGCCCGACGCCAAAACCGCCGGTTCGATCACGGTCACGCTGCCCGACGGCGCTGCGCGCAGCTTTCCGCGCGGCGTCACGGGCGCTGACGTCGCCAAGGCGATCGGTCCGGGCCTCGCAAAGGCGGCGCTCGCGGTCGCGGTCGACGGGACGCCCAAGGATCTGGCGGCGCCGATCAAGCGCGACGCGAAAATCGCCATCCTGACGCGCGATTCGCCGCCGGCGCTCGAGATCATTCGTCACGACGCAGCGCACGTTATGGCCGAGGCGGTGAAGGAGCTATATCCCGAAACACAGGTGACCTTCGGTCCGGCGACCGAAACCGGCTTCTATTACGATTTCGCGCGCGACACGCCGTTCACACCGGACGATCTGACAAAGATTGAGCAGCGCATGCACGAGATCGTCGACCGTGACGAGACGATCACGCGCGAAGAGTGGGAACGCGACAAAGCGGTCCAGTTCTTCGCCGACCAGGGCGAGAAATACAAAGCGGAATGGATCCACGAAATCCCGGCGCATGAGGCGATCAGCCTCTATCGCCAGGGCCAATTCGTCGATCTCTGCACCGGGCCGCATCTGCCGTCGACCGGCAAGCTCGGCCACGCCTTCAAGCTGACCAAGGTCGCCGGCGCGTATTGGCGCGGCGACGCGCGCAATGCGCAATTGCAGCGCGTCTACGGCACCGCGTGGGCGCACGAAAAAGATCTCAAACAGTACCTGTTCCAGCTCGAAGAGGCCGAGAAGCGCGATCACCGCCGGCTTGGCCGCGAGCTCGACCTCTTCCACCAGCAGGAAGAGGCCGCCGGCAGCGTCTTCTGGCACCCGAAAGGCTGGACGCTCTATCGCACCATCGAGAATTACATCCGCATGCGGCTCGGCTGTGCCGGCTATGTCGAGGTGCGCACGCCGCAGCTCATCGACCGCAAGCTCTGGGAAGAGTCCGGCCACTGGGAAAAGTTCGGCGAGCACATGTTCACCGTCGAAAATCCGGACAAGGACACCGGCGTCAAACGTGTGCTCGCGATCAAGCCGATGAACTGCCCCGGCCACGTGCAAATCTATCGCCAGCATCTGCATTCCTATCGCGACCTGCCGCTGCGCATGGCCGAGTTCGGCTCCTGCCACCGGAATGAGCCATCGGGCGCCTTGCACGGCATCATGCGCGTGCGCGCCTTCACCCAGGACGATGCGCACATCTTCTGCACCGAGGACCACATCACGTCCGAGAGCGTCGCGTTCTGCGATCTGCTGCGTTCGGTCTATCGCGACTTCGGCTTCGAAGATGTCTCGGTGAAATTTTCCGACCGGCCGGCGAAGCGCGCCGGCGACGATGCGGTCTGGGATAGGGCCGAAGCCGCACTTAAGACTGCGGTCGAGGCGGCGAAGCTGCCGTACACGCTCAATCCCGGTGAAGGCGCGTTCTATGGGCCCAAGCTCGAATTCGTATTGCGCGACGCGATCGGCCGCGACTGGCAGTGCGGCACGCTGCAGGTGGATTTCGTCCTACCCGAGCGTCTCGACGCGAATTACATCGGCGAGGATGGCCAGCGGCACCGGCCGGTGATGCTGCATCGCGCGATCCTGGGCTCGCTCGAACGCTTCATCGCCATCCTGATCGAACAGCATGCCGGCCGGTTCCCGCTCTGGCTGGCACCGGTGCAGGCGGTGGTCGCGACCATCACCTCGGACGCCGATGCCTATGCCGGTGTGGTGCTCGACGCCTTAACCAAGGCCGGGCTGCGGGCGACGGCCGACCTGCGCAACGAAAAGATCAACCTGAAGGTGCGCGAGCACAGTCTCGCAAAAGTGCCACTGCTACTGGTCGTGGGTGCCCGCGAGGCCGAAACGCAAAGCATTGCGCTGCGCCGGTTGGGCGGGAAAGATCAGGAAATCCTTGCGCTTGGCGAGGCCATCGCTAGATTGAAAGGCGAGGCAGCCGTGCCATCGGCGGCGCCCACTTCTTAGCAAGCAAGGAGCGTGTTGGAGGTGTTTCATACCGCCTAGACTACCCCCCGCCGTTGCGCATCGAGGGACCACGCATGATGGTCCTCGCGTCAACGACGAGATCGCCGCGGCGCGTCTGCGTCTCGTCGACGAACGTGGCAACATGGTTGGCGTCGTCACCCGACACGAAGCCCTTACCCGCGCACAGGAAGCCGGCCTCGATCTTGTCGAGGTCGCACCGCAAGCCAATCCGCCGGTGTGCAAGATCCTCGACTTCGGCAAGTTCAAGTACGAGGAGCAGAAGCGCAAGAGCGAGGCGCGCAAGAAGCAGAAGGTCATCGACGTCAAGGAGATCAAGCTCCGGCCGGGCATCGACGACCACGATTACGACGTCAAGATGCGCCAGATGCTCAAATTCATCGAGGAAGGCGACAAGGTAAAAGTCGTCATGCGCTTCCGCGGCCGTGAAATGGCGCACCAGGAGATCGGCATGAACGTGCTGATGCGGGTCAAGGACGGGCTCGACAAGGTCGCCAAGATCGAGCAGTCGCCGCGCACCGAAGGCCGGCAGATGACGATGGTGATGTCGCCCAAATAGGGCGCTAACCGGGGCGCCGGGCTTGTCGGCGCGGCGCGTCCCGGCCGCTTGCCATTCCAGCCCTCGGTCTGTATAACCCCGGCCCAACCGGCGGCCGGGCGTACGGGCATGCCTTGGCGGCCAAATATTAAAATCCGCAAAACGAACCCAATTTCGAGAAAGGCACCGAAATGCCCAAGCTCAAGACCAAATCCGGGGCGAAAAAGCGCTTCGGCCGCACCGCCTCGGGCAAGATCAAGGCGGCCAACGCGCACAAGCGCCACCTCCTCATCAACAAGTCGAAGCGCGGCAAGCGTAACGCCAAGGGCACGATCACGCTCCAGCCGGGCGACGCCAAGCTGGTGATGACCTACATGCCTTATATGAGGGGCTAGGAGCGCGCCATGGCACACGTCAAACGCGGCGTCACCGGACGCGCGCGCCACAAGAAAGTGCTCGGCCTCGCCAAGGGCTATCGCGGCCGCGCCAAATCGTCGTTCCGCATCGCGATCGAGAAGGTCGAGAAGGGCCTGCGCTATGCCTACCGCGATCGCCGGGCGAAAAAGCGCAACTTCCGCGCCCTGTGGATCCAGCGCATCAACGCCGGCGCGCGCGAGGAAGGCCTGACCTATTCGCAGTTCATGAACGGCTTGCGGCTCGCCGGTGTCACCCTCGACCGCAAGATGCTGGCCGACATCGCCATGCGCGAGCCGGCTGCGTTCAAGGCCATCGTTGCTCAGGCGCGCGACGCCCTGCCCAAAGCCTAGGCTGCCACGCCGGGCTCTGCGTAATATGCCGGACTGGATCGTCCCGACAGCGCGCGCGGGCCGGCCGATATCTTCTGCCTGAGGAGCGTGTACGCGGCGATGGAAAGCCTCGACCACATCCGCGACGAGCTTTTGCGCCTGGTGAAAGGCGCAACCAGCCTTGAGGGGCTGGAGCAGGTCCGCGTCGGCGCGCTCGGCCGCAAGGGCCGGCTCACAGGCCTGTTGAAAGAGCTCGGCACGATTGCGCCCGATGCGCGCAAGGCGCGCGGCGCGGCGCTCAACCAGCTCAAGGAGGAGATCGAGGCGGCGCTCGCCGAAGCGCATGCACGCCTGAACGACGCAGCGCTCAACGCGCGGCTGGCGCAGGAACGCGTCGACGTCACGTTGCCGGTCGAGTCAATGCCCGCCGGCCGCATCCATCCGGTGAGCCAGACGACCGACGAGATCGTCGCGATCTTCGGCGCCATGGGTTTCGTCGTCGCCGAGGGACCGCACATCGAGGACGACTTCCACAATTTCACTGCGCTCAACATTCCGCCTGAACATCCGGCGCGGCAGGAGCAAGACACGTTCTATCTGGCCGCAGCCGCCGCGGACGGCAGCCGCAAGGTCCTGCGCACCCATACATCACCGGTGCAAATCCGCACCATGTTGAAGCAGAAGCCGCCGATCCGCATCATCGTGCCTGGCCGCACGTTCCGCTCGGATCACGACGCGACGCATTCGCCGATGTTCCATCAGGGCGAAGGCCTGATCATCGACCGTGCGACCCACATGGGTCATCTCAAGGGGTGCCTGATCGATTTCTGCCGCGCCTATTTCGGCATGGCCGACCTGCCGGTGCGCTTCCGGCCGAGCTATTTCCCGTTCACCGAACCTTCGGCCGAAGTCGACATCGGCTGCTCGCGCGAAGGCGGCGGCCTCAAGATCGGCACCGGCGCAGATTGGCTCGAAATCTTGGGTTGCGGCATGGTCCATCCCAAGGTGCTACGCAACTGCAACATCGATCCCAACGAGTACCAAGGCTTCGCCTTCGGCATGGGGATCGAGCGCATCGCGATGCTGAAATACGGCATCCCCGATCTGCGCACGTTCTACGACAGCGATCTGCGCTGGCTTCGGCACTATGGCTTCGTGCCCTTTGATGTGCCGACGCTCGCCGGAGGCCTGGCGCGATGAAGACGACGCTCGCGTGGCTGAAAGCGCATCTCGAAACCAGTGCCGCGCTCGACGCGATCGTCGGCAAGCTGGTGATGCTCGGCCTCGAAGTCGAAAGCGTCGTCGATCGCAGCAAGCCGCTGGCGCCGTTCGTCGTCGCGCGCGTTTTGGAGGCGAAGCCGCATCCCGATGCGGACAAGCTGAAGCTCTGCCTGGTTGATACCGGTCACGCCAAGGTCGAGGTGGTGTGCGGTGCGCCCAATGCGCGCGCTGGCATGCTCGGCGTGTTCGCGCCGACGGGCGCGGTGATTCCGCGTTCCGGCCAAGCGCTCAAGGCGAGCAAGATTCGCGGCGTCATGTCGAACGGCATGCTGTGCTCGGGCTATGAACTCATGCTGTCCGACGACCACACCGGCATCATCGAGCTGCCCGAAGGCGCGCGTCCGGGCGAAAGTTTCGTCAAGGCAGCGGGTCTCGACGACCCGGTGCTCGACGTGAAGGTCACGCCCAATCGCGCCGATTGCTTGAGCGTGCGCGGCTTGGCGCGCGACTTGGCGGCGGCTGGCATGGGCAAGCTCGCGCCACTCGATGCCGCGCCGGTTTCCGGGACGTTTCCGTGCCCGATTGCCGTTCATCTCGCGGGGCCGGACGATAAGGCCTGTCCGCTGTTTCTCGGCCGCGTCGTGCGCGGCCTCAAGAACGGGCCGAGCCCGGCTTCGCTGCAGGAGCGGTTGAGCTCGATCGGCCTGCGGCCGATCTCGGCGCTGGTCGACATCACCAATTTACTGACCTTCGATCTCGGCCGGCCGCTGCATGTCTTCGATGCCGACAAGCTTAGCGGCGATCTCGCGGTGCGTGGTGCGCGTTCGGGCGAAAGCCTCGCGGCGCTCAACGGCAAGACCTATGCGCTCGAGCCGGACATGACCGTGATCGCCGACGGCAGCGGCGTCCTCAGCCTGGGCGGCGTCATTGGCGGCGCCGCCAGCGGTTGCACCGAAACGACCACCAGCGTCTTCATCGAAGCGGCGTTGTTCGATCCGATGCGAACAGCGGCGACGGGCCGCAAGCTCAACGTGCAGAGCGATGCGCGTTATCGGTTCGAGCGCGGGCTCGATCCCGAATTCGTCGGGCCCGGACTCGAAATCGCGACGCGCCTCATTCTCGAACTGTGCGGCGGCACGGCCTCGGAGGTCGGCGTCTCCGGCACGGTGCCGCAATGGCGCCGGACCATCCGCTTCCGGCCGGATCGTGTGCGCAGCCTCGGCGGCGTTGAAGTCGCTGCCAGCGAGCAACGCAGGATTTTACAGGCGCTCGGCTGTGTCGTGCGCGAAACCGGCGATCATTTCGACGTCGAGCTGCCGTCATGGCGCGCCGATATCGAAGGCGAAGCCTGCCTCGTCGAAGAAGTCCTGCGCATCCACGGCTACGAGGCGATTCCGGCAGTGTCGCTGCCGCGCGACGGCGCGGTGCCGCCGCCGGCGCTGACGCCGGTGCAACGTCGCGCCGGCATGGTCCGGCGCACGCTGGCGGCGCACGGCCTGGTCGAAGCCGTGAGCTTTTCCTTCTTGGCGCTCAAGGATGCCGCGCTGTTCGGTGGTGGTGCGGCGAACCTGATGCTGCTCAATCCGATCAGCGCCGATCTCGATGCGATGCGGCCCTCCATCCTGCCCAATCTGCTCGCCGCCGCGCGGCGCAATGCGGATCGCGGTCTCGCCGACGTCGCATTGTTCGAACTGGGGCCGCAATATCGTGACGACGCGGAAAACGGCCAGGATTTGGTCGCAACCGGCATTCGTGCCGGTGCCGTCCGGCGCAAATCATGGAACGAATCGCCGCGGACGGCGAGCGCGTTCGATGCCAAAGCCGACGCGCTCGTTGCCCTAGCCGCTGCCGGCGTCGCCGCCGAGGCGGTGCAGCTCGAAGCCTCGGCGCCGGTTTGGTATCACCCTGGCCGCGCCGGCACCCTGCGCCAGGGGCCGAAGGTGCTGGCGACGTTCGGCGAAATTCACCCTGGCGTGCTGCGGTCGATGGCCGTCGAGGGACCGGTTGCCGGTTTCGAGGTGTTTCTCGACGCGGTGCCCGAGCCGCGCACCAAGGGTGCGGCGCGGCCGTTGCTCAAGTTGTCGCCATATCAGCCCGTGAGTCGCGACTTTGCGTTCGTCGTCGACGCTGCCGTGCCGGCGGAAGCGCTGCTGCGTGCGGCACGCGGCGTTGACCGCAAGCTGGTTTCGGATGTTCGGCTGTTCGACCTCTATCAAGGCAAAGGCTTGCCCGACGGCAAGAAATCCCTGGCGATCAGCGTGACCTTGCAGCCGACCGAAGCGACGCTGACCGACGCCGAGATCGAAGGTTTCTCGGCCAAGCTCATCGCCGCCGTCGAAAAAGCCACCGGCGGTTCGTTACGCAAATAGGTCTATGACCGATCTCGCCCACATCCGGAATTTCGCGATCATCGCCCACATCGATCATGGCAAATCGACGCTGGCCGACCGGTTGATCGAACGCTGCGGCGGTCTCGAAGCGCGCGAGATGCGCGCCCAGGTGCTCGACTCGATGGACATCGAGCGCGAGCGCGGCATCACCATCAAGGCGCAAACCGTCCGGCTCGCTTACACGGCGAAGAACGGCCAGGCCTACGAACTCAATCTGATGGACACGCCGGGCCACGTCGACTTCGCGTACGAGGTCAGCCGTTCGCTGGCCGCGTGCGAAGGCTCGCTGTTGGTGGTCGACGCCAGCCAGGGCGTCGAAGCGCAAACTTTGGCGAACGTCTACCAGGCCATCGACGCCGGGCACGAGATCGTACCGGTGTTGAACAAGGTCGACCTGCCGGCGGCCGAGCCGCAGCGCGTGCGCCAGCAGATCGAAGAGGTGATCGGTCTCGACGCGTCGGGCGCGATCGAAATCTCGGCCAAGACCGGACTCAACATCGATGCCGTGCTCGAAGCGCTGGTCGAGCGCCTGCCGCCGCCGAAGGGCGATGCGCAAGCGCCGCTCAAGGCGCTGCTGGTCGACAGCTGGTACGATTCCTATCTCGGCGTCGTCACGTTGGTGCGGGTGAAGGACGGAGTCCTCAAACCCGGCGTCAAGATCCGCTTCATGGCGACCGGCGCCGCCTACACGATCGAACGCGTCGGCATCTTCACGCCTAAAGGCGTACAGGTCCCCGAACTTGGGCCCGGCGAAATCGGATTCATCACGGCTGGCATCAAGCAGGTCGCGGATTGTCGCGTCGGCGACACCATCACCGAAGACCGCCGTCCGGCTACCGCGCCGCTACCCGGCTTCAAGCCGCTGCAGCCGGTGGTGTTCTGCGGCCTGTTTCCGGTCGACGCCGCCGATTACGACCGGCTCCGCGACAGCTTGGCCAAGTTGCGGCTCAACGATTCAAGTTTCGAGTACGAGCCCGAGACGTCGGCAGCGCTCGGCTTCGGCTTTCGCTGCGGCTTTCTCGGCCTGCTGCATCTCGAAATCATCGAAGAGCGGCTCCAGCGCGAATTCGGCCTCGAGCTGATCGCGACCGCGCCGTCGGTCGTCTACCACGTGCACCTCACCAACGGCGAAAAGATCTCCCTGCACAATCCGGTCGACATGCCCGATCCGGTGCGGATCGATCACATCGAGGAGCCGTGGATCCAGGCGACGATCCTGGTTCCCGATGCCTATCTCGGCAGCGTCCTGGCGTTGTGCGAGGAACGCCGCGGCGTCCAGCAGAATCTGACTTACGCCGGCAATCGCGCGATGGTGGTCTACCGCCTGCCGCTCAACGAGGTGGTGTTCGATTTCTACGATCGCTTGAAATCGGTGTCGCGCGGCTATGCCAGCTTCGATTACCAGATCGCCGGCTACGAGGTAGGCGAACTGGTGCTGATGAATATCCTGGTCAACAGCGAGCCGGTCGACGCGCTCGCCATCATCGTCCACCGCAGCCAGGCCGACCGTCGCGGCCGCGCGCTGTGCGAACGCCTCAAAGAGCTGATCCCGCGTCAGCTGTTCCAGATTCCAATCCAGGCGGCAATCGGCGGCCGCATCATCGCGCGCGAGACGGTGAAGGCGTTGCGCAAGGACGTGCTCGCCAAGTGCTATGGCGGCGACGTAACGCGCAAACGCAAGCTGTTAGAGAAACAGAAAGAGGGCAAGAAGCGGATGCGCCAGTTCGGCAAGGTCGAGATTCCGCAATCCGCCTTCATCGCCGCGCTCAAAATGGGCGACGAATAGCGGCACGCGCCATTCGTGCAGGCGATGGTCTGAACTGAGATTAGTTAACGGCACGCAAGAAGTGCGCGGCAAGGGCGCGCACCTTGGCAAGGTTACCGCGTAAATACCCTATTCACGTCTCACTGTTATAAAAACGCCACGGGTTTCACGCCTGCCGCCCCCTTCACCGGAATCTTGCTGCGATGCTGCGTCATTCGGAATTGCGTGAGGCCGCCCTGCTGATGATCCGCCGCCATGGCACCGGCGCGACGATCAAGGCCGGGTTCCGCGCCGCCTCGCTGATGGACAGCGGCGATGCCGGTGCCGCCGCAATCTGGGTCGACATCATCTCGGAAATCAATCGCATCCGCGCCGAGCTGCGCAGCGTCTATAGCGATCTGCCGCTCGATCCGCCGATCGCCGATCCCGAGGCCGGCAGCCGCGTCGCCTGACGCCAGCCTGCCGAGCGGTTGCGTCCGTTTCCCCGCTTCATTAGGCTTCGCGCGCTCTCCGGAGGGGTGGCCGAGTGGTTTAAGGCGCACGCTTGGAAAGCGTGTTTACGGGAAACCGTAACGTGGGTTCGAATCCCACTCCCTCCGCCACTCTATCGCCCGCTGGCGTTCGCCACCATTTGCACGGCGGTGCAAAGTTGCGATGAATATGTGCTAGATCGACATCCACCGGTGTGAACTGCTGTGGCCCGCCCCTCGTTGTCGTGGCGGGTTTGCAAATCGTGCCGCCTGCGGACGCGACAGATCACGGGCGCGGATTGGAGGCGATCAATGCCGGAATTGCGCCGATTTGACGTGCTGATCATCGGCGGCGGCCAAGCCGGTCCGCCGCTCGCCGACGCGTTGGCTCGAGCCGCTTCGGTTCCGCGCGCTGTAGTTCGCGCACCACGGCCACGATCCGCTTCCAAATCAATTGCCCGTCAATGTCGCCGGACGCTGACTGTTCGTCCGGGCGCTGCGCCGCAACGATGACGGTGTCTGCGCCGCGGCGTTTCACCAACAAATGGGCTGCGCGCCAGATGTCGATTTCCTCGGTCATCGCGGCCTTGGTTGTTCTCGGGTTGCGACCGGGAACGGCAGGAAGCCGACGCGCGAGCCGCCCCAGCCCGGGTGCATGAGCGTCGCGCCGTTGCGTCCGCAAGCCGACCAACGTGCAGCACGCCGGAGCATGTCGCTCGACACGTCGGCGCCCCAGCGGATGATGAACGGCGCGAGCGCGGCAGTCGCATGTGTTCGGTGACGATGATTTCTTGCCCGGTCAGCGTTAAAGTGAGCCCGCATGCCCGCCCGCGACGCTGCTTTCCCCGCTCGCCGCGTC
>DASQGX010000115.1:0-5853 GCA_035632395.1 Allostellaceae bacterium
CACGATGCGGGCGCCGCGTCTGGTCGCCAAGGGCGCGGGGCTGGTGGCGCTACGTATCCGTGAGGTGGCCGCCGAGCACGATGTGCCGATCGTCGAGGCGCCGCCGCTGGCGCGGTCGCTGCACCGCTATGTCGAGATCGAAGACGAGGTGCCGGCGGCGCTTTATCGCGCGGTGGCCGAGGTCCTGGCATTCGTCTACCGGCTGCGCGCGGCGCGCGCTGCCGGCAAGCCCGAACCGGTAGCGTCGAGCGCCAACTTCGATCCACCCGCCGAACTGCGGGTCTAGGCTTTGCCGAGCGAGCGACGCGACGTCGCAGCCGTCTCGCCGCCGTTGGGGCCATAGGAGCGATGCGTCTCGAGCCGCTGAAGCGTCGCCAGGCCGGCGCGGAAGTGGCGCAGCATCTCGCCAGCGATGATGGCGTTGCCGCGGCCGAGCCGGCGGATTTCGGTGAGCAACGCGCTCAGCTCGGAATTGCGGCCAAGCGGGCCCGGCGTCACTTCGGCCAGCTGCTCGGCCAGCCCTTCGGTTTCGCCGGTAATGGCGGTCACGGCACCCAAATCGCCACGCAGCAGCGCCTCGCGGCCGCGGACGAGCTTGCGCTTCGTCTCGCGCAACAAGCCGATCAATCCGGAGGGGGCGAGCACCATGACAATCTCCATCAAATCAAAGATGCATTTCAGCTTCGCCGTCGGCGGTAACCGTCGCGTGGATGACCTTCTGGCTTGACGGATTGCGCAGTGCGATGACATCGCCGGCTCGGCCGTCCTGTTCGGCGACGACCGTGGTCTTCAGGGTGACGGCGCCGTCGTGCAGGGTGACGAGCACCTTTTGATCGCGATGCACGAGGATCGGCGCCTCGAGCTGGGCGGCTAGGATCGGGCTCGCGGCCGGCACGTTGGTGCGCAGGAGCTTACCGATGGCGTCGGCCGGATCGTCGACCGGCGCGCTCGGCAGCGCTGCGGTGTCGATCCGGGCCAGGGTCAGGTCAGCCGCGGTGAGCGGCCGGTTAGGCGGCAGCGCCGCTGTAGCGACGACGACTTTGCGCCATTGGTGGAGCTGGACCGGCACGTAGATCGTCCATACGGGCGCCGGGCAGGACACTTTCACGGTGACGTAATTGCCGCTCAGCGGCGGCACGGCGGTAGCCAAAGCCGGGCAGGCGGGCAGGTGGACGGCTGGATCGATGCGCGCGACATCGGCTTCGAGCGTCGTTCCCGGCAGGTGCGGGGCGGCGGTTTGCACAGCGGCCGCGACTGCGGCACGGATCGTTGCCGGATCGGCGAAACCAGCGTCAGCCGCCGCCGGCGCGGGCGATGCCAGAAGCATCGCGGCGACAAAAAAGGCGCTTCCGGCGCGGAAAACCATGCGCAAAAAAACCTCTTGCAATCAGGCAGGCGGGAAATTACCCTAAAAACGAAAATTCGGCAAGTTCTCGCTCCCCATCCGAACGGGCCTTTGCCGGAAGCCGAAACCGCCGCGGTTGCCGCCCCTTACCCCTCCCAGGGTGGCACCGGCGGCGGCGGCGAATCCCGCGGCGGCGGTTGTCGGCGCGCGTAGCACGGGGGAGCGAGTACGAATGCAAGGCCCATTGTCGACGGGTCTCGACTATTTCCGGACGGTTCTCGATCTGCGCAGCTATCGCCAGCAGATCCTGTCCGCCGACATTGCCAACGGCAGCACGCCGGGCTTCAAGGCTGTTGACCTCGATTTCCAATCGGCGTTGGCCGCGGCTACGGCAGCGCCGGCGCCGACCGGTGGCACGCAGCCGGCGGCGCCGCGACCGCCGTTTTTGCTGGTCGACGATCGGCGCCAGGTCGGCGGCGACCCGTCCGTTCCGGCGGGGATGCCGGCGACGGAATCGCAAATCGCCGCTTCGGTCCAGAACGAGGTCAAATACCAGACAGGTACGCCGGTAACGATCGACGGCAACAGCGTCGATCTCGATCTCGAGAAGCGGGAAGCCGCCATCAACGCGGTGCAATACGAAGCCGCCGCCACCTTCACGACCGGCCGGATCAACATGCTGATGACGGCGATCCGCGGCTCGGGCACCTCGAGCACGAACGGCTAGAGGCCCGCCCATGTCGCTGTTTTCGGTGTTCCTGATCTCCGGTTCCGGCATGTCGGCCGAGACCCAACGGCTATCGGCGATCGCCAGTAACATCGCCAATGCCGACAGCGTCGCCAACTCCTCGGGCCAGCCGTATCGCGCGCGCGAAGTCGTCTTCGCCGCGACGCCGATCGCCGACGGCAGCGATAGCGACAATGGCGTCAAAATCAGCGCCGGCAGCGACAACGCCGCAGCCAACGCTGGCATGTCCGGCGTGCACATCGCCGGCGTCGTCGAAAGCCAGCAACCGCTGAAACAGGTTTACGACCCGAGCAGCCCATATGCCGACGGCAATGGCTACATCCAGATGCCGAACGTCAATCCGGTCGACGAAATGGTGAACATGATTTCCGCGACGCGGAACTACCAGGCCAATCTCGACGCATTCAACGTCGCCAAGACCCTTGCCCTCAAAACCTTGTCGATCTGATCGCCCTGCGCAGGAGGACATAGACATGATCGGAAGCGCCATGCCGGTGAACATCACCAATCTTCCCTCCGGCACCCAGTTGCCGTCGGCGTCGAACAGCGCCAGCGGCAGTGGCAGCAATACGACGCTGACCCAGAACGATTTTTTCCGGCTGATGACCACGCAGCTCGAATCGCAGGATCCGCTCAATCCGATGAACAGCGACCAGTACGCGGCCGAGCTGGCGGAATTCTCGACCGCCAACGGCGTGCAGCAGCTTCAGACGACGGTCAGCGGCATCGGACAGCAGTTCGCGTCGGCCGTCGGCGTGCAGGCATCGAGCCTAGTCGGCCATAACGTCGCGGTCAGCGGCAACCTGCTGGCGTTCGGCGGCAGCGGCTCGACGCCGGGTGCGTTCAACCTGTCGTCGGCGGCGTCCAACGTCACCGTGACCATCAAGGACGCCGATGGCAACCAGGTCGCGAGTATCAATCTTGGTCCGCTCAACGCGGGCCTGCAGAACTTCAGCTGGAACGGCGCGGAGACCGGCGGCGGCACCGCCGCGGCCGGCGCCTACACCTATCAAATCAGCGCCCTCGACACGAAGGGCAACGCCATCAACGCCACGACCTATGCAGTGGTGCCGGTCGCGGGCGTGACACTCGGCGGGCAGAACGGTCCGGCCATCAGCCTCGCCGGAGGCCTGGGTTCCGTGACGCTCAACCAGATCTACCAAATCTACTGAAATCCCGAATCAAGCGAAAAGCTACGGAGGACCTGAACCATGTCGCTCAATACCGAATTGATGGGCATCAACGCCGCCCAGACGAGCATCGATACGATCGGCAACAACATTGCCAACATGAACACCGAGGGCTTCAAGGGTTCGACGATGGAATTCGCCGACCTGATTGGCACCTCGCTCGAAGGCACCTCGGGCAACACGCTGACGCCGGGTCAAGGCGTTGTCGCCTCGAACCTGTCGCAGCTGTTCACCGAAGGTACGATTTCGCAGACCGGCAATCCGCTCGACCTGGCGATCAACGGCCAGGGCTTCTTCCAGATGCAAACCGACCAGGGAATCGAGTACACCCGCGCCGGCTCATTCCAGGTGAACACCAGCGGTTACCTAGTCGATCCGTCGGGCAATAAGCTGATGGGCTATAACACGGCGGGCAGCGGCGCGGCGCTCGGCGCGGTGGGTGACCTGCAGGTCAGCCGCTCGACCCTGCCGGCAACGGCGACGACATCGCTCGGTCTCAACATCACGCTGCCCACGACCGATTCGGCGATTTCTTCGGGCACCGCATTCAATCCGTCGAGCGCGTCGACCTACGACGAAAGCACCGCCACCACGGTCTACGACAGCGTCGGCACCGCCTATACCCTCACCAGTTATTTCACGCGGGTCAGCGGCAGCGGCACGCCCGACAAGTGGAAGGTTGATTGGCAGGTCACGACGTCGAACGGTACCGCCATCGCATCGGGCACCGGGCCGACGCTCACGTTCAGCAACGCCGGCGCGCTGACCGGTGCAACGTCGGGCGCGGGCACGACTGTATCGGTGCCGACCGCGAAGCTGCCGGACGGCGGCTCGCCGCTCAATATCGCCTACAACTTCACCGGCACGACGCTGTCGAGCCAGACCTTCGGCGTCAATGCGATCGCCAACAATGGCAACAGCGCCGGTACCTTCACCGGCGTCCAGATCAGCTCCACCGGACAGATCATCGGCCAGTACTCGAACGGCCAGACGAAGGCGTTCGGCACCATCGCGCTGGCTAATTTCGAGAACCCGCAAGGGCTGACGCCGATGACCGGCACGTTCTGGCAGTCGACACTGGCTTCGGGGCCGGCGCTGCTCGGCGCGCCGAACACACAGGGCCTTGGTACGCTGCAGTCCGGCGCGCTCGAGGGCTCGAACGTCGACCTCTCAACTCAGCTGGTCAACCTGATTGTCGCGCAACAGGCCTTCCAGGCCAACGCGCAGGCGATCAGCTATGAGCAGCAGAACATCCAGCACCTGCTTAACATCCAGTAATCGAGGTCGCACCGCGATGAGCGATCAGCTGATCTATCTGCTGATGACCGGCATGAACTCGATTCAGGACCGGATGACTGCATCGACCAACAACCTGTCGAACGTCGGCACGACCGGCTTCAAGGCGCAGCAGCCAGCGTTCGAGGCAGTGCCGTTCTACGGTCAGGGTCTGCCCGATCGTGCCGACGTGGTGACACAGGAGGAACAGCCGAACTTCGCCTCGGGACCGATCCAGGTCACCGGTCGGTCGCTCGACGTCGCGGTCAACGGTCCGGGCTGGATCGGCGTCCAGGCGCCGGACGGCACGACCGCATATACCCGCGACGGCTCGCTCAATATCGCGCAGTCGGGTGCGCTCGAAACCGCCGGCGGCCATCCGGTGCTCGACCAGAGCGGCAATCCCATCGTGCTGCCGCCCTTGAGCCAGATCACGATCGGCACCGACGGCTCGATCTCGGGCGTGCCGCAAGGCCAGCAGCCGGACCAGATTATGGTGCTCAGCCGCATGGATCTCGCCAATCCGCCAGCGCAGAACATGAAACGGCGGCCAGACGGGCTGTTTCAAGACGGCAGCGGCCAGTTCAGCGTCGACGGCACCGTTACGTTGCAGGTCGGCGCGCTCGAAGGCAGCAACGTCAGTTCAGTCGGCGTCATGGTCGACATGATCAAGAACACCCGTTTGTTCCAGATGCAGACGCAAATGCTTCACTCGGTCGCGACGATGGGCGCGGGCAGTCAGAGTCCGCTCACCCTGCAATAGGCATGTGACCGGCAACATACAAACGAGAGGACATCATGATTCAGTCATTGGCGATCGTTCGCACTGGGCTCGAAGGCGAGCAGACCAAGATGAACGTCATCGCGAACAACTTGGCCAATCTTAACACGGCCGGTTTCAAGGCGATCCGGCCGATCTTCCAGGATCTTCTGTATCAGAACGCGACCCAGGCCGGCGGCTTCACCTCGCAGAACACCAACTATCCGTCCGGCCTGCAGACCGGCACCGGCGCCAACGTCATCTCCACCGAGCCCATCATCACCCAAGGGGGTCTGCAGCAGACCGGAAACGCACTTGACCTTGCCATCAACGGCAACGGCTATTTCCAGGTGCTCATGCCCTCGGGCACGATCGCCTATACCCGTGACGGCAGCTTCGCGCTCAACGCCCAGGGTCAGGTGGTGACGGCAAACGGCTACCAGCTCCAGCCACCGATCACGATTCCGCCGGGCGCGCAGTCGCTCACCGTTGGTACCGATGGCACGGTCAGCGTCCAGCTTCAGGGCCAGTCGAC
>DASQGX010000116.1:0-3227 GCA_035632395.1 Allostellaceae bacterium
GTCCGGTCGGCGAGATCCTTGAGCGCGGCGAGCGCGTCGCCCATGGCAACGCCGGGCGCGGCGACACCCTGGATGGTCGCGCTGTTGAGCTGCTGGAAGTGGTTGACCGCTTCCGGAATCGCGTCGGTCTGGATATGCGCAATGGTCGACAACGGCACCACCGAGCCGTCCGACGCCTTGATGTAATAGTGCAGCAGCTGGTCGGGATTGAGGCGCGCGACCTGCTCGACCTGCGGAATGACTTTGTACGAGCGACCTTGCAAATCGAAGTAGTTGACGTAGCCGCCGCCCAACATCGACGACATCGCCGCGCCGACATCGCTCATCTTCAAGCCGAGCTGCGCCGTCTTATCGCGGTCGATGACGATGGTCGCCTGCGGCTGGTCGATCCGGAGATCGGTATCGAGGAACATGAACAAGCCGGTCTTCAGCGCGTCCTGCAGGAAGGTCTGCGACACGGTGTTGAGCCGGCTGAACGGCTCGGTCGTGCCGATTACAAACTGAATCGGCAGGCCAAAGCTGCCCGGCAGCGGCGGCGGCTGGAAGGCGACGGCGTTGATGCCCGCAATATGGCTGAGCTGCTGCTGCACCAGCGGCTGCAGCTCGTTCGAGGTGCGCGACCTTTCATCCCACGGCGTCAGCACCATGCCGGCGATCGACTGGCCCGGTGTGTCGAGCTGGAAGACGTGCGCCGTCTCGGCATAGGCGGCGAAGGTCGAATAGACTTGGCGCGAATAGAGCAGCTTCTGCTCCAAGGTCGCATCCGGCGCCGGCCGCGAGGATTCGATGATGACGCCCTGGTCCTCGATCGGCGCCAACTCGGTCTTCGAGCCGGTATAGAGGAAATAGATGCTGCCGAGCACGATGACCGCGAGCGTCGCCGTCACCGGCAGGAAGTTGAGGCTGCCGTGCAGCCGGCGCTCGTAGGCGCCGCGCAGCCGGTTGAAATTGCGATCGACGAATTCAGTGAAGCGCGCCTGCCACCCATGGCCGAGCTCGGAATGCGGCTTCAGCAGCCGCGACGTCATCATCGGCGACAGCGTCAAGGCGACAATCGCCGAGACTGTCACCGCGCCCACCAGGGTGAATGCGAACTCGGTGAACAGCGCGCCGGTCAGGCCGCCCTGGAAGCCGATCGGGATATAGACCGCGACCAGCACTGCGGTCATGGCGATGATCGGCCCGCCGAGCTCGCGCGCGGCGCGGATCGCCGCCGCCATCGGCTTCATGCCCTCTTCGAGGTGACGGTTGACGTTTTCGACGACGATGATGGCGTCGTCGACGACGAGGCCGATGGCGAGCACCAGCGCGAGCAGCGTCAGCAAATTGATCGAGAAGCCGAACGCCTGCATCATCGTGAAGGTGCCGATAAGCGACAACGGGATGGCGACGGTTGGAATCACCACCGAGCGCACCGAGCCAAGGAACAGGAACACCACCGCGGTGACGATCAGCAGCGCTTCGACCAGCGTGTGGATCACCTCGCTGATCGCGCTGTTCACGAACTTGGTCGAATCGTAGACGATCGTGCCTTGCAGACCCTTTGGCAGTTGGCTCTGGATGGTCGGAAAGACGTCGCGCACGCCCTTGGTAACGTCGAGCAGATTGGCCGCCGGCGCGACCTGGATGCCGATATAGACTGCACGCTGGCCGTCGAAGCCGACCTGTGAATCGTAATCGTCGGCGCCAAGCGTGACGTTGGCAATGTCCATTAGCCGGACGATGGCGCCACCCGATTGCTTGATGACCAGATTCTTGAACTCGTCGACGCTGTGCAGATTGGTCGAGGCGCTGAGGTTCACCTGGACCATCTGGCCCTTGGTGTTCCCGATGCCCGAGATGTAGTCGTTCTGCGACAGCGCCACCGACACGTCGGCACCGGTCAGGCCATAAGCGGCAAGCTTCGCCGGATCGAGCCAGGCGCGCAGCGCGAAGGTGCGGCCGCCGAGGATTTCGGCGGTCTGCACGCCGGGCACCGCTTGAAGCTTGGGCTGCACGACACGCACCAGGTAGTCGGTGATCTGGTTCGGCGCCAGCGTCTCGCTCTTGAAGCCGAGATACATCGCGTCGAAGGTCTGGCCGATCTTGATGGTCACGACCGGCTGCTGCGCGCCGGGCGGCAACTGGTTCAGCACCGAGGTGATCTTGGCGTTGATCTCGGTCATCGCCTTGTCGGCATCGTAATTGAGCCGCAGATTGGCGGTGATCGTGCTCGTCGACATCTGGCTAATCGACGTCAGGTAGTCGATGCCGTTGGCCTGGGCGATGGCGTTCTCGAGCGGCGTGGTGATAAAGCCGGCGATCACCGCCGGGTCGGCGCCATAATAGGTGGTGACGACGGTCACCACCGCGTTCTCGGTGCGCGGATACTGCAGGACCGGCAACGTGCCGACCGAACGCAGGCCGAGCACGAGAATCAGCATGCTCACCACCATGGCGAGCACCGGCCGGCGGATGAAGATGTCGGTGAACTTCATCGCGTCTACTCTTCCTGCGGATGCGGATTGGGATTGTCGGTTGGCACGACCGAGTTGTTGATGATCAGGCGGGAGCCATTGCGTAGCTTCATCTGCCCGGCGGAGACGACCGTGGTGCCGGCGTCCACCCCCTTGACGATCGCGACCTGGTCGCCGCGCGTTGGGCCGGTGGTGACGAAGGCCTGCTGCGCCTCGAGCTGCGGGTGGCCCTGCGCGTCCTTGCCCTTGTCCTGAACCACGTAAACCGTGTTGCCGTACGGATTGTAGATGATCGCCGTCTGCGGCAGCGTGACGTAACGCTCTTCGGAGCCGACATCGATCGTCACCTTGGCATACATGCCCGGCAGCAGCAGATGATCGGGATTGGCCACCGTCGCGCGCACCTGGACGTTGCGCGTTGCGACATCGACCACCGGATTGATCGCCGTAATCTTGCCGACGAAGCTCTGGTCCGGATAGGTGTCGACCGTCGCCGTCACCAGCTGGCCTTCGCGGATCTCCGCCAGCGCTTGCTGCGGCAGCGTGAAATCGACATAGATCGGATCGAGCGCCTGCAGCGTGACAATGTTCGTGCCGGCGGCCAGATATTGTCCGACGTCGATGGCGCGGATGCCGAGATGGCCGGCGAACGGCGCGCGCAGGGTCTTCTTGTCAACGATCGCCTGCTGCTCGGCCACCTGGGCCTGGGCGTTGCGTAGTGTCGCGGAATCGGTGTCGACCTGCGCCTTGCTGACGGCGTTGACCTTGAGC
>DASQGX010000117.1:0-12985 GCA_035632395.1 Allostellaceae bacterium
ATCGCTGTTCGAGACCCGCACTGACACCGAGCCGCATTGTTTTGCGAGTGTCTCGACGCGGCCGATCAGGTGATCGACCTCGGCGGGCGGGCCGTCGAGTTCGACGATGAGCAGCGCCTCGACGTCGAGCGGATAGCCGGCGTGGACGAAATCCTCGACCGCGTGGATGGCCGGCTTGTCCATCATCTCCATGCCGCCCGGAATGATACCGGCGCCGATGATCGCGGCAACGCAGGCACCGGCGCTTTCGTTCGACGGGAAACCGATCAGCAGTGCGCGCGCGGTGCTTGGCTTGCGCAGCAGCCGCACCGTGACCTCGGTCACGACGCCGAGGAGCCCTTCGGAGCCGACCATGACGCCGAGCAGGTCGTAACCGCCACTGTCGAGATGCTTGCCGCCGAGACGCAGAACCGTGCCGTCAATGAGCACCACCTCGATGCCAAGGACGTTGTTGGTGGTCAGGCCATATTTGAGGCAATGCACGCCGCCGGAATTCTCCGCGACATTGCCGCCGATCGAACAGGCGATCTGGCTCGACGGGTCGGGTGCATAATAGAATTCGGCATGCTGCACGGCGGCGGTGATGCCGAGATTGGTGACGCCCGGCTGCACCACGGCGCAACGATTGTCGTAATCGATTTCGAGGATGCGATTGAACTTGGCGAGCCCGAGGATGATGCCGTCTTCGAGCGGCAGCGCGCCGCCCGACAGCGACGTGCCGGCGCCGCGCGGCACGACCTTGAGGCCGGTCTTGTGACAATAGGCCAGGACTTGCGAAACCTCTTCGGTCGTCGACGGCAGCACAACCAGCAACGGCCGGGCGCGGTAGGCGGTGAGTCCGTCGCTTTCGTAGACGCGCCGTTCGTCTTCCGACTCGATGACGGCATCGTTCGCGGCGCATAGACGGCGCAATTCGGCGGCGATTGCGCTACGGCGGGCAATGACCGCAGCGTCGGGCTCGGGCATCAACATGGCGATCCATGTTGGGCGTGGGCAGGGCCCCTGCCAACAACAAAAAACCGCGCCGGAGCGCGGTTTTTAGAACGGCGGCACCAGCGGCTGTCAGCCCTGTCGGGCCTTGTATCGCGGATTGGTCTTGTTGATGACGTAGACGCGGCCCTTGCGGCGCACGATACGGCAGTTCTTGTCGCGCGCCTTCAGCGATTTGAGCGAGTTCTTGATTTTCATGACGGGGGCCGGGTTGCAATTTGCTTTCGGAAGGCCGGGAAAATAGGAGAGAACCGATGACAGAGTCAACCGCCCGTCGGGTAACCGCGGAATCTCAGTCGCGGGCCGGCGCTGCGAGCACTTTCTCGCCCTTGGGGCGGCCGCCGGCGGTGTTCCGGCCGGACAGGAAATGCTTGATGTTGCGGGTGGCCTGGCGGAGTCGCTGCTCGTTTTCGACCAGTGCGATGCGGACAAAGCCCTCGCCGTATTCGCCGAATCCGACTCCGGGCGACACGGCGACGTTGGCGTTCTCGAGCAGCAGCTTGGAGAATGCCAGTGTGCCACTCTCGCGAAACTGCTCCGGAATCGGCGCCCAGGCGAACATCGACGCCGGCGGCGCGGGAATCGGCCAACCGGCTTGGCGCAAACCTTCGACTAGGACATCGCGGCGTTTCTTGTAGCGCGCGCGGATTTCCCTGATGCAATCCTGCGGCCCGTTGAGTGCTGCTGTCGCCGCCACTTGGATCGGCGTGAAGGCGCCATAATCGAGATAGGATTTGATGCGCGCGAGCGCCGCGATCAGCCGCGCGTTGCCGACGGCGAATCCGATACGCCAGCCCGCCATATTGTAGGTCTTGCTGAGCGAGGTGAACTCGACCGCGATATCGCGCGCGCCCGGAATCTGCAGCACCGACGGCGGCGGATTGCCGTCGAAATAGATTTCGGCATAGGCCAGGTCGGACAAAAGGTAGATGCCGCGCGAGCGGCAGAACTCGACAACCTCGCCGTAGAAATCCAGGTCGACTACCTGAGCCGTCGGATTGGCAGGGAAATTCAGCACCAAGGCGATGGGCGCCGGCGAGCTCTGCTCAACCGCCTGCTTCAACTCCTTGAGGAAATCGACGCCAGGACCGATCGGCACGCTGCGCACCGATGCGCCGGCCATGATGAACCCGAAGGCGTGGATCGGATAACACGGATTCGGCACCAGCACGATGTCGCCAGGCGCGGTAATCGCCTGCGCCAGATTCGCGAGTCCTTCTTTCGAACCGAGTGTGACGATGATCTCGCGGTCGGGATCGAGGTCGACGTTGAAACGGCGCGCGTAATATTTCGCCTGGGCGCGGCGCAGGCCCATGATGCCGCGCGACACCGAGTAGCCGTGCGCGCGCGGGTTCTGCACCGTCTCGAGCAGCTTCTGGACGATGTGCGGCGGCGTTGGGCCGTCAGGATTGCCCATGCCCAAATCGATGACGTCGGAGCCAAGCGACCGCGCCTTCGCCTTGAGCGCGTTGACCTCGGCGAAGACATAGGGCGGCAATCTCTTGAGGCGGTAAAATTCTTCCATGCAGCAACTCGAAGTGGCACGTCCGGGCACACGACTCACCTGCCGCCATTCTAGGCGGTGAACCGAAAAGCGGCGAGCGCGACACGAATCGTTGCCATCCTAGCGCCTCATTCCATCGCAATGCTATGGCTTTCGCGGGCGCGACGCGCACTTAAGCCCATGTTAACGCACGCTAAAGAGCGGTTTTGCGGCGCCAGCGGGGATGGCGTATTGCACCGCGGCGTAGAACTTGCGTGGTGAGCTTGAAGCTGGGAATTTGCCCGGACCACCGCGCGGGAGGGGTCCCATGCAGTTCAATTGGTCGGCTGGACGCGATTGGGCGGTTTCTTTCCTAGCGCTATTGGCGCTGGCGCTGCCGTTCATGCCGATACCCGGCGACCACGAGACGCGCATGTACGTCCGCTATCACATCCGCGGTACGGCGCCACACGCGTTCAGCACCGACACGCTGCACAGCATCTGCACGGTGATGGCGACCGCGCTTGCCTATAACGATCCGAAGACCGGCCAATACACCCGCATCAGCTGCGGCCGTTGATCCACCTCAGGCGGCGACGCTGAGCTGCTCGACGAACTGGCGCGCGCAATGCCTCCAAGTGTATTGCAGCGCGTGATCGCGGCAGACCGTGCGGGGGATTTCGAGCGCCGCCAGCGCGGCCGCGCGCAAATCCTCGCTCAGCACACCGATGTCGCTATTGCCGATGACGTCAAGCGGTCCCGGAACCGGAAACGCCGCGACCGGCAGACCTGACGCCAGCGCTTCCAGCAGCACCAAGCCGAACGTATCGGTGCGGCTCGGAAAGACGAAGACGTCGGCCGAGGCGTAGAGACGCGCCAACGCGCCGTTCTCGATGCGGCCGAGGAAATGTGCGTTCGGATAGCGGCGCCTGAGCCGCTCAAGCTGCGGCCCCTCGCCCACCACCAGCTTCGAACCGGGCAAATCGAGATCGAGAAACGCCGGCAGGTTCTTTTCCAGCGCGACGCGGCCGACGGAAAGGAATATCGGCCGTTTGAAGCCGATATCTTCCTGCCGGTGGCTAGGATCGAATTTTGCCGGATCGACGCCGCGGCTCCACGGCCGCAGATTGCGAAAGCCTTTCGCCGAGAGCGCGGCGCGCATCGACTCGGTCGCGACCATGATGCCGCGGGCCGGCGCATGGAACCACCGCAATACGCCATAGGTGACGCGCGACGGGATGGCGCAGCGGGCGGCCAGATACTCGGGAAAGCGGGTGTGATAGGCGGTGGTGAAGCCGAAGCCGCGACTGAGACACCAGCGCCGCACGGCGAAGCCAAGCGGCCCTTCGGTAACGATGTGGATCGCATCCGGGCTCGCCTGTTCGATCAGCATGGCGGCCGGCTTGGCCGCGCCGAAGGCGAGCCGGATTTCCGGATAGAACGGGCACGGCACAGTCGCGAACATGTCAGGCGTCAGCGTCGTCACCGTGTGCCCCATCGTGTCGAGTTCGGGCAAAATCGATTTGAGAGTGCGGACAACGCCGTTGACTTGCGGCGACCAAGCGTCGCTGGCGATGAGGATTTTCACGCCGCGGGTTCGAACGCCTTCTCCGCCCGCGCAACCGGGCGCAGCGGATCGAGCGCGTTAAGCTCGACCCAGCGGATAACCTCGAGCCGGCCGTCGAAATGCTCGACCAGGGCCGAGCAGCTTTCGACCCAATCACCGTCGTTGCAATACAGAACGCCGCCGATGTTGCGGATCTCGGCCTGGTGGATGTGGCCGCAAACGACACCGTCGACGTGCCGCCGACGCGCTTCGTCGACGATCGCATCGGCGTAATCGCTGACAAATTGGACGGCGTTCTTGACCTTGCTCTTGAGGTAAGCGGACAGCGACCAGTAGGAATATCCGAAGCGGCGGCGCAGTAGGTTGTAGTAGTGATTTAGCTTGAGCGACAGCTCATAGGCGCCGTCGCCGAGCAGCGCGAGCCATTTGGCATAGCGCACGATGCCGTCGAAATCGTCACCGTGCAGCACCAGCAGCCGCCGCCCGTCGGCGGTGACATGCAGCGCATCCTGCACCAGTTCGACGCCGCCGAGCTGGAGGTCGACCCAGTTGCGCAGCCATTCATCGTGGTTGCCCGGAATGTAGAAGACTTTGGTGCCTTTGCGTGCCTTGCGCAGGATTTTCTGGATCACGTCGTTATGGCTTTGCGCCCAGTACCAGCTCTTGCGCAGGCGCCAGCCGTCGACGATGTCGCCGACGAGGTAGAGAAAATCGGAATCGGTGTGACGCAAGAAATCGAGCAGGAACTCGGCCTTGCAGCCGCGTGTGCCCAGATGAATGTCGGAAATCCAGATCGTCCGGTAACGGTGGATGCCGTCGATGTGATCCATCGCGCCGCTTATTCCCCCGACGCGAGAACAAATCTGAACATGCCGCCTAGCTAACACGCGGCGATGACGGAATTATTCCCGTTCCGAGTCGATTCGGTGACGGGCTCAGCCCCGCCAGGCCGCAATAATCCGCCGCATCGCGTCGAGGCCGTCGGTCAGCGCTGCCGGCCCCGGCTGGAGGATGAACGACGATTTGATTTCGTGCAGCGCGCCAGTGCGTATCGCCGGCACGCTGTCGAAACCGGGCCGCGCGGCGACTTTTTCGGGCCGGAATTTCTTGCCGCACCACGAGCCGATGATGATGTCGGGCGCACGCGCGACCACGTCGGCGGGCGCTACGATGCGGTCTTTTGCCGCGCGACCGGCTGCGAGCTCGGGAAAGATGTCGACGCCGCCCGCAACTTCGATCAACTCCGACACCCAGCCGATGCCCGAGATCAGCGGATCGTCCCACTCCTCGAAAAACACTTTCGGCCGGTGCGACGGCCGCGCAGCACGCGCCGCAGCGACCCGCTGCTCAATTGATTGGGCCAGCGCATCGGCACGTTCGCCCGCGCCGACCAAGGCGCCCAGTGTCCGGATCATGGCGAAGATTTCCGCCAGCGTCCGTTGATTGAACGCGTGCACGGCGATACCGCGGCGGATCAGATCGGCCACGATGTCGGCTTGGATGTCCGAGAACGCCAGAACCAGATCGGGCTCAAGCGCAATGATCTTGTCGATGTTGGCGGAATTGAAGGCTGAGACGCGCGGCTTGTCGCGGCGCGCCTGCGGCGGCCGGACGGTATAGCCCGAGATGCCGACGATGCGGTCCTGCTCGCCCAGGAGATAGAGTGTCTCGACGGTTTCCTCAGTCAGGCAGACGATGCGCCGCGGCGGAAACATTGCGCGGCTCAGCTGCGTCGCGCGGAAAAAATGGTGGGCGTGGCAGGGATTGAACCTACGACCCCTTCCATGTCAAGGAAGTGCTCTCCCACTGAGCTACACGCCCGCGCGACGGCGGATTTAGACCAATTCCCGGCCGGTTGGCAAGGATAGGACCGCCAGCCTCAGGCGGCCATGAAGCGCTCGATCTCGCCGACCAGCTGGCGCAGATGGAACGGCTTGGCGAGCACGGCAGCATCGCGCGGCAAGGACTCCGCCTCGCCCAGCGCCACCGCAGCAAAGCCGGTGATAAAGATGACGCGCAGGAGCGGATGCATGTCGCTGGCGCGGCGGGCCAGTTCGATGCCGTCGATTCCCGGCATGACCACGTCGGCCAGCAACAGGTCGATCGGATGCTTGCTTGCCCAGGACAGCGCGGTCTCGCCGTCGCCGAGGGCACAGACATCGTGTCCCGCCTTGCGCAGGGCCCGCGCAAGAAACACGCGGATGCTATCGTCGTCTTCGGCGAGCAGGATTCGAGCCATATTGATCCCCGCCGCCGAGGATACGGGCGCAGATTTAAACGAAGGGTTTACCGCCAGCCGGATGGTTACAATTGGCGATTTTCCGCCAGAAATAGGCCGGTTCCCGCGTGACAGAATCGCCATTTCCTCGTTAATCTCGTGGCCATGCACGGCCTGTTGACGGTGGCTGAACCGATCGAAGTTCTCGCCAATGGCGGACAAGAGGTGCCGCTGGTCCTGGCCTCGCCGCATAGCGGGGCAGACTATCCGGTCGATTTCCTGGCCGCCTCGCGCCTCGATGCGCTAACGCTGCGTCGTTCCGAAGACAGTTTCGTCGACGAGATCTTTGGCGCCGCACCGGCGCTGGGCGCGCCGCTGCTGCGCGCCCGGTTCCCGCGCGCCTACATTGACGTCAACCGCGAGCCGTTCGAGCTCGATCCGACAATGTTCGAGGACCCGCTGCCGAACTTCGTCAATAGCCATTCGCCGCGCGTCCGCGTCGGGCTCGGCACCATCGCCCGCGTAGTCGCATCCGGCGAAGAGATCTACGCGCGCAAACTCAAATTCAGCGATGCGGCGCAGCGCATCGAGACCCTCTATCGGCCGTATCACCGGATGCTGAAGCAGCTGCTCGATGCGACGCAGGAACGCTATGGTTTTTCGATCCTGCTCGATTGCCATTCGATGCCCTCGGCGAGCTGCGACCGCGACCGGCGCGACCGCTCGCCGCGTGCCGACATGGTGCTCGGCGACTGCCACGGCACGTCGTGCCACCCGGTGATCACTGAGGCGGCGCACAATGTGCTGAACGCCAAGGGATATTCGACGGCGCTCAACACGCCTTATGCCGGCGGTTTCACGACGGCGCATTACGGCCGGCCAGCCGCCGGTAATCATTGCCTGCAGATCGAGATCAACCGCGCGCTGTACATGGACGAGCAGACCTTCGAGCGGAAACCGTTCCTCGCTCGGCTGAGCGATCACATGCGCGATTTGACCGAAACCCTTTCCGCCATCGACCCGGAGCTGTTGCGGCCGGCATGAGCGACGCCGCCGCATTCCGTTTCGCGCTGCGTGATTCCGCGCCGAACGACGCCGAAGCCATTGCCGCGATCTACGCCCATCACGTGCGCTTTGGCCTCGGCACGTTCGAGGAGATGCCGCCGTCGGTCGAGGAAATTCGCCAGCGGCGCGAAAGCATATTGGCGCTCGGGTTGCCGTTTTTGGTCGCTGTCGCCGGCGATCGCGTCGTCGGCTACGCCTATGCGGGGCCTTACCGCGTGCGGTCGGCTTATCGCTACACGCTCGAAGATTCGGTCTACGTCGCACCCGACGCCACTGGACACGGCATCGGACGCACCTTGCTGGCACGGCTCGTCGAACGCTGCGACGCGCTCGGCTATCGCCAGATGGTGGCCGTCATCGGCGACAGCGGCAATCAGGCCTCGATCCGGCTGCACGCGGCGCTCGGCTTCGCGCGCGTCGGCATCCAGCCGGCGGTCGGCTTCAAGCACGGACAGTGGGTCGACAGCGTGCTGATGCAGCGGACGCTCGGCAGGGGCGCGGCAACCTTGCCCAAATCGGCGGAGTCCGCCTGAGCGCTCTCGAGTTAATTTCCGATGCGGAAAAAGAAAAAGGGCCGCACCGGAGCGCGGCCCAAGTTTAGGGAGGAAACGCCTAGAAGACGTACGACACGCCGTCGGGCGACGGCCGTGTCGCGTTGCAATATATGGCCTATTGCGGCGCACAATGCAATCCATAAAAGGGGATAAGGCGCTAAGAGGGCCAGATTTCCGTGCGTTATTTCGCCACAGGCGGAGGCTTTTAGGGGTCGATCGCGGCCGTCGTTTTTGCATCGCACAAATGCGTGATTTACAAGTCACGCAAACTCGCGCCGCAGCTTAGGACCATGCTCGTCGAGCTTGGGCACGGCGCGGCCGGCGAGATCGGCGGCGCGACGGCCCGGCGGCGATGGCAAATCAACCGAGCCGCTCTCGGTCGTCGTCACGATCGTCGTCAGCGCCGGATGGCGCGCGAAATCGTCGAGCGTGTTGAGGTTGCCGTAGGCGATGCCCGCCGTCTTGAGCCGCGCCGCCAGTGCGGCGCGCACTTCGCGTTTGAACGTCGCCGCCACCAGTGCCTCGAGCGCCGGCCGATTGGCAACACGGCGCGGTCCATCGGAGAAACGCGGGTCGTGCGCCAGTGCGGCGTCGCGCAAGATTTCGGCGCAGAAGCGCTGCCACTCGCGTTCGTTCTGGATCGAGATGACGATCGACTTTCCATCGGCGGCGACGAAGGCGCCATAAGGCGCGATCGACGGATGGTGGACGCCAACACGCTGCGGCGGATGGCCGTCCGCTTGCTGCATCAATGCAACCGACAGCCACTCGGCGGTAGCGCCGAACAGCGAGATCTCAAGTAGAGCGCCGCCGCCGTGCCGCTCTCGCGCATAAAGCGCTTCGAGGATAGCCGCATAGCCATTGAGGCCGGCGGCGATGTCGGACACCGGCACACCGACCCGGCCGGGTGCTTCAGGCGAGCCGGTGATCGAGGTGAGCCCCGTTTCCGCCTGGATCAGCAGATCGTAGGATTTCATGTCGCGATAGACGCCGCTTTCGCCGTAGCCCGAGATCGAACAGATGATTAGGCGCGGATGCGTGCGGCGCAGCTCCGCCGGATCGAAGCCGGCACGCGCCGCGGCGCCCGGTGCCAGGTTCTGGATGAATACGTCGGCGCGGGCGATCATGCGGCCGAGCAGCGCCTTGTCTGTTGCCGCCTTGATATCCAGCGCAATCGATTCCTTGCCGCGATTGAGCCACACGAAATGCGCCGACTGGCCTTTGGCCGCGCGGTCGTAATAGCGCGCGAAGTCGCCCTCCGGCCGCTCGATCTTGATGACGCGCGCGCCGGCATCGGCCAGGCGGCAGCTGCATAGCGGCGCCGCCACCGCCTGTTCCAAGGCGACCACGAGAATTCCCTCGAGCGGTCCCGTCATCATTGCCCTCCCGGCCTAGCTTTGGCCGTGGCTGCGGTTCCCTGTCAACCGCCGGGGTGCTAAACGAAGGCGCGGGAGGCGGCGCAATGATGCAGGTGGCAATCCTCGACGATTATCAACGATCGGCCTTGGCACTCGCCGATTGGAAGAGCCTTGAGCCTGGCGTGCAGGTCGAGACTTTTCCCGACCATATCGCCGATCCCGATATTCTCGCCCGGCGTCTGCATACGTTCGAATGCGTGGTTCTGATGCGTGAGCGCACGCCGTTTCCGAAATTGCTGATCGATCGCCTGCCCAATCTGCGGCTCATCGTCACCGCCGGCATGAAGAACACGTCGATCGATATCGCCGCGGCCACGACGCGCGGCATCCGGGTCTGCGGTACCGAAACCCTCGGCACACCGACGGCGGAGCTGGCTTGGGGACTGATCGTTGCGTTGGCGCGCAAGATTCCGCAGGAATTCGCTGCGCTCAAACGCGGCCATTGGCAATCGACGCTCGGCATCGGCCTGCATGGCAAAACGTTGGGTGTCGTCGGCCTCGGCCGACTGGGAAGCCAGATGGCGCGCATTGGCGCCGCCTTCGGCATGCGGATCGTTGCCTGGAGCCCGAATCTGACGGCGGCGCGCGCACAGGAAGTCGGCGCGACGGTGGTGACCAAGGACGAGTTGTTCGGCCAGGCGGATTTCGTCACCATTCATCTCGTGCTCGGCGATCGCAGCCGCGGACTGGTCGGCGCCGCCGAGTTCGAGCGGATGAAGCCGACCGCCTATCTCGTCAATACGTCGCGCGGACCAGTCGTGCAGGAGGCGGCGCTGATCACGGCATTGAAAGAGCGCCGCATCGCTGGCGCGGCACTCGACGTCTACGACCGCGAGCCGCTGCCCGCCGGTCATCCGCTGCTGGCACTCGACAATCTACTGGTGACGCCGCATCTCGGCTACGTCACCGCCGAGAACTACCGGCTGATCTACGGCCAGGCGGTCGAGGACATCCGTACGTTCCTCGACGGCAAGCCGGTCCGTATCATCAACGCCGTTGCCGCGCGCGTTGCCTGATCGGCCGCGCGATTACGCCAGCGGCGCGAGGCCAAGGATCTGGCGCGCTTCGGCCGGCGTCGCCGGCCGGCGATCATATCCGCCGCAAATATCGGTGACCCGCGTCACCAGCTCGGCATTGTTTTTGGCCAGCCGCGTCTTGTCGTAACGCAGATTGTCCTCGAGGCCGGTGCGGACATGGCCGCCAAGCTCGAGGCACCAGCGATTGACCTCGAGCTGATGCCGGCCGATGCCGGCCGCGGTCCAGGTTGTGCCGGGCATGATCTCGGCGAGTTCGCGGAGCATGAATTCGAGTACCTGGCGGCGTGCCGGCAACGCATTGGGAATGCCGAGCACGAACTGAACGTGCGCCGGCGGCCTGATCAGGCCGCGATCGATCAGCGCCTTAGTGTTATAGAGCATCGCCAGATCGAAGATTTCGATTTCGGGCTTGATGCCGAGGTCGCGCATCGTCGTCGCCATGTTGTCGATGAGCTGCGGCGTGTTCTCGTAGATCTGCGTCGCAAAATTCACCGAGCCGGTGGCCAGCGACGCCATGTCGGGACGATGCACCAGCGAGTTCGCCCGCTCGTTCTGGTTACGGCCGCGACCGCCCGTCGAGAACTGCACGATTATGCCGGGACAATGCTTGCGCACGCCGGCCTGCACTTCGGCGAACAGTGCCGGATCCGACGACGAGCTTTCATCCGGATTGCGGACGTGGATATGAACCAGCGACGCGCCGGCGTCGAATGCCTCATGAGTTGATTCGATCTGTTCAGCGGGCCGCACGGGCACGGCCGGCGAATCGGCCTTCTTCGGCACCGCCCCCGTGATCGCAACGGTGATGATGACCGGTGTCGTCATTGTCCCTCCTCCCACTTAATTCCGTCCGGCGAGTTGTTTGCCTTTTTCCAGCGCGGCATAACCGCGCGTCGGCGCCGCCATCAGGAAGCGATAGCCTTCTTTCAGCACGCGCTCGACGTTGGCGGTGTCGACATGCGGATGGCCCACCGGCACTTTGTGTTTCTTGCAGGTCGCCAGCACCTGCGCCATGTGCTTCAGCACTTCAGGATGCTCGTACTGGCGCGGTACGCCAAGCTCCTGGCTCAAATCGCCTTCGCCGATGAGGATTGCGCCGATGCCGGGCACGTGCGCCAGCATCGCGTCGAGATTGCGGATGCCTTCGGTGTCCTCGATCATCAGAATGACGAAAATCTCGCCCTTCGGATCGAGCGGCCAGACATCGGCACGCCCATAGTATTCCTGTTGCGTCAGGCCCCAATAACGCGCCGCCACCGTCGGACCGTCGCCGCGCAGCCCGGCCGGCTCGTAAAGTGGCGCGGCCTTGAGCCTCGGATAGCGGCAGGCCGCGACCGCGTTACGCGCCTGCTCGACCGTCGAGATGTGCGGCCAGATGATGCCGTAGACACCAAGGTCGAGCGCCTGCTTGGCAAAGACCTGGCTCAGCTCGCCGCCGTTGGGCGGGATGCGCACCAGGGGCGTGATGGTGGGCGCGACCGACTTTGCGTCGACGATCTGGCGGCGGTTGAGCATGTATTGGAGACAGTCGCGCAGCATGTGGATGTCCCACGGATTGTGCTCCATCTCGAAGACGACACCGTCGTATTTCGACTGGCTGAAGGCGAGCGCGTTCTCGATATCGGCAATGGTGAACGCCGTGAATGTCGGTTGCCCCTGCTCGAGCGCGCGGATCACGCCGTTGAGGCGCGGAATCTCGGTCATCGTTCCTCCCATTCAGGCGACGCATCTTAGCAGCGGCACGGTTTGACAAGCAAAGAGGCGGTTCCTAGCATCCGCCGCGATGATCATCGATTGCCACGGCCATTACACCACCGCGCCGAAGGCGCTCGAAAGCTTCCGCGAGCAGCAGCTCGCTGCAGCGAAGGGCAATTCGCCGCTGCCGGCCCCCGATACGCTGGCCATACCCGACGATGCGATCCGCGCCGGCATCGAACAGGCGCAATTGAAGCTGCAGCGCGAACGCGGCACCGACGTGACGATCTTCTCGCCGCGCGCCTCGGCGATGGCGCATCACCTCGGCAGCGAGGCGACGAGCCAGGATTGGGCACGGATCTGCAACGACCTGATCCATCGCGTCTGCCGGCTCTATCCGGAGAATTTCGTCGGCGTCTGCATGCTGCCGCAATTTCCCGGCGTGCCGCCGAAGAATTCGATCGCCGAGCTCGAACGCTGCGTGATGCAGCTGGGCTTCATCGGCTGCAACCTCAATCCCGATCCGTCCGGCGGCCGTTGGACCGATCCACCGCTGACCGACAAATGGTGGTATCCGTTTTATGAGAAACTGGTCGAGCTCGATGTGCCGGCGATGGTGCACGTCAGCTCGTCGTGCAATCCAAACTTCCATGCCACTGGCGCGCATTACATCAATGCCGACACCACCGCCTTCATGCAGTTCCTGACCGCGGACCTGTTCAAGGACTTCCCCACACTGCGGTTCATCATTCCGCACGGCGGCGGCGCCGCGCCCTACCATTGGGGCCGTTATCGCGGCCTAGCGCAGGACATGAAGCGGCCACCGCTCAAGGAACTGTTGCTCAACAACGTCTATTTCGACACGTGTGTCTACCACCAGCCGGGCATCGACCTGCTGCTCAAGGTCGTACCCGCCGACAACATCCTGTTCGCGTCGGAGATGGTCGGCGCGGTGCGC
>DASQGX010000118.1:0-10185 GCA_035632395.1 Allostellaceae bacterium
AGCCCGTTTCCGAACGGCGAAGCGCGTTTCGTCGAAGACAAAACCGCACCGAGCCGTGCGTATCTGAAATTGTGGGAGCTGTTCACGCTGATTGGCGAGCGGCCGCGTACGGGTGAGATCTGTTTCGATCTCGGCGCCAGCCCCGGCGGCTGGAGCTGGGTGCTGGCGCATTTGGGTGCGCGGGTGACGGCGGTCGACAAGGCCGCACTCGCGCCGTCGCTGAGACGCATGCCAAATGTCACCGTCTTGCAACAAAGCGCCTTCGCGCTGGAACCGCAGTCGGTCGGCCCAGTCGATTGGCTGTTTTCCGACGTGATATGTTATCCGGCACGGCTGTTGACGATGGTTGAGAAGTGGATGAAGGCTGGAACCGTGCGGCGCTTCGTTTGCACCGTGAAATTCCAGGGCGCGACCGATTTCGAGACCGCACAGCGCTTTGCGCAAATTCCCAGCGCGCGCCTGCTGCATCTGCACCACAACAAGCACGAGCTGACATGGCTGAAGCTGTCTTAGATGGGCTGCCGCCATTCCGGCCGCGCCTGCCATGGTGGGGGCCGGATCTCCAGACCATCCGCTCGGTCGTGGTGAAAAGCCGTGCGCTTGACGGTCAAGCGGGCGAGCGCCTGTACTTTCCGTTAGGCGATGGCAGCGGCGATCGATTGGCGGCGACCCTGAACCGCGCAACGTCGGCGGCAAATGTGCCGCTCATCGTGCTGGTGCACGGCCTGACCGGTCTCGAAGACAGTTTCTACATGCGCGAAAGCACGGCGCATTTTCTCGATCGCGGCTTTTCGGTCCTGCGCCTAAATTTACGCGGCGCCGGCCGTTCGCGGCCGCATTGCCGGACACAATATCACGCCGGCAGCAGCGACGATCTCGCGCAGGTCTTTGAATCATTGCCGGCAGCCCTGACGGTGAACGGCGTTGTCGCTGTCGGTTATTCGCTCGGCGCCAATCTGCTGCTGAAATATCTCGGCGAGCAGGGCGGTGCCGCGAGGATCGATGCCGCCGCTGTGGTTTCGGCGCCGCTTGATCTCGCCGGCACGTCACGGCGGCTCAACCGTTGGCGCAATGCACCGTACCAACGTTATCTGCTGCGTTACATGAAGGCCGAAGCGATCGCGCCGAGTGCTGAGCTGTCGGCCGCCGAACGCAACGCGGTACTCGGCGCGCGCAGCGTCTGGGAATTCGACCACGTCTACAGTGCGCCGCGCGCCGGCTATGACGGTGCCGGCGACTACTACGCGCAAACCGCATGCGGCCGATTTCTCGCTGGCGTTACAGTGCCAACTTTGATTGTCCATGCGCTCGACGATCCGTGGATTCCGCCGGAGCCCTATCGCGACTTCGATTGGCAAGGCCACAGGAACCTGCACGCCGTGTTGACGCCGCGCGGCGGCCATGTCGGCTTCCACGGCGGCGATGAAGCCGCGTGGCACGATCTGGCAATCGCCCGATTTTTCGAAAGGCTCAGCCGACCTTGAGCCGTTGTGCGGCCTCAAGCGCGAAATAAGTCAACACGCCGTCGGCGCCCGCGCGCTTGAAGCCCACGAGCGATTCCATGATGACGCTCTCGTCGAGCCAGCCGCGCTCGATCGCACACTTGAGCATCGCGTATTCGCCGCTCACCTGATAGGCGAAGGTCGGCAGCTTGAAGCGCTCCTTCACCCGCCATAGCACGTCGAGATAGGGCATGCCCGGTTTCACCATCACCATGTCGGCGCCCTCGGCGATATCGAGTTCGACCTCGCGCAGCGCCTCGTCGCCGTTCGCGGGGTCCATCTGATAGGTGCGCTTGTCGGCCTTGCCGAGCGACGATTTCGAGCCGACGGCATCACGGAACGGTCCATAAAAGCCCGAAGCGTATTTCGCCGCATAGGCCATGATCTGCACATGCGCGAAGCCGGCGCGGTCGAGCGCGTCGCGAATGGCGCCGACGCGGCCGTCCATCATGTCAGACGGCGCGATCACGTCGCAGCCGGCCTCGGCCTGCACCAGCGACTGCCGCACCAGCGCGGCGATCGTCTCGTCGTTGGCGACGTCGCCGTCGCGCACAAGTCCGTCGTGGCCGTGCGTGGTGTAGGGATCGAGCGCGACGTCGCACATCACGCCGAGATCGGGATGCGCCTTCTTCAGCGCGCGCACCGCGCGGCACACGAGATTGTCGGGATTGAACGCTTCGTCGCCGTCCGGCGTCTTGAGTGTCGATGGCGTCGCCGGGAACAGTGCGATCAGCGGTATGCCGAGATCCTTGGACTTGCCGGCTTCGACGGTGAGCGCCGCGATCGACAAGCGGTCGACGCCGGGCATCGACGGGATCGGCGCGCGCGCGGCTTTTTCGTCGTGCACGAACACTGGCCAAATCAGGTCGCCGGCAGTAAGCACGTTTTCGGCAACGAGCTTGCGCGACCAGGCGCGCCGGCGGTTGCGCCGCAAGCGCACCCGTGGGAATTCGCCCGAGCGCCGCTCGTGTGCAGCGGCAGTGGTCCGGCGCGGTTGATCGTCCATTTGCGGCCAGAATCGCACAGTTCGCGACGGGAGGCCAGGGGGCGCGGCTTGACCCTTCGCCCCGGCAACGCTCATGCTGCGAATTACAAATGCATAGCGTACCGGTGGATCGCGAGGTCATAAGCCAGCTTGAGCGGCGCCTCGGCCGCCTGCACGCGCACCAACGTCTCGGTATCGAAACCGATCACGAAAGCCGCGTCTTCGGCGGCGGGCTCAACTTCTTTCACATTGAGAACTGGTACTCGGCGCATGCGATGATCCGAACGGCATTGCGCTTGTCGGGCCTCTATAGCCGCGGCCACCGCAACACGGCTCGCGTTCGGCTGCGGCACAATGTCGTACGCAGTTCCAAGCTTCCCAAAGCGTTCGATGGATTCACCATCCTTCATCTGAGCGACATGCATGTCGACATGAACGCCGGCGCAATGCGGCGTGTGAGCGAGCTGGTCGCCGACCTGCATTACGACGTCAGCGTCATGACGGGTGATTTCCGCGGCAAAACCTATGGACCTTTTGCGCCGACGCTCGAAGGGCTGAAACGCGTCAAAGAGAGCCTCAAAGGGCCGGTCTATGGCGTGCTCGGCAACCACGACACGGTTCTCATGTTGCCAGGAATGGAAGCGATGGGAATCCGAATGCTGCTCAATGAATCCGAGACGATCGAGCGCGGCGGCGGCCGCATCCATCTCGCGGGCATTGATGACGCACACTATTTCCGCGTCGACAATATCGAGAAGGCGGCCGAACGCCTGCCGCACGATGAATTTCTGATCCTGCTGTCGCATACACCCGAGATCTATCGCCAGGCGGCGCATGCGGGCTTCGATCTATTGCTGTGCGGTCATACTCACGGCGGTCAGATCTGCCTGCCCGGCGGCATCCCGATCACGCTCGATTCAAATTTGCCGCGGCGATTTGGAGCCGGCGCCTGGACCTATCATACGATGGCCGGCTACACATCGGTTGGTACCGGATCATCGATCGTGCCGGTGCGCTTCAATTGTCCGCCGGAGATCACTCTGCATCATCTGAACTGCGCGTGACCTAATACGGTCGTTCGCGAATGCGCCAACGATAGAGCAGGCGGGAGAGCGCGATTTCGCCGATGAAGAAAATTGCCGTCACAGCGACGATGTCGCCTACATCGAGCATTAGCGTATGCCAGCACGCGAGCACCGGCAGCAGCGATTCCGGAACCTGATCGAGGCCGACCGCACGGCTGCTGGGGCGCAGACCGAACCGGCGTTTGACGAAGCTTGAAAGCAGATCGCCGGCCATCGCAACTGCCGCGACTGTGATGCCGATCCTCGGCGTCAGGCCGATCAGCGGTGCGACCGCTGTGGTGGTGACCAGCGCCAGCACGATGCCGCGAACGGTTTTGGAGGCTCCCAGCAGCGGGCGGCCGTCGAAGGCGCGAATGCCGCCGTCGAGCGGCCATGCAAAGCGGTCGCGTAATAGGCGGCGACCGATCACCGGAGCGCCGTTGGCTACCGCCAGCAAAATCAGCAATTGCACGACAGCGAGTGGGTTCATCACGACAGTGTAGCGGGAATCGGCGACATGCCGTGAGGCGACGCGGCGGCACGTCGCCGTCGGCTCACAAACTCGTGGTTTGACCATGCGCGCGCGGACGCGCTCGATGGGCTCAGCCACCACTAACGGGAGGTTCGCATGCGTTCAATGTGTTTGATCGCCGCCATCGTGGCATTCGGCATCGCCCCGGCAATCGCTGCCGACATGGCGCCGGCCGCGACCGCCAATACCGCCAAAGGTCCGGTGCTGGTCGATGGCAAGCAGATGACGCTCTACACCTTCGCCAAGGACACTGCGACCCAGTCGAACTGCAATGGCGCCTGCGCCAGCAACTGGCCGCCGTTGATGGCGCCGGCGAGTACGACGGCGACCGGCGACTGGACCGTGGTAACGCGCGCCGACGGTAGCAAGCAATGGGCCTATAAGGGCCACCCGCTTTACGCCTGGGTGAAAGACACCAAGCCGGGTGATACCACCGGGGACGGCTACGCCAACGGCGCTTGGCATATTGCCCAGCCCTAATTGACATGTCGGCTTGCGCCTGAACGTCCCGTTTGGACGGGGCATTCTGACGGCGACGCCGCGTTGAAGACGCGGCGTCGTCCTTTTATCATCCGGCCGCCATGCCATCCGCCGAGCATCCGGCCGCGCCGTGAATTTCGACGAGATCATCTTCGAGCGCCGCGGCGGCATCGGAATTGTGCGGCTTAATCGGCCCAAGGCGCTCAATACGCTTTCGCTCGGTATGTACCGCCGCTTCGCGCCGCAGCTCGTCGCTTGGGGTAACGACGCTTCCGTGCACGCCATCGTCGTAATGGGCGAGGGCGGTCGAGCCTTCTGTGCCGGCGGCGACGTGCGCGCGATTTACGACGCGCGGGACGGCGGCGGCAGCGATAGCACCGACTTCTTCCGCGAAGAATATTCGCTGATCGCGTACGTTCATCGCTTTCCAAAGCCGTACATCGCGCTGATGGACGGTATCGTCATGGGCGGCGGCGCCGGCATTTCGGTCAATGGCACGCATCGCGTTGCAACCGAGAAAACGCTGTTCGCCATGCCCGAAGTTCAGATCGGGCTCTTTCCCGACGTCGGCGCCAGCCGTTTTCTCAATCTTTGTCCCGGGCGCATCGGCCTTTATCTCGCACTGACCGGCCGGCGCATCGGCGCGGCTGACGCACGCTATTGCGGCTTCGCGACCCATTACGTCAGCACCGCACGGCTGCCGAAGTTGATCGATGCCTTAGCGGCAACGGAATGGCGTATAGGCGAGGCACGTGCGCAGGTGGATGACACTCTAACGCGCTTTGCTGACGATGCGGGCACGTCGCCGTTGGCCGCACTCCAACAGGACATCGATCGCGTATTCGCGGCGCCGTCGGTCGAAGCGATCATGGCGGCGCTGGAGTGCGCGACCGATGATTGGGCAAAGGAGGCGCACGCGGCGATGGCGCAAGCATCGCCGTTGTCACTCAAGATCACGTTCCGTCAACTGGGCCTCGGCCGCGGCATGAGCGTCGAGGCAGCACTCGCGCTCGAATACCGGCTGACGCAACACGTGCTTGCCGGCCATGATTTCTTCGAAGGGATTCGAGCGGTGCTCGTCGATAAGGACAACGCGCCGCAATGGCAGCCCGAGTGTCTCGAAGGTGTGACACCAAGTGCGGTCGATTCTTATTTCGCGTCGCTCGGCGGACGCGAATTGCAGTTCGATTGAATTTTAGGAATATCCGCGAAGTATCGGATCTGCGCGCAGTCCAGCCTCGACTCGGTGATTACTTTCGGTGCGGCCGGCTTGCTTTGTGGTTTTTCTGTGATCGATAAGTTTCGCCGAGATGCTGCGCAATGTTTCGCTTAAATGATGTATTAACCTGGAGAGCCATAAAATCTGCGCAACGATTCGCACACACTCAAGCTGAGGCCGCTATGCAAACCGCCTACATGGATCTCATCGCGTTGGTCGAGCGTCTTCATCGCCAATTCCTCGAAGTGGTGAAGCTCGAGCTCGACACCAACAGCGTGCACGACATCAACAACGTGCAGGCGATGATCCTCTACAACATCGGCGACATGGAAATGACCGTCGGCGAGTTGACGCTGCGCGGCTGCTATCTCGGCTCGAACGTCTCGTACAATGTGAAGAAAATGCTCGAGAACGGCTACATCGTGCAGGAGCGTTCGCCGCACGACCGCCGCTCGGTCCGCGTCCGCCTCACCGACAAGGGCTTGGCCCTTCACCAGAAGCTCAACGCGATGCACGAGCGGCATATCGCAGCGCTCGGCCAGGGCGTGCTGTCGGCCGAGGAGTTGACACAGGCGCACAAGACTCTCCGCCGTCTCGAGCGCTTCTGGACCCAGGCCGTCGAACTCGGCGCGCGCAATCTGGCGTTCACTTCCGCCGCCTGAACCGAATACAAGCTGTTTGCGAACGCGGCCGGTCCAAACAGGACCGGCCGTTTTCTTTTTCGGGGAACTCCGAGTCCATCGAACAATTGACCCCTGGGCATTTCGCGCCATGCTGACTGCATGAGTCGCCGAGCCGAATTGCGGGCTTCGTCTGACCCGAAACGCCGCATCTGGCAAATTCTCGGACCAGGTCTAATCACTGGCGCCTCCGACGACGATCCCAGCGGCATCGCCGCCTATTCACAGGTCGGCGCAGAGTTCGGCAACTCGGCGTGCTGGGTGATGCTGTTCAGCTTTCCGCTGATGGCTGCAATACAGGAAATTTGCGCCCGCATCGGTAGCGTCACCGGCAACGGCATCGCCGGCAATATCCGGCGGCACTATCCGCCGTATCTGTTGCAAGGCACGGTATTAATCCTGCTCACTGCCAACATCATCAACCTCGGCGCCGATCTTGGCGCGATGGCCGACGCTCTTGGCCTCTTCGTTGGCGGACCGCACCTGCTGTATGTCGTCGCGTTCGGTGCGCTGTGCGTGCTTCTCGAAGTGTTCATGCGCTATCGACGCTACATCGATCTGCTGAAGTGGTCGACACTGGCGCTGTTCGCCTATGTCGCCACAGCGCTCGTGGTCAAGGTCGATTGGGCCGATGTCACGTACCGCACGTTGGTGCCGTTTTTCCAGTTCGACAGCGCCTATACGGTCGCCATCGTCGCGGTTTTCGGTACGACGATCAGTCCATATCTGTTCTTTTGGCAGTCTTCGCAGGAAGCCGAAGACGAATATGAGAACCACCAAAGTCCGCTGCGGCTCGCCCCCATGCGCGCGCCGAGGGAGCTCAAACGGATCCGCATCGACACTTACCTCGGCATGTTCTTCTCGAATGCGATCAGCTGGTTCATCATCGTCACGGTCGCCGCGACGTTGCACACCCACGGCATCACCAATGTCGAGACGTCGGCGCAGGCGGCCGAAGCATTGCGCCCAATCGCGGGGCCTTTCGCCTTTGCGCTGTTCGGGCTCGGAATCATCGGCACGGGTATGTTAGCGGTGCCGGTCTTGGCCGGATCGGCCGCTTATGCGCTGGCTGAAGCGCTCGAATGGCCGGTCGGACTAGCGCGGCTGCCGTTCGATGCCAAGGCTTTCTATGCGACAATCGGCGTCGCAACCGGCATCGGCATGCTGATCAACATCATGCCGATCGATCCTATCAAGGCGCTGTTCTGGGCCGCCGTGCTCAATGGCGTGTGCGCGGTACCATTGATGGCGGTGGCAATGCTGATGGCGCGCAATCCTCGCGTCATGGGCCGTTTTACTTTGCCGATGCCACTCACAGTGATGGGCTGGCTGGCGACCGGGGTGATGGCCGTGGTCGTGATCGCGATGTTCGCGACTTGGAACAGTTAGGTCGCACTCGCCGCTGCTACGCCAGACCTGCGCGCCCTAAAACGCCGCGATGCCGGTCTGCGCGCGGCCGAGGATGAGGGCGTGAATGTCGTGCGTGCCCTCGTAGGTGTTGACCGTCTCCAGATTCATCATATGGCGGATGACGTGATACTCGTCGACGATCCCGTTGCCGCCGTGCATGTCGCGCGCCATGCGCGCGATCTCGAGCGCCTTGCCACATGAATTGCGCTTCAGCAGCGAAACCATCTCGGGCGTCGAGCGGCCTTCATCCTTGAGTCGACCGAGCCTGAGGCAGGAATGCAGGCCGAGCGTAACTTCGGTCTGCATGTCGGCGAGCTTTTTCTGAATGAGCTGATTTGCGGCAAGAGGCTTGCCGAAAGCGGTACGCGACAACGTGTAGTCGCGCGCCGCGTACCAGCAGAACTCGGCGGCACCGAGCGCGCCCCAGGCGATGCCGTAGCGCGCATTGTCGAGGCACGAGAATGGACCTTTGAGTCCGCTGACGCCGGGCAGACGATTGGCCTCGGGCACGTGCACGTCGTCCATGACGATTTCGCCGGTGGCGGAAGCACGCAAACTGAACTTGCCTTCGATCTTCGGCGTCGACAGGCCTTTCATGCCGCGTTCGAGGATGAACCCGGTGATGGCGTCGCCTTGGCCTTCGTCCAGCTTGGCCCACACCACCATGATTTCGGCGAAGGGCGCGTTGCTGATCCACATCTTGCTGCCCTTGAGCACGTAGCCGCCGTCGATTTTGCGAGCGCGCGTCTTCATGCCCATCACGTCCGAGCCGACATCGGGCTCGGTCAGACCGAAGCAGCCGGCAAACTCCCCAGTCGCGAGCTTGGGCAGAAATTTCTTCCGCTGATCTTCGCTGCCGAACGCAAAGATCGGATACATGACCAGCGACGATTGCACGCTCATTGCCGACCGGAAGCCGCTGTCGACGCGTTCGATCTCGCGCGCCACCAGGCCGTAGGCGACATAGCTCGCACCGGCGCAGCCATAGCCATGGATGGTGGAGCCGAGGAAGCCGAGCCCACCCATCTCGTTCAAGATCGCGCGGTCGAAATGCTCCTCGCGGAAGGCCTTGAGCACACGCGGCATGAGCTTGCCCTGAGCGTACCCGCGTGCGGCGTCGCGCACCAAGCGCTCGTCTTCGGACAGCAGATCGTTGAAGCGCAGCGGATCCTGCCAGTCGAACATGGCTTTGCCGCCGGCTTTCGGCTTGGACGATGTCTCCCGGCGGGCGGGCGTGGACGTCATGCGTCCGTCTTAATTTGAATTCAGCTTGCTGACAACTGGCAGTCAGGCCGGCTTCAGGCTCGGCCGGCGCAGCGCGGCGCGCGCAAGGGCGATGCCGGTTACTGCCGCGACGATGCCGAACACGACCCAGGCCGGCCGGACGCCGGTTTCGAGCGACAGGTCGGCCATCAGCACGCGTGCCACCGTCACGTGATAAGCGAAATGGAAATAGACGGCTTCGAGCAGCGCGATAAACGGTCCGGCAGCGAGGCTCAGCAGCACGATCTTCCACAACGGTACCGGCTGGCGATTGTGAAACCAGGCGAGTGCGCGCCAGCCCATCAGCCATGCGAACAGGCCGATCATTACCGTCGGCTGCCATTCATCGAGCTTCGATTGCAGGAAGAAGTGCACGAGGCCGAAGACACCGATGAGATAGACGAAGCGATGCAACACCTGCCAGCGCCGCGCTCCCATGCGCCGGACCATGCCATCGGTCGAAGTCGCGGCAAGCGCGGCGAGGCCCAACAGCGCGACGAAGCCGATCGACAGATAGACCCGTTTCAGGATCTCGCTGGCGACCGTGCTGAGATTGTAGGACTCGCTGACGATAAAGAGGCTGAAATGTGTCGCGATATAGGCGAATGCGCCGACGCCTAACATGCGCCGAACCAGATTGAGCCGTGGCCAGGCGAGCATCCGCGACAATGGGCTCACGGTGAGCGCGAGAAACAGGATGCGCAGGGTCCATTGGCCGATTTCCAGCAACGCCTCGTCCAGTGGCCGCGCGCCGAGCCGATGGGTGGCAAAGCGATACGCCACCCACAAGGCTGGAAAGAACAGCGCGACAAAGACCGTGGTCTTGAGCGGCGAGATCCTGCCGCTGTAATCGCGCCAAGGGCGCTTCAAGGCTTGCATGGGCGTCTATCTAATCCCTCTGGGCCCCGCCGCCCAGGCACTTTCGATCACAAATGCCGGAGCGTTGTGGGCTTGCCCCGGCCACGGCCGCGCCTTTAACTTGAGGCTGCCGTCGCGGCGGCGCCGAAGTCCGCCGAGCGGGGGAGGGGCATGGGTTATTTCGTCCAGCAG
>DASQGX010000119.1:0-7560 GCA_035632395.1 Allostellaceae bacterium
CGTGCGATTGCCAGGAAACCGTCACGCATGCGCTGATGGAAATCCTGCCCCATGCGCTCGAAGCGGTTGGGATGACGGGCGCGTTGGAGGCCGATCTCGACTGGCAAATCGAGGATCAGAGTCAGGTCGGGATGGCGGAGATCCTCGCAGATGAACCGATGGAGTTCGCGCAACGGTTCGAGCGGCAAGCCCCGGCCGAAGCCCTGATACGCCATGGTCGAATCGGCGTACCGGTCAGAGACAACCCAGCGGCCAGCGGTGAGCGCCGGGCGGATCGTGTGCACCAGATGATTGCGGCGCGCCGCCACCATCAGCAGCGCCTCGGTCTGGGCGTCCCACGCGTCCGGGCTGCCGCGAAGGAGCAAATCGCGGATCGCCTCGGCGCCCGGCGAACCACCGGGCTCGCGGGTTTCCAGCGCGTCGATGCCGGCGCGCTGCAGCGCCGCGACGAGCAGCCGCGCCTGGGTCGATTTACCGGCGCCCTCGCCGCCCTCGAGCGTGATGAAGCGTCCGCGGGCTGGTGCGTCCGTGGTCAGTTGTGCCGTCCGAACAGCAGATAGGCCGCGTTGAATGCCATGCGGCCGAAGGCGCTGAGCGGCTGTACCGCCTGCGTCGCCACCAGTGGCACCTCGACGGGCGCCGTATCGGGTGTCGAGATCGTCAACTTGCCGACCGGTTGTCCGACCGCCACCGGCGCTGGCACCGGTCCGTCGTAGATGGCGGCGACTTTCATGGCAGTGCGATCGCCGCGCGGCAACGTGATCACGACATCATGCGCGACGGCGACGGGCACCTGCCCGTCCTGGCCCATCCAGACCGGAGCGTGGTCGATGACCGTTCCGGTTTTCGCGATCGTGTAGTCGTCGAATTCACGGAACGCCCAGTCGAGAACCGTGCGGCCCTGATCGGCGCGCGCCTGCATCGAATTCATGCCGGCGAGGACTTCGATGACGCGTCGGCCATTGCGCAACGCCGATGCGGTCAGACAGTAGCCGGCTTCATCGGTGTGACCGGTCTTGAGCCCGTCCACCGTGCTGTCGGTGTAGAGCAGCGGATTGCGATTGCCCTGCTTGATGCCGTTGAAGGTGAATTCCTTCTGGGAATCGTAGTGGTAGTACTCGGGAAAGTCGGTGATCAGATGGCGCGCCAGGATCGCGAGATCGTGCGCGGTCATATATTCGTCGGGATCGGGCAGGCCGTCGACGTCGGCGAAGTGGCTGCCGGTCATGCCGAGTTCCTTCGCCTTGTCGTTCATCAGCTTGACGAATGCGTCGGTGCTGCCAGCAAGACCTTCAGCCAGCACGATGCAGGCGTCGTTGCCGGACTGAACGATCATGCCTTGCAGCAGATCCTCGAGCCGGACTTTGCCGCCGAGCGGCACGAACATCTTCGAGCCCTGCGTACGCCACGCCTTCTCGCTGACTGGCAGCATGTCGTTGAGCGTCGCCCGCCCCTGCTTCAGGTACGAGAAGACGATGTACTCGGTCATCAGCTTGCTCATCGAAGCCGGCGGAATGCGCGCGTCGCCGTTCTTGTCGAGCAGCACGGCGCCAGTGTTGAAGTCGATGACGTAGGCGTCGCGGGCGGCGGTGTCGATCGTCGGCATCGCGGCGTGCGCGGCCGGCAGCCATATCGCCAAGCACAGCGCGGCGGTCACGGCAGAAAAACGCATCGGACTCATGGGGAGCTCACGGACGGTTCAACCAGCGGAATCGCGCACAGCATAACCGGAAATGCGGCGAAATCCACGTTCGCTTGCGCCGAATAAAGCGCCGTGTAGGCCCTGCCGGCTACCAGTCGAATGCGAGACGGGCTTCCGATACGCCGCTGTTGACGACATCACCCAACAGGCGATCGGCTTCGCGGGTCGTCGCGATCGGGCCAATCCGCACGCGGTAGATATCGGCGCCATTCACCCGCGCCGTGTCGATATTGACGTTGCCAAATTGCGCCAGCTTGGCCTTCAGATTTTCGGCGTTCTCGCGGCGGCTGAAGGCGCCGGCTTGGATATACATTTTGGAATTCGCCGGCATCGGTTTGACGGACGGTGCCTTCGGTGTTGCCGCCTCTGCCGGACTCACCAGCGCAAGATGCGATGTTGCCGCGCGCGGCGCTGGCGCGGGTTGCGGCGACACTGCGGACGCATCGGCGGCAGACGGTGGTGGTGCGGCGCCGGCGGGCGGCGCCAGCGGTTGCGTGTTCACTGCCGCAACCGGTTCGGCGGCGGCCAGTTGCGTCGGCGCCTCGACATCCGGACCACCGTTGCGTTGCGCCAGGAGCTGCGCCTGCAACGTCTGCTGCTGTAGCAGCTGGACGCGGACGCGCGCGGTGCCGGCATTTTCGAAACCGAGCAGTTGCGCGGCGCGCCGTGAGACGTCGAGGATCCGGTCGCGGGCATAAGGTCCGCGATCGTTCACGCGCAATTGAATCGAGCGGCCGGTGTCGAGATTGGTCACCTCGACGATGCTCGGCATCGGCAGGGTACGATGCGCAGCGGTCAGCGCGTTCATGTCGTATCGCTCGCCATTGGCCGTGTATTTGCCGTCGAAGTCAGGTCCGTACCACGAGGCAATGCCGGTCTCGCTGTATGACCAGTTGACGCCCGGGTAGTACCATTTGCCGTCGATCTGATACGGCTGGCCGACTTTGTAATAGCCGTTAGCGTTGGGCGCCGCGACGTTACTGGCGCTGCTACCGCCGCCGCGGCTGCCGCATCCGGCCAATACAAGCGCCAATGCGCCGAGGAGCAAGCTCGCCCGGGCCAAGCCTATAATTTTATCGGTTCGCGATATCCCCACCGGCGCGGAAGAATATTGTCAATCCACCGCATCCGCAAGATAGCCAACCGCCGTCGCGAAATACGACGAGTTGTTCCAGCGGAGAATGACGCGGAAATTGTCGAACACCAGAAATGCCGGGCCCGACTCGCCGCCGGGTTCGATGAGCGACGCGGTCGCCGGCGAATCCTGCAGCGCGCCGCCATTCGCCTGCTGCAAGCCGAGCGCGGACCAATTCGACAGCGGCCGGCGCTGTCCAAGGCCGATCAGGCTTTGATCGAGTCCAGCGGGTGTTTTGACCGCGATGCCCCAACTTTCATCCGGCCGCCAGCCGACATGCGCCAGATAGTTGGCGATCGAGGCGAAGACGTCGGCTTTGTTGGTCCAAATGTCCGGCGGCGCGTTGCCGCGCCAGCTCACGGCGTAGTTGAGAAAGCTCGACGGCATGAACTGGCTCTGGCCCATCGCGCCGGCCCACGAGCCGGTCATGGCGCGCGGATCGACGTGCATCCGCTGGACGACGATCAGCGCGTTGACGAGCTCCTTGCGGAAGAATGCGCTGCGCCGGCCGTCGTAGGCCAGCGTCGCCAGCGCGTCGATTTCGGAAAAACTGCCGGTGATACGCCCGTAATCGCTTTCGATGCCCCACAGCGCGACAATGAAGCGCGGCGCGACGCCGTATTTCCGGCTCACCGCGTCGAGTAGCGCGCGGTTCTCGTCGAGCTGCTCACGGCCGCGCTCGCGGCGCGTCGGCGATACCACGCGGTCGATATAGTCCTCGAAGCTGAGCGTGCTCTCGGGCTGCTGGCGGTCGAGCTCGATGACATGCGGCACATAGGCGACATTGGCGAAGGCGCGATCGAGTGTCGCCGGCGTGATGCCCTGGCTGATCGCATCGCGCCGCACCTCTTGTATGAACGTATGGAAATCGGGCTGTGCGGATTGTTGCGCGGAAACGGCGCCGGTACCGACGAGAACCGCGATGGCGATTGCGGCAAGACGAATCATCATGGCGCGCATCAATAATGGAAGCCGGAGGCGAAAGGAAGCCGCCGTGCACACCAAATCAGGTCTGCACGATCAGAGCCGCCGCCTTCTCGCGCATGCTCTCGGGCATCGGCGCCGATCGGCGCCGCTCGAGATCGAAATGCACGCCAGCCAGATAGAGACGTGCGATGCGGTCACCGCCTTTGACCTCAACAAGATCGTGAACCGTGGTCACCGACGAGCGGCCGACTGTCAGAAACCCACTGGTGGCGGCAATCTCGGCGCCAACGCCCGGCTGCCACGGCGCCAAGGCAAGCCGGGATTCAAAGGTCGCAAAGCCGCAGCGCTCGCGCCCGATATATGCGCTGTTCATGCCGACGGCATTCATCAGATGCGATACCGCGGTCGAGAAACGTCGCATATGCCCGAACAGCGACAGCCGGCCGGTTTCGTCAAGCTCCCAGCTTTTCACCCGATCACGCAGACTCGGCAGCGTGCCGTGCGCCGCCGGCAGCTTCACCGGTGTGAAGGGCGCGGCGTTCGACGCGATTGCTGCCGCTGTGAGCGTCGCCTTCAAACCTGAGCGCATTTTGGCGTCGCGCGGTGCCAGGACGTGCTCGGCTTCCGATGCGACAGCGCCCTCGCCCGCCGTCAACGTGTGTCCCAAGCGCACTTGGCGTTCGCGTTTGGCACCTTCGCCAATACCGAGGACTGTACTACGGATGACAACCGCCTCGCCCGCGCGCAGCTCTTGGCGGTAGCGCACCAAAAGGCTGACGGTCCGGAAATGGCGCGTCGGCGCCAGCCGGAATAGCAAACTGGCCGCGGCGTCGCCGAAGCGCTCGGCATAGAAGGCGATGTTCATGTGGCCGAAGGCGTCGCATTCCCAGGACTCGACATCGCCGCGGTAGGTTTCGGCAAAGCCGGCCGCGGCGGTTCCGTTGTCACGCATGGTGGCGACTATCGCAGAGGGTGCCTCGGTGGCGGAAGCCTGCGGACACGGTCGGATTCATCGCTGACTCGAATTAAGAGTACCGGCCACAATCTTGACATAAATGATCTTTTGGTCACAGGGATGGATAATGATAAGCACGCTTATTACCTCGCATGGAGGCCGCCCATTGGGGACGGTCACGGCTCGCAGAGCAAAACAGGAGGAGCCACCATGCAGACCACGAAATTCACCCGCAGCCTACGCGCATTGTTGATGGCCGGAGCGGTGGCGGCGGTGGCCGCCGGCGCGATTGCTAGCCCGGCGCTGGCCGATGACGATTGGCACGGCCATGGCGGTTGGGGCGATCATGAGCACGCGTGGCGTGGCGATGACGACGATTGGGGTCGCCGGCCGGCTTATGGCAACTACGGCTACGCTTACCCCTACGCTTACTATCCCTACGCCTATGCGGCGCCCGCCCCGGTCTATGCCGCGCCGCCGTCGATCGATTTCGTCTTCCCGGTCCACATTCGCTGACGTGGAACGGTGAAGTGCCGACCCCGCCCCTCACTCCCCCGGGGGCGGGGCTATTTTTTGGGGGTCACCAAACGCGGATGAGTTGGCCGAGCTGCGTCCGATGGACCGTCCGATATCAGGAAACGCAGTGAAGGCGCGGCCGTCCGGGCTGCGGATGCACGGCCTGCGGCGACGCCACAGGCTGAGCCGCGGCCAGCCATGGATCGGCGAGATTGCCGTCGCGCCAAGCATGCATCTGAATGATTGATTGGGCATTCTGCCGACGGCGTGCTTCAAGCATATTCACGATCGAGCGCCGGCTGGATTCGAGCAGATCGATTTCGTCGAGATCGATGGTGTCGCCAACCGCATTGGCGCGCAGGGTGTGAAGAAGGTGATCGATCTCCCACACCGACCGCCGCAGATCGTCTGATTTCATGAACATGCATCCCTCTCCCATCGCACGAAAAGGCTGAGCGATGGTCCGGTTTTACGGGTTGGCCGGCGGGGCGAGAATTCGGGATTGTGCCTAAGGAACTCTACGTATGCCGCGCGGCCGGCGGTCTCAGAGCAGCGGGTCCCGGCTACGATCGGTCATCAGCCAAGCGCCCACCACCGCCGCACCAGCCGCCGCCATAAGGTAAAGCGCGGGCGCCAGCGTAAATCCGCTGACTGCGATTAGTGCGGTGGCGACAGCCGGTGCGGTGCCACCGGCGATGCCGAGGCCGAGATTGAACGCCACCGAATAGGCGCTCATGCGATATTCGCGGGGAAATTGTTCCGCGAGCATCGCCGGATCGGTTCCCATCACCAACGCCAGCAGCGCGCCGAAGGCGATTTGTGCTGTGGCAAAGCCGGCGATGCCGCCGTCGCGCGCCAGCAGGAACGCCGCCAATGCAGCCGCGAATTCGGCGCCGAACGCGACGATCAACAGCGTGCGCCGCCGCACGATGGAATCATTGGCGATGCCGGCCAGCGGCACGATCGCGAGCGCCAGAGCCTGCGCCAGCGTCGTCGCCTGTAGGGCGTGCGCCTCCGAGACGTCGCCGAAAGTGCCGGCATAGACCGGGAAAAACACCATCGTCAGATAGTTGACGATGCCGTAACCCGAAGTGAACAGGACCGCCACGGCCATCAGCCGCCCGTCGTGGGTCACTGCCCGTCGTAACGGTGCTACGTGCCGATGGGCCGGCGGCGTACCGCCTTCACGCAGACTGCGGCGCAACAACAGCGCGCTCGTCGCCAGCACGCCGCCAAGCGCAAACGGCAGTCGCCAGGCCCACGCCGTGAGTTGCGCGTCGCTGGCAAAGCTGATCGTAACCGTGGCGACAGCGGCAGCGAGCAGCACGCCGGCAGTCGAACCGATATTGGCCATGCTGCCGGCAAAGCCGCGGCGATTCGCCGGCGCACTTTCGATCAGATAGGCGACCGAGCCGGTGTATTCGCCGCCGACCGAAAAGCCCTGGAACAACCGCACCAGCAGCAACAGCAGCGGCGCGGCGATTCCGGCTGCGGCATAGGTCGGCAGCAACGCGATAGCGGTCGTGCCAACGCCCATCAGCGCCACCGACAGCAGCAGCACGAAACGCCGGCCGAACCGGTCGCCAAGATGGCCGAGGACGGCGCCGCCGATCGGCCGCATGGCAAAGCCAACGGCGAAGCCGGCATAGGCGCCGATCAGCGAGGCCATCGCATCATGCGACGGAAAGAACAGCCGGCCGAGCACCGGTGCCAAATAGCCGTAGAGACCGAAATCGTACCACTCGAGCAGATTGCCGATGCCGCCGGCAGCGAGCGCCATGGACGACAGGCGGGCGGTGGCTGGCGGCGAGACCGAGAGCGCGCTCACCCGGTCAGCCTATCCCCGGCACTGGCTTGAGGTCCCTCGCCGCCTCATAGCGCGTCGGCAATCGCCTTTCCCATCTCGGTCGTTTTCGTCTTGCCACCGAGGTCGGGCGTCCGCAGCTTGGTGTCGGCAATCACCGTCTCGATCGCCTTGACGATGGCAGCACCGGCTTGCGGATGGCCCAGATGGTCGAGCATCATCGCGCCGGACCAGATCTGACCGATCGGATTGGCGACGCTCTTGCCGGCGATGTCGGGCGCCGAGCCGTGCACTGGCTCGAACATCGACGGATAGTCTTTTTCGGGATTGATGTTGGCGCCGGGCGCAATCCCGATACCGGCCGCCACCGCCGGCGCCAAATCCGACAGGATGTCGCCGAACAGATTGCTCGCGACGATGACGTCGAACCAATCGGGATGGCGCACCATGTGCGCGCAGAAGATGTCGATTAGGAATTGATCGGCCTTCACGCCGGGATAGTGCTTTTTCATCGCCGCGAA
>DASQGX010000120.1:0-33935 GCA_035632395.1 Allostellaceae bacterium
GTCGCTGCAGGCGGCGTTCGTAGAGTATGGCGGCAACCGCCACGGTTTCCTCGCCTTCAACGAAATTCATCCCGACTATTACCGGATCCCGATGGCCGACCGCGAAGCCGCGCTCGAGGCCGAGCGCGTCGCCGAGGCGGCCGAAAACCAGCGCGAAGAGGAACGCGAAGAGGCGGGCCTCGATGTGCAGGCCGAACCGGTCGAGCCAGTCGAGACGCATGAGGCTGCTGCCCTCGAAGTGCCGCCCGAACAATTTGTGAGCGAGCCGGTCGATGCCGGCGACCATTCGGCCGAAATCGAAGCCGTCGAGCCGGAAATGTTCAGCCATAACGATCTCGATCAGGACGACGTCCCGGTCGGCGCTGATGAATCCCTGCCCGCGCCTCTCGACGTCGCCGAACCGGCTCAACCGGTAGCCGGCGCGTTTGCCGAGGTTCCGAGCGAGCCGCTGTCGACCGACCAGGCGCCAACAGCCGAAAGCACGCCGAACGGCGAAACCGGGACGCCACCGGCGGAAACCAGCGTCGAGACGCTGGGCGGCGATGAGATCGAAGAAGCGCGGCGGCCGATCCGCCGACCATTCCGCCATTACAAGATTCAGGAAGTGATCAAGCGGCGCCAGATCATGCTGGTGCAGGTCACCAAGGAAGAGCGCGGTAACAAGGGCGCGGCACTGACGACCTACATCTCCCTCGCCGGACGCTATTGTGTGCTGATGCCGAACACGCCGCGCGGCGGCGGCGTTTCGCGCAAGATTACGAGCGCGAACGATCGCCGCCGGCTCAAGGAGCTGATGAGCGATCTCGAGGTGCCGGAAGGCATGGGCGTCATCGTCCGCACCGCGGGCAGCGAGCGCGCCAAACCCGAGATCGAACGCGATCTCGAATACCTCCGCCGGCTCTGGGACGACATCCGCGAGTTGACGCTCAAATCGACAGCGCCGGCGCTGATTTACGAAGAAGGCAACATCATCAAGCGCGCGATCCGCGACCTGTACAGCCGCGACATCGAGGAAATCGCCGTCGACGGCGAGACCGGTTATCAGAATGCGCGCTCGTTTATGCAGATGCTGATGCCGGACCATGCGCGGCGGGTGAAGCTCTACCGCGACCCCAACGTGCCGTTATTCCAGCGCTACCCGATCGAGGCGCAGCTCGACGCCATCCACTCGCCGACGGTTCAGCTTAAATCGGGTGGCTACATTGTTATCAATCCGACCGAAGCGCTGGTTTCGATCGACGTCAATTCGGGACGCTCGACGCGCGAGCGTAACATCGAAGAAACGGCGACCAAGACCAATCTTGAAGCCGCGGACGAAATTGCTCGTCAGTTGCGGCTGCGTGACCTTGCCGGCCTCATCGTCATTGACTTCATCGACATGGAAGTCTCGCGCAATCAGCATGCCGTCGAACGCCGGCTCAAAGAGGCGATGCGCCAGGATCGCGCGCGCATACAGATCGGCCGCATCAGTCCGTTCGGCCTGCTCGAATTGTCGCGGCAGCGCCTGCGGCCGTCGTTGCTTGAAACCTCGACGCAACCTTGTCCGCATTGCGGGGGCACCGGCTACATCCGTTCGACGGAATCGACTGCGCTGCATGTGCTGCGCGCGATCGAGGAGGAAGGCGTGCGCCGTCGTTCCGCCGAAATCACCGTCTCCGTGCCGGAAGCGGTTGGGCTTTACATCCTCAACCAGAAGCGCGCGACATTGCAGCAGATCGAAACGCGCTGTGGCATGCGCGTCTTCATCAAGACCGACGCGACACTCATTCCGCCGCAATACAAGCTCGAACGGATGCGCGCGCTGACGCCGGCCGAGGTCGCGGCGCTGCCGGTGACGATGGCGCCTCCGGCGTCCGCCGATGAGGAAGCTGCCGAAATCAGCAACGCCGGTGACGAAGCACTTCCTGCCGCGCCCGAGGCCGTTGCCGAAACCAGAGCGGACGTGGAGCCGGCCGCTGGTCCCGGCCCCGCCGAGTATCAAGAACATGACCAAGGCGAAAGTGGCCACCGCCGTCGTCGGCGTCGACGCGGACGCCGCGGTGGCCGCGGTCGGCACGGTGAGGCGCCGGCCCATGGTGGCGAAGCCCAACCGGGCGGCGAACCGCGCCACGGCCCGCAACCGCCAGCCGAGCGCACTTTCCGCCCTTCCTTCGCGTTGCTTCCGGGTGAGCCCGGTTATGTTGCGGGCGGCAGCGACGAAGAGGTCGGCGACAGCGACGCCCAACACGCGCCGAACGACGACGTTCAACCCTTTGGCGTCAATACGCAGCCTGGCCACGAAAGCACAGGTCAACCGGGACCGGGCGAAGAAGGTCGACATCGGCGCCGGCGTGGTCGCCGCGGTGGCCGTCGGCGGCGCGGTCGCGGCGGCGAGCACCGGAGTGAGTCGACGTTTGGCGACGTCGCAGCGGAAACGCCGATTCTGCAAACCAACACGTTCACGCCGCCCGCCGAGCGTTATGCGGTGCCGGTTGAGCCATCCTCAACACCGCAGCCGCCTCTTGCGACAAGACCTGAACCGGCGCCGGAACCCGCGCCGGTCGAGACGGAGCGACAGCCAGTGCAACATAATGTTCCGCCGGCGCACGAGGTTACCGGCCCGGCAAGCAATCCGAAGAAGGGCTGGTGGCGCCGCTGATCGCGGCGCTTATCCGCGCCAAGTCTTGAGCCAACGTGCCGCCTCGGCGATAGTCGCCGGCGAGCCGGCATAGCAGAAGCGCACTGTCGCGCGGCCACGGCGCGGATCAAAATCGGTACCCGGTGTTAGCGCGACGCCGGTTTCGCGCAGCAACCGCCGGCAGAACTCTTCGCTGTCGTTGGTCCGATGGGCGACGTCGGCGTAGAGATAGAACGCGCCATCCGACGGCGCCAGTCGATCGAACCCGGCCATCGGCAGCTCACGCAGTAACAGTGCGCGGTTTTCGGCATAGCGTGCGACGTTGGCATCAAGCTCGGGCAGGCAATCGAAGGCGGCAATTGCCGCATGCTGGGACAGCGACGGCGGCGAGACATAGAGGTTTTGCGCCAGGCACTCGACCGCCCGCGCCATGTCGTCCGGCACGACCATCCAGCCGACACGCCAGCCCGTCATCGAGAAATATTTCGAGAAGCTGTTGACCACAATTGCCTGCGCATCGAAAGCAAGGGCCGTGGCGGCCGGTGCGCCATAGGCGATGCCGTGATAGATCTCGTCCGAGATCAGCCGAATGCCCGCGGCGCTGCAATGGTGCGTGATAGCGGCGAGCTCATCGGCCGGAATCATCGTGCCGGTGGGATTGGCCGGGCTGGCGATGATCAGCCCGTCGATGCCCCGCCCTTGCGCGCGCAGCTGTTCGAGCGTCACCTGGTAACGCTCGTCGGCACCGGCGGTCAGCTCGACCGGCACAAGGTCGAGCGCCGTCAAGATATTGCGATAGGCCGGATATCCCGGGAAGCAGATCGCCACTTTGTCGCCGGGTTCAAAGGCGGCGAGGCAGACCAGCACGAATCCCGCGGAGGAGCCCGTGGTGATGACGACGCGCGCGGGATCGAGCGTCACGCCATAGCGGCTGCGGTAATAGGCGGCGACCGCCGCGCGCAACGACGGCAGGCCGAGCGCGTCGGTATAGCCGAGCACGTCACGTTCGAGCGCCGCGCGCGCCGCCGCGATCACGCCCTGCGGCGCCGGCGTCGACGGCTGGCCGACCTCGAGATGCAGCACGTCCTTGCCCGACGCGGCGCGCGCGTTCGCATCGCGCAGCACATCCATCACGATGAATGGCGGAACCCGCCCGCGTGCGGAAACTTTAAGCGTCATAACATTCCGTAGGTGGAATCCCTGCTCGCCGGCGGTGCGGCGCCGCGGATTTGGTTGGTTTCGGCGATTTTACTTGTCTCCCGTAGCGCGGTCGCTGGATACGATATCGAACGATTCCAATGAGTTGAACTTTGCCACGGTGTTTTGGTCTGACGCTATGGTATTGAGTTTCGTGTGCAATCCGGCCGCACAGGGTCCGGCCGCCCGCCCCATCGGCGGTTGACGGTGACAGCGGCGGTGTTTACCAGGGACGCGGAGCTGGATATTTGCGCGTGAAAATCGCTCTCAAGATCGCTTGCCTCCTTCTGGCAGGAAGCGTCGTGGTAGCTCGGCCGGCGGCAGCCGACGATGATTCGCCGAACCTCATCCGCGACGTCGAAGTCGAATCCATGCTGCGTACGTTCGAGATGCCGGTTTGGCGGGCCGCCGGGCTCGATCCCGGTGCCATGCACTTCTATATCGTTCAGGATCCGCAACTGAACTCGTTTGTCGCTGGCGGCCAGAATATTTTCATGAATACCGGCACGATCCTGCGCGCCGACCGCCCGAATGAACTGGTCGGGATCATGGCGCACGAAACCGGCCACATCGCCGGCGGCCATCTCGCGCGTTTCGCAACCGAAATGCACGACGCGACGATCAAGGCGATCATCGCCATGGCAGTCGGCGCCGCGGCTTCGGTTGTCGGTCACGACTACGGGGGCATCGGCGGCGCGGTGGCGGGCGGCGAAGGCGTCGGCGAACGTTCGTTCCTGTCCTTCTCGGTGGCGCAAGAAGGCGCCGCCGACCACGCCGCGCTCAAATTTCTCGACGCGACGCATCAATCGTCCAAGGGCCTGCTCGACTTCTTCAAGATCCTCGAGCCCGAGGAGCTGTTGTCGCCGGCGCAACAGGACCCATATCTCCGCACCCACCCGTTGACCACCGAACGTATCGAATATTTGCGGGAGCACGTCCTCAGTTCGCCCTACACCAACAATCCCGATCCACCGCAATGGATCCCGTTGCTGGCCGATGTGAAGGCCAAGCTGCACGGCTTCCTCGATCCGCCGGCAAAGACGCTGGACAAATACCCCACCACCGATCAGTCGGTGCCGGCGCGCTATGCGCGCGCCATCGCCTATTACAGGATTCCGGAGTTGGACAAAGCATTGGCCGAAATCGACAGTCTGATCCACGACCAGCCAAACAATCCGTATTTCTGGGAACTCAAGGGCCAGATCCTGTTCGACAACGGCCGCGTCGCCGACGCTGTCGCGCCCTACCAACGCGCGGTTGCGCTCAACAATGCACCATTGATGCGCGTCGAACTCGCCCAGGTCGAGCTCGAGACCGAGGATCCGACGTTGCTACCGAAGGCCCTGGCGCAGCTCTCCGACGCGGTCAATTTCGAGCGCGACAATCCCGATGCGTGGCATTTCCTGGCGATCGCCTATGGCCGCAGCAACAATATCGGCATGGCGGCATTGAGCCTCGCTGAAGAAGGCATGACAAACGGCGATTACAAGACGGCGATACAGCAGGCACAGCGTGCCCGCCAGATCCTGCCTGCCGGTCCACAGCGTCAGCGCGCTGAAGATATCGAAGCCGAAGCCAAGCGTATTCGCGACGCGTCCTGATGGACGGAAGGATCCGAATGTTCAAGTTTGCACTCGCCGCGTTGATCGCCGCCGCCGTCGCGTTCGCCGGTCCGGCGCCCGTTGCGGCACAGTCGTTTTCGCCCGCGCAAAAGCAGGAAATCGATCGCCTGATTCAGAACTACCTGAAGCAACATCCGGAAGCGGTGATGGATGCGCTCAAAGCGGCGCAGCAGCAGGCCGATGCCGCCAAGGCGGCGGCCGCTAAGAAGACGATTGCCGCCCGCCGCAACGAGCTATTGCACGATCCTAACTCGGTCGTCGCCGGTAATCCCAACGGCGACGTGACGCTGGTCGAGTTCTTCGATTATCGCTGCCCGTACTGCAAGGCGATCGAACCGTCGCTCGAGGCGCTGATCAAGGAGGACGGCAAACTCCGCGTCGTCTACAAGGAATTCCCGATCCTCGGTCCGACATCGGTGGTCGCTTCGCGCGTCGCCATCGCCGCGCGCCAACAGGGCAAGTACGCCGAATTCCACGATCGAATGATGGCGCTCAAAGGCAATATCGACGACGACGCAGTAATGAAGGTCGCTGAAGCCAGCGGCCTTGACCTCAACAAACTCAAGCACGACATGACGGCGCCCGATGTCGGCAAGATCATCCAGCGCAATTACGCGCTTGCCGACGCGCTCGGCATCGACGCGACACCGGCGCTGGTGATCGGCGACCAACTCACCATGGGTGCGGTCGATATCGACGATTTGCGGCAGCTTATCGCCGACGCGCGCAAGAACAAGAAAGGCAGCTAGGCGACGGTTTCGGACCCGGTCGGTCCGACCAAATTCACCTCGTCGACGCGCACCGAATTGACGCGTTTAGATACAGGGACATAGCTCAAAGCCGCGCCGCCGGCACGGCCCAGCGCCGCTGACGTAGCGCCTGTGCGAAGGCCGGCCGCGAAGCCAGACTCTCCGCGCGACATTGTACCGCGCCGGCAGATTCGGACGTTCGACGAGGCTGAAAACGTCCCGCAGCGCATCGGCGGGCGTGGACAGCCTGTAGCGCCCGCGCATGCGCGAGGACCTCGTTCGTTCATACCGACCGGGCGAAAAATGGATTGGTCGGCCCGCGCGCTGGCCGCTATTTTAGCGCCCTCCGCGACGACGACAGAGATTTCTCCTCCATGGGACAATTTGGCATGGGCCAGCCGGTGCGGCGCAGCGAGGATCGCCGCTTCATCACCGGTGCCGGCCGCTACACAGACGATATCGAATTGCCGCGTCAGGCCGTTGGGTACGTCCTGCGCTCACCGCATGCGCACGCGACCATCCGCGCCATCGACATCGCGGCGGCGCAAGTAGCGCCCGGCGTGCTCGGCATCTTCACCGGCGCCGATCTCGAGCGCGACGGCATCGGCAAAATCCCCTGCGTCGTGCCGCTCAAGAACCGTGACGGCAGTCGCATCAAGATGGTCGAGCATCCGCTGCTCGCCGTTGGCCGGGCGCGGCATGTCGGCGATGGCGTCGCCTTCGTCGTCGCCGAAACCGCCGCTGCCGCAAAAGACGCCGCCGAGCTGATCCGCGTCGACTACAATGTCTTGCCGGCGGTCGCCGACGCTGTGCGCGCTGCCGAGCCCAGTGCGCCATTGGTTTGGGACGATATTCCGAACAACCTTTGCTTCGACTGGGAGACCGGCAACCGCAAGGCGACCGAAGCCGCCTTTGCGGACGCGAAGCATGTCATCGAGCTCAATCTGGTCAACAATAGGCTGGTCGCCAACTCGATGGAGCCGCGCGGCGCCTTGGGCGTTTATGACGCCGCCGAGGACCGCTTCACGCTCTATACCTCGACCCAAGGATCGCACGCGATCCGCCGTCTCCTGGCCGCCAGCGTCTTCAGGTTCGCCGAACATCGCATTCGCGTCGTGACGCCCGACGTCGGCGGCGGCTTCGGCATGAAACTGTTTCTCTATCCGGAGCACGGGCTCGTGCTCTATGCCGCGCGCAAGCTCGGCCGGCCGGTCAAATGGATTGGCGAGCGCAGTGAATCTTTCCTGAGCGACGCGCAAGGCCGCGACAATGTCACGCGCGCCCGGCTGGCGCTCGACGCCGGTCTCAACTTTCTCGCGATTGATGTCGAGACCACCGCCAACCTCGGCGCCTATCTGTCAAACTTCGGTACCTTCATTCCGACGATGGCTGGCACGGCGATGCTGGCCGGCGTCTATCGCACGCCGGCCGCAGTAGTGCGCGTCAAAGGCGTCTACACCAATACGGTGCCCGTCGATGCCTATCGCGGCGCCGGCCGGCCGGAAGCGAATTACGCGCTTGAGCGGCTGGTCGATTACGCTGCACGCCAGCTCGGCGTCGCGCCTGCGGAACTGCGGCGGCGCAATTTCATTCCGCCCGAAGCGATGCCATTTAAGACCGTGCTTGGCATGACCTATGACAGCGGCGAATTCGCCAAGAACCTGGCCGACGCGCTCAAACACGCTGACGCCGACGGTTTTGCCGCGCGCAAAGCGCAATCGGCGGCGCGCGGCAAGCTGCGCGGCCTCGGTCTTTCCACCTATATTGAGCAATGCGGCGGTGGTTTCGACGAAATGGCCGAGGTCCGATTCGATTCAAGCGGCGCGGTCACTGTCATCGTCGGCTCACAATCGTCCGGCCAGGGGCACCAGACCGCTTACGCGCAGCTGGTCGCCGATGGATTAGGCATTCCCTTCGATCGCGTGCGCGTACACCAGGGCGACACGGATGTCGTCGGCTTCGGTCGCGGCACCGGCGGCTCGCGCTCGCTGCCGGTGGCCGGCAACGCGCTCAGCATTGCGATCCAGCGCATCATCGATAAGGGCAAGAAGATCGCCGCGCACAGGCTCGAAGCCGCCGAAGCGGACATCGAATTCGCCGATGGCCAGTATGTGATCGCCGGCACCGACAAGCGCGTGAGCATGGTCGAGATTGCGCAGGCGGCACACAATCCGCTGCTGCTGCCCGCCAGCTTCGAGCCTGGTTTCGACGAGAAGGCTCATTATCTTCCCGCCGCGCATACGTTCCCAAACGGCTGTCACGTCTGCGAGGTCGAGATTGATCCCGACACCGGCGTCACCACCGTGCTGCGCTATGTCGTGGTCGACGATTTCGGTAATGTGGTGAATCCGATGCTGCTGGCAGGACAGATTCACGGCGGTGTCGTCCAGGGTATCGGCCAGGCGCTGATCGAAGGTTGCGTCTACGACGACGGCGGTCAGTTGATCACCGGCTCATTCATGGATTACGCCATGCCGCACGCCGACGACGTGCCGCCAATCGAATTCGCCTACAACGTGGTGCCGTGCCGGACCAATCCGCTCGGCGTCAAAGGTGCCGGCGAGGCCGGCGCCATCGGCGCGCCGCCGGCGGTGATCAATGCCGTCGTAGACGCACTTGCCGGACTGGGAATCGAAACGATCGAAATGCCGGCGACGCCGCATAGCGTCTGGCGCGCCATTCAGCAGGCGCGTGCATGACTGCAAGCCGCTCGGCTCTGATTGAGGCCGCACGCAGTGGCGTCGAAGCCGCCGCCGCGGTGATCCTCAAGATCTACGCTACGCCGTTCGAGGTGCGGCGCAAGGCCGACCAATCGCCGGTGACCCTGGCCGACGAGGAAGCCGAGCGCCTGATCGTCGCCGCGCTCGAACGCGTAGCGCCCGAGATCCCGATCGTTGCCGAGGAGCAAGTCGCCGCGTCGGGCCTGCCGGCAACGCTGGCGTCGCGCTATTGGTTGGTCGATCCGCTCGATGGCACGCGCGGCTTCGTCGATCGCAGCGATGAATTCAGCATCAATGTCGGCCTGATCGAGGACGGCTGGCCGGTGTTGGGCGTGATCGGTGTGCCGACGCAGCATCTCATTTACGCAGCCGCCGGTCCGGGCACGGCGACCCGGCAGCGCGCCGGCGGCAAGCCCGAACGGATTGCCGCACGTGTCGCGCCGGTTCATCCGGTCGTGCTCTCAAGCCGGCTCCACGGCTCGTCACGACGCGTAGAAGCCTATCTCGCGACCCTTCCTGGCGCGGTCCACAGGCAAATGGGAAGCGCCTATAAATTTTGTCTGATCGCCGAAGGTGCAGCAGACCATTATCCGCGTTACGGCGAAACCTGCGAATGGGACACCGCCGCTGGCCAAGCAATTCTCGAGGCGGCTGGAGGCAGCGTGACGACCGTCGACGGCGCACGCCTCGGCTACGGCAAGGCCGGCTACCGCAATCCGGCCTTCATCGCCCGCGGCCGAATGTGACCGAGCGGCTGAGCGAAGCGCAGCTCGATCGTGCCGCTGCGCTGCTGCGCGACGGTGCGCTAGTCGCCTTTCCGACCGAGACGGTGTACGGCCTCGGCGGCGACGCGACGAACGACCGCACCGTCGCCGCAATCTTCGCGGCCAAGGGCCGGCCGACGTTCAATCCGCTCATCGTCCATGTCACCGATCTCGCCACGGCCGAGAAGCTGGCGGATTTCGATGGGCGGGCGCGCGACCTTGCGCGGCGCTTCTGGCCCGGTCCGCTGACGCTGGTGCTGAAACGTAGCGACGACTGTCCGATTTCGCGTCTGGCGAGCGCGGGCCTTGAAACGGTAGCGCTGCGCGCACCCGCGCATCCGCTGGCGCAGACGCTGTTACACGCTGCCGGGCGCCCTCTCGCAGCACCTAGCGCCAACCGGTCGGGTCATGTCAGCCCAACCACCGCCGATCATGTCCTCGACGAACTCGGCGGCCGGATCGCCGCCATTCTCGATGGTGGACCGTGCCGCGTCGGCATCGAGTCCACGGTGATTGATTTGTCAGAGCCAACGCCGGCGATCTTGCGGCCGGGCGGCGTAACGCGCGAGCAACTCGAAGCGGCGCTCGGACGCCTGGCTGAAACCGGGAACTCCGGCACGCCGCGCTCGCCCGGAATGCTGGAACGCCATTACGCGCCGGCGCGGCCATTGCGGTTGGCGGCGACGACAGTGACCCCCGACGAGGCGCTGTTGGCGTTCGGCGCACCTCTGACTGGCGCCGCCGCAACCGTTAATCTTTCGCCGACGCGCGATGTGACTGAGGCAGCTGCCAATCTGTTCGCGGCGCTGCGCGAGCTCGACCAACCGCGCTTCAAGGCAATCGCCGTCATGCCGATCCCCGAATCCGGCCTCGGCGCGGCGATCAACGACCGGCTGCGGCGCGCCGCGCGTGGCCGCGCCAACTGAGGGCTGGACGGCACCCGGTCGAGGGCGATAGGCCTTTAGCCATGGATACCATAGCTCCCGCCGACGCGGTCGCACGCATCAAATCCGTCGTCGGGCCGAAGGGCGTCGTCGAGCCCGCCGATGCGGAGCCTTATTTCGAGGAGCGCCGCGGCCGCTATCATGGCGCTGCCATGGCCGTGTTGCGGCCGGCCTCGACCGACGAAGTGGCCAAGCTGGTGGCGATTTGCGCCGAGGCGCGGCTGCCGATTTATCCGCAAGGCGGCAATACCGGCCTGTCGGGCGGCGCCGTCGCCGCTAAGAACGGCGTGCTGATCAATCTCGGCCGCATGAACCGCATCCGCGCGCTCGATGCGCTCAACTTCACCATCACCGCTGAAGCCGGCTGCATCCTTGCCGAGCTGCAGCGCGCAGCCGAAGCCGCCGATCGGTTGTTTCCGCTCAGCCTCGGCGCCGAGGGCTCGTGCCAGATCGGCGGCAATCTTTCGACCAACGCCGGCGGTATCAATGTGCTGCGCTACGGCAATACGCGCGAGCTGGCGCTCGGACTTGAAGTTGTCCTGCCGGACGGCCGCGTGTGGAACGGTTTGCGCGGCCTTCGCAAAAGCAACACCGGCTACGACCTGAAGCAGCTGTTCATTGGGGCCGAAGGTACGCTCGGCATCATCACCGCGGCGACGCTGAAACTGTTCCCGCGTCCGCGTGAGATCGAAACCGCGCTCCTCGGCCTGAAGCGCGTCGAGGACGTCATGGAGCTGTTTGCCCGCGCCCGGACCGCGACCGGCGATCAATTGACCGGTTTCGAGCTCATCCCACGCATCGGCATCGACAACGTGCTGCAATACGGCGAAGGCTTCCGTGAACCGCTGACCGCCAAGCATCCGTGGTACGCGCTGCTCGAAATCTCGTCGAGCCGCAGTGGCGCGCAGCTCCGCCAGGCGCTCGAGGTGCTGCTTGAAGCGGCGATGGCGGCAGACTTGATCGAGGACGGAGTCATCGCCGAAAGCGAGGCGCAGCGCCGCGAGCTCTGGCGCATCCGTGCGGCACTCGCCGAGCAGCAGGACAAGCTCGGCGGCAGCATCAAGCACGACGTCTCGGTGCCAATCAGCAAAGTGGCCGAGTTCATCGTCCGGGCCAGCAAGGCGGTGAGCGAACGCCTGCCGGGGATCCGTCCTTACCCGTTCGGCCATGTCGGCGACGGCAACATTCATTTCAACCTGACGCAGCCGCCCGGCGCCGACAGAGCCGTGTATTTGAAGCGCTGGGCCGAGTTCAACCGCATCGTCCACGACATCGTCGTATCGCTCGGCGGCTCGATCAGCGCGGAGCATGGCATTGGCCTGGTACGGCGCGACGAACTTGCGCATTACGCCGAGCCGCTGGAGATCGAGACGATGCGGCGGGTCAAGGCGGCGCTCGATCCCGACGGCATCTTGAATCCCGGCAAGGTGATATGAGCGGCTACGCCGCGCCGCTGGCCGAGATGCGCTTTGCGCTCGACGAGATCGCCGGGCTGCCGAGTATCGCCAAGCTGCCCGGTTGCGAGCATGCGACTGCCGACGTTGTCGACGCCGTCCTCGGCGAGGCGGCCAAACTCGCTGGCAACGTCATCGCGCCCCTGAACCGCATCGGCGACGTCGAGAAGAGCCGGCTCGAAAACGGCGTCGTGCACACGCCGACCGGCTTCAAGGAAGCCTATCGTGCGTATGCCGCAGGCGGCTGGAGCGCCTTGTCGGCATCGCCAGACCACGGCGGCCAGGGGCTGCCGATCGCGCTCGACACGGCGGTCAACGAGATGTGGATGAGTGCCAATCTCGCCTGGTCGCTTTGTCCGATGCTCAGCATCGGCGCCTGCGAGCTGCTCGAATTGCTCGGCACGGCGGAGCAGAAACGCCGCTATCTCGGCCGCCTGGTATCGGGCGAATGGACCGGGACGATGAACTTGACCGAGCCGCAGGCCGGCTCCGATCTGGGCGCATTGCGGACGCGGGCGGTGCGCGAAGGCGATCATTACCGCATCATCGGCCAGAAAATCTTCATCACCTGGGGCGAGCACGACATGGCCGGGAATATCGTCCATCTCGTGTTGGCGCGGCTGCCCGACGCGCCCGCGGGCAGCAAGGGCATCTCGCTCTTCCTGGTGCCGAAGATGCTTGTGAACGACGACGGCAGTTTGGGTGCGCGCAATGATCTGCGCTGCGTCAGCCTCGAGCATAAGCTCGGTATTCATGCGAGCCCGACCTGCGTCATCTCCTACGGCGACGATGGTGGCGCCATTGGCACCCTGGTGGGCGAAGAAAACCGCGGCCTCGAAGCCATGTTCATCATGATGAACGCGGCGCGGGTACATGTCGGCTTGCAAGGCGTCGCGATCGGCGAGCGCGCCTATCAGCAGGCGCGGACCTACGCGCGGGAACGCATCCAGGGCAAGCCGATCGGCGCGAAAGACGGTGCGCGGCTGCCAATCGTGCATCATCCCGACGTCCGCCGCATGCTGCTGTCGATGCGCGCAGCAAGCGAGGCGACACGCGCCCTCGCCTATTACGCGGCCGGCGAAGCCGACCGTGCCCGCAGCCTTCGCGATTCGGCGCAGCGGACCCGGGCACAGGCGCGGCTCGACCTGATAACGCCGGTGGTCAAAGCGTGGTGCACCGATCTCGGTGTCGAAACCGCCAGCACCGGCATCCAGGTGCATGGCGGCATGGGTTTCATCGAGGAAACCGGCGCCGCCCAGCATTGGCGCGACGCCCGCATCGCGCCGATCTACGAAGGCACCAACGGCATTCAGGCGAACGATTTAGTCGGCCGCAAACTGCTGCGCGACCGTGGCGCGGCTGTCAGCGACCTCATCACCGACATGCGCCGTACCCTGCCCCAACTCGACGGTCACGATGCCGACGGTTATCTGGCTCACGGTATCAATGCATTGGAGCGGGCGACGAACAGCCTGATCGAGGCGGCGGACGACGATCTCGGCATCGCGCTCGCCGGTGCCGAACCTTATCTCCGGCTGCTCGGCACGGTCGCTGGCGGCTGGCTGATGGCCCGAAGCGCTGCGGCCGCCGCGCGGCGCCTGAACGCGGGTGCGAGCGACCGCGCGTTCCTCGTATCCAAGATCGCCACCGCGCGGTTCTATTCCGAACATCGCCTGGCGCATGCGCCTGCGCTGCTGCCGGCGATTGCTGGCGGCGGCATTGTGATGGGCTTCGATCTCGATCTGATCTAGAAAACGTCAGTGGCGCGAACGCGCTCAAGCCGCCTTGTTATTGACGCAGCGTAACAGCTTCCAATAGCCGAACAGATTGCTCGGCCGGATGTCGCGCACTTCGAGCTTTCCGTTGGTAATGAACTTGTCGAGCGGGAAATCGGCATGGAAGCCGATCTTGCCGGCGAGCGGCGCGAGCGCCTTTTCGAAGCGGCTCACCAGCCAACTTTCGCTCATGAAGTGGTTGACGATGACGATGGCGCCGCCGGGCCGACACACACGTCGCATCTCAGCCGCGAAGCGCGCCGGGTTGGGGACCACCGAGGCGACATAGAGCGCGAGTACGGCGTCGAAGCTGTCGTCGGCAAAACTGGTCTGCTCGGCATCCATCACATGCAGCGCCTTGACCTGAGTCAGGCGCTTGCGTGCGACGCGCGTCTTGGCCTTGGCCAGCATCTCAGTCGAGACGTCGATGCCGGTGACTTCGGAATCGGAACGGAAATAGGGCAGCGACAGTCCGGTACCGACGCCGACTTCGAGGATGCGTTGCCCAGGCAGATTATTGGCGATGCGGACCGCGGCCTTGCGCCCGGGGTGGAAGATTGGACCGAAGACGAAATCGTAGGAGCCTGAAAACAGCCGATAGGTCTTCAGTGTGTCCTGCAGATCCATGAACGATGTACTCCGACCCTTACTCTCAATAACGCTGGCACGCCGACAAAAATGCGGCGGCAGAACTCCGCCCTTATAGCAAGGTGATGTGATCGGCTTCGAGGCCTTTGCGGCCTTCTATGACATCGACGCGCACCCGTTGACCCGGTTCGAGCGCGTTGACGCCGCTGCGCCGCAGGGCAGTGACATGGACGAATATGTCCTTGCCGCCGCCTTCGGGCGCAATGAACCCGTAGCCTTTGTCGGGTTCGAACCACTTGACCGCACCCTGCATGGTCTGGGCAGGGCCACGCGGCATGCTGGCGCGTGCGCCGCCGCCGTTGCTGCCGCTGGCAACAGCCGTGCTGTTGTCGAGGTTGAGGACGCTGACCACCAAGGGCCCTTTGGCACCTGCACCCACTTCGCAGACGATCGACGCGCCTTCGCGCGCCTCGCCATAGCCGGCGCGGCGCAGCACTGCCATCGGCAGAAAGGCGTCGGGCGTGCCATCGGACAATGTCACAAAACCGAAGCCTTTGGCGGTGTTGAACCATTTGACCTTGGCTTCGACGCGGCGGCCGGACGATGGTGCGTCGTCGGCACGGAAAAAATCAGGACGGCGATCGTACATGGCGGTCAGGAAACCCCCCTCCCCAGAGACAGCTAAATAACGGTTTAGGTTAGCGCGAATCCGTACCGGCCGCCAGCATGCGGACAGACCCGCCGGTGGGACACGCTCCATCGATTACGGGCGGTAGGCCACCACCTTTTGGCGTTGTTCGCCCATACTTGTCACCGTCAGCCGCATGGTATCGCCGGGCTTGAGGAACCGATTGCGTCCGAGCCCAACCCCTGACGGCGTGCCCGTGGCGATCAGATCGCCCGGCATCAGCGTCACAAACTCGCTGGTGTAGCTGATGATGGTGGCACAATCGAAGATCATGTCCTTGGTCGAAGCCTTCTGCATCACCTGGCCGCTGACCTCGCACATGATCTCGAGATTCTGCGGATCGGCGACTTCGTCTGGTGTCACCAGCCACGGTCCAGTTGGGCAGAACGTGTCGCAGCCCTTGCCCTTCATCCATTGCGGACCACGTTCGAGCTGGAAATTGCGCTCGGACACGTCATTGACGATGGTGTAGCCGGCGACGTGTTTCAGCGCGTCCTGTTTGGAAACATATTGCGCCTTGGTGCCGATGAAGATGCCGAGCTCGACCTCCCAATCGCCCTTGATCGAATTCTTCGGCAGCATGACGTCGTCGTTCGGGCCGGCATAGGACGTGATTGCCTTCATGAACAGCACCGGCTCGGTCGGAATCTTCATCGTCGCCTCATTGGCGTGATCGATGTAGTTGAGCCCGACGGCGATGATCTTGGGCACGTTCGCGACCGGCGGACCGAGGCGCGGATTGCCCGAAACCATCGGCAGTTTCGCCGGATCGAGCTTGCGCAGCTTGTTGAGCGCCGCAGGCGCGAGCTGGTCAGGCGTAATGTCGGCGATGACGCCCGAGAGATCACGGATCTGCCCGATCTTGTCGAGGAGACCCGGCTTCTCGTGGCCCGCCTGCCCGAAGCGCAGCAACTTCATGACGACGCCGTCCTTTCGTTCGTAAGACGATGAATTCAGCGATTTGGAAGAGCGGCGAACTTGCCATAGGCAGCCGCCCGCCGCAATCGCGCCTAGTGCGTGGCGGACGCCAGGCGTGCCTTGAGCGCGTCGAGATACGCGGTGACGCGAGCGGCGTTGTCGCCGAAATCGCCGCGGCCCTGGCGCGACAGCGAGCGCACGTCGATGCGGCTGCCTGCCCCATGTGGCGAGATGCGGATCGACACATCGTCAGTGAAGCGCATCCAGAAAGATTCCTGACTCGCTTCGATGCGCCAAGCCTCGGGTTCGGCGACGACATCGATCCAACCCGGCATCGCCTGTGCGGTCGCCAGCGCGACGCCGAAGGCTTGCCGCGGCGGCAGCGTTGTCATCACCGGCAGGATCTGCGGATAGGCCGCCTGCTGCAGCTTCGCGACCGCAATACCACCGTACTCGACCGAGTTGGCGTTTTCTTCGGCGCGCGACGGCAGCACCACCCAAAACGGCGGGGGATTGACAATATCGGTGGTGATATCGTGGATCGGCGGTGTCGTCGCCGCGAGCCGCGCATAGTGCCACGGCACATAGATCACGATTGCGACAATCGCCAAAGTGACGAGCGTCGCAACGCGTCGCCAAAGCGACAGACGCGGCCAATTGAACAGCGCAACGCAAGCAGATGCTGCCGCAATCAAAGCGACGTAGGCCGCGTAACGCATCATCGCGAATGCGACGGTGTAGTACCAAAGACCCAGGCGCCAACCGGCTGGCGCGGCGCCGAAACCGCCAAGCGCGATGAGCGCCAGCGCACAGGCACCGACGGTCGCGAAACCGCCGACGTGATGCGAGGGCCGCACCGCCATCGTCTCGTTTGCCGTCATCACCCTTTCGTCCCGCTCCGGCTGACCCGCAGTAATCCGCGGGACTCGCACCAGCCAGTTGATTCACTTGGCATTCGGCGCCATGTCGTTTATTGAAGTTTTTTGCACACCCAATGGCCGTGGCGACCGAGGGCGTCTACACCCCGATAACGCCTGAACCGGCGGATCAATTCCGTGACCGGAAGGACCGCAAGCGCCTGTGGCGCAGCATTGCCGATTCTGTGCTTTTGCACAGTCTCATCCTCGTATTGTTGCTCGGCCTTTGGCGCATACCGCCGCCGCAGGAAATCGTGTTCCCGCCGGTCACAATCAAATTCGAAGGTACCGGCGGTGGCGCCGGCTCGCCAGGCGGCAGCGGCGGCCAAGCGAAATTGCCTGGACAGCGCGATGCCGCCGCGCAGCGCCAAGCGAGCAGCCGCGCACACGCCGCGCCAAGCGACACCACGCCGCAAGCCAGCGATACGGCGCCGCCATTGCCGACGCCCAAACCGCTGCCGCGCGTGGTCCATCTCGATACCACGCCGCCTAAGCCGCGCCAGCACCAAGCGACGCAGCAGCAGCGTGTCGTCAAGCCGACGGCGACGCCGGCGCCCAAGCCTGCACCGAAGCCGGCGCCAACCGTGACGGCGGCACCGCTGCCCGCGCCGGCGCCGGCGGCACCGCCGACCACAGTCGCACAAGCCGGCGCGCCGGCAGCGTTGGGCACCGGCGCGCAAGGCGTCGGCAGCAGCGGCAACGGCAACTTCGGCGTGAGCCAAGGTCCGGGTGGACCCGGCTATGGCACCGGTTCACCCGACGATTATCTCGATCGCGTGCGCCGGCACCTCGAGCGCTACAAACACTACCCTGACGATGCGCTAAAGAAGAAACAGGAGGGCACGGTGATGGTGGCATTCACCCTCGCCCATGACGGCACGGTTACCGGTGCATGGATTACCAAGAGCTCGGGCAATCCGCTCCTCGATCAGGCGGCACTCGCCATGCTGCACGACGGCTCACCAGTGCCGCCGGTACCCGAACGCTATTGGGGACGGACCGGCCCGATATCCATGCCGGTTAATTTCACGATCGGTTTGTTCGACCGGATCCTGCGGTAAATCATTAACGCTGCATGTTTATTCGAGAGTTGTCCACATACTACATATAAACACTGTTGTTTTTATCAATAATACATTGATATCAGTGACAATAAGCGTGTATCACGACAGGCATTCGTAGCCGTGATTGGTTGAAGAGAGGTTTCCGTGAACGCCGAAGAGCCGACGCATCAGGTTCTGGGCCTGCTGCGCATGATTGCCGAAACCCATGCGCCGGCGACGCTCGCGGCGAGCTTTGGGGCCGAGGACATGGTGCTGATCGATCTGCTGGCGCGGCATCGCCTGCCGATTGAGGTCTTCACGTTCGACACCGGTCGGCTGCCGGAAGAGACGCAGTCGCTCATCCACGCGACCGGACGGCGCTACCGAATTCCGATCACGGTGATCACGCCCGACGCCGCCGAAATTGAGCGTTATGTCGCGGCCAACGGTCCGAACGGTTTTTACGACAGCCAGGCGCTGCGTCTTGAATGCTGCTTCCTGCGCAAGGTCAAGCCGCTCCGGCGTGCGCTCGCCGGCAAGCGCGCCTGGATCACCGGCCAGCGGCGCGCCCAATCAGTGACCCGCCGCGACCTGGCGGTGCAGGAATGGGATGCCGAGCATGGCCTCCACAAGTTTAATCCTCTCGCCGATTGGTCCAACGACAGCGTGTGGGCCTACATCAGCCAGCATTCGGTTCGCTACAACGCGCTGCACGATCGCGGCTATCCCAGCATCGGTTGTGCGCCGTGCACCCGCGCAATTGCGCCGGGCGAAGATCAGCGCGCCGGCCGCTGGTGGTGGGAATCAGCCGAGCATCGCGAATGCGGACTGCATCCGCATCGGAAGGCATCATGAGCAGCGACGAGATTATCGTGACCATGGAGCGGCCGACAGCCACTTCGGCAAAACAGGCGCTGGCGCCGTCCACTGCGCATCTCGACGCGCTCGAAAGCGAAGCCATCCATATCCTGCGCGAAGTTGCCGCCGAGTTCCGCAATCCGGTGCTGCTATTTTCTGGCGGCAAGGATTCGACGGTTCTGCTGCGGCTTGCCGAGAAGGCGCTGCGCCCTGGACGGCTGCCGTTTCCGTTGCTGCACGTCGATACCGGCCACAATTTCCCCGAAGTGATCGCCTTCCGCGACCGTCTCGTCGCGGAACTCGGCGAACGCCTGATCGTGCGCACCGTTCAGGATTCCATTGACCGTGGCCGTGTCCGGCTGAAGCACGCCAACCAAAGCCGCAATGCGTTTCAGACCATCACATTGCTGGACGCAATCGCCGAGTTTGGCTTCGACGCCTGCATCGGCGGCGCGCGCCGCGACGAGGAAAAAGCTCGTGCCAAGGAGCGAATCTTTTCGTTCCGCGACGCCTTCGGCCAATGGGACCCGCGCCGCCAGCGCCCTGAACTGTGGGGTCTATACAATACACGTCTCGATCCGGGCGAGCACATGCGGGTCTTTCCGCTCAGCAACTGGACCGAACTCGATGTTTGGCAATACATCGCCCGCGAAGGCATCGAGCTGCCCTCGCTCTATTATGCGCATCCGCGGCGTGTCGCGTTGCGCGGTAACGCGTTGATACCGGTCGCCGACACGGTCGAGATCGCCGATCACGAGCCGATCGAGACACGCATCGTTCGGTTCCGCACCGTGGGAGATATTTCCTGCACATTGCCAATGGAATCACCGGCGGCGAACGCCGATGACGTCATCAGCGAGCTTCTGACCGCGCGTATCAGCGAACGTGGCGCGACGCGGCTCGATGACCGGACCTCCGACGCCTCGATGGAAGAACGCAAGCGCGCCGGATATTTTTGATGGCGTTTTCCCCCGGCAATGACCTGCGGCTGCTGCGCTTCACCACGGCCGGCAGCGTCGACGACGGCAAGAGTTCGCTCATCGGCCGGCTGCTGCACGATGCCGGCGCCGTGCCGAATGATCAACTTGACGCACTCGAGCGCATCGCCGCGCGCAACGGCGACGCTGCGGTCGATCTGTCGCTGTTGACCGATGGCTTGGTCGCGGAGCGCGAGCAAGGTATCACCATCGACGTTGCCTACCGCTATTTCGCCACGCCGCGGCGCAAGTTCATCATCGCCGACACGCCAGGCCACGAGCAGTACACGCGCAACATGGTGACCGGCGCGAGCACCGCCGACGCGGCGGTGATCCTGGTCGATGTGCGCAACGGCATGACCACCCAGACGCGGCGTCACCTCTTCCTCGCCCACTTACTGGGCATCCGGCACTTGGTGATCGCCGTCAATAAGATGGATCTGGTGGATTTCGCGCGCGCGCCATTCGACGCAGTTGCCGCCGCAGTGACCGCGTTCGCCGCGACGCTTGGCGCCGAACCGCCGATCGTGGTGCCGTTGTCGGCGAAGTTCGGCGATAACGTCGTTCGGCGCAGCGAGCGTCTGCCCTGGTACGACGGCGAGCCGCTGCTTGCGGTTCTCGAAGGCCTTCCGCCGGCGGCCGCGGCCGACGATCTGCCGCTGCGCCTGCCGGTACAGCTTGTCCGCCGGACGATGACGCAGGCCGGCCAGTATCGTCGCTATCTCGGCCGCATCGAATCCGGCCGGATCGCGGTCGGTGACACGATCGTTGCCGTGCCTTCAGGCATCACCACCCGGATCCGGGCAATCACAACTTATGACGGACCGCTCGAACATGCTGCGGCACCGCAGTCGATCGGCATCGAGATCGACGACCCCGTCGACATCGCCCGCGGCGACGTCCTCGTCCATTCGACGGCCAAGCCCAACGTGGCGAACCGCCTCGACGCCACAATCTGCTGGTTCGACGACGAACCATTCGCCGCTAGCCGTCGCTACCTGATCAAAGTCGGTACACGCAGCGCCATTGCCCATATCGGCGAAGTAGTGCATAGGCTCGACGTGACGACCCTCGCGCCGGTATTAGCGACTGGTCTTGTCCGCAACGATATTGCCCGTGTCCGCGTTGTTGCAGCGGCGTCGCTTGCCTTTGACCCCTATCGCGCCAATCGCGCGACCGGCGCGCTGATCTTGATCGACGAACAGACGCACGCGACCGTCGCCGCTGGTATGATCGAGGGTTGAGGAAACCGGATGATACTGCATCACGTCTTTAGCCTGGCCTATCCCATATCCGGCTTCGTCGTCGGTATGCTGGTCGGCATGACCGGTATCGGCGGCGGCTCGCTGATGACGCCGCTGCTGATCCTTCTGTTCGGTATCTCGCCGGCGACCGCCGTCGGCACCGACTTGCTGTACGCCGCGGCCACCAAGACGGCGGGAACGGCGATGCACGGCTTCACGGGCACGATCGATTGGCCGATTGTCGGCCGGCTTGCTGCCGGCAGCATGCCGCTGACGGCTATCACTTTGTTCGGTTTGTCGTGTTTGAACCTGGGCGGCACGGCGGCGCACACGCTCATAACAATCGTTCTCGGCTGTGCGCTGTTCGCGTCGGCCTTTGTGCTGATTTTCCGCAGCCGGATCGTGCGCTACTACGGCGATCGCCTTGCCGCGCTCGACCCAAAACGTGTTCGCTGGCTGACAATTGCTTCCGGCGCAGCGTTGGGCGTTCTGGTGCCGATTTCCTCGGTCGGCGCCGGCGCCCTCGGCACGACAGCCCTGGTGCTGCTCTATCCCCGGCTACCCGTGGCGCGCATCGTCGGCTCGGACATCGCGCATGCCGTACCGCTGACGCTGCTCGCCGGCATCGGCCATTGGATGCTCGGCTCTATCCACTGGAACCTCCTCGGCGCACTTCTGCTCGGCTCGCTGCCGGGCATCGTTGTCGGCAGCTATGCCGCCAGCCGGGTTCCCGACATCGCCCTGCGGCTGCTGCTGGCAGCGACCCTGTTGGTGGCCGGCGGCCGTCTCGTCTTCTAAACCGTGCCGAACCGGGCCAAATCCGCGGCCGACCGGGCTCGTACGGCCGCGTTATGCTTCCCTTAACGAGGATTGCCTAAAATTGCGGGCATGTGAGGGAGGCATCTGTGACGTACTCGACGCACGCCTTGCCGGATTGCAACCTCGAAGCGGCGACGACGCTGAGCCTCAAACGCGAGCCTGCGTGTTTTGCCTTCCTCTGCAGCCGCGCAGTATCGCCACCGCAACCGGTCGACTCCCTGAATCTTGATCTCGCCTCGGTCGACTATTTCGGCGGCCGCGCATCGCTGTGGGCGACGCTCGAAATCCGTTCGACCGCCTCGGACGAGAAGGCGACCGCCGTGCTCGGATTCGACGAGACCTTCTTGTCACCGTTCACCCGGGCGCTGATCGAGTGCGCGTCGAGCCGCGTGCCCTATCGCATGACCATCGCCCGGAGCGAGGACCGGCCTCACCGCCTGGTCGAATATGTCACCGGTCCGGGCGTAGCACTGAGCGAGCTCATCCTGACGCCGCAAGACAATGTCGTCGTGATTTCGGCGCGCGCTGACGGCGACGACGAGGAAACCTTGTTCCAGCTGCCGCGCACAGACAGTTTCCTGCGTGCTTTCGCCAAGATGACCTATCAGGCCGACTGCCAGCTGCTGGAAACCCTAGCTAAGACAGAGAAGCTCGGGCATCAGCATTCGGCCGGCGCGGTCTAGTCGCTAGCTTCGATCGTCCCCGACACCATCGAACAGATCGGCCGCGGCATAACGCAGCGCGCCACTGGGCTGCGTCCGCGCCTCGGGCGTCACGATCGCGGTCTCGCTCTTGCCCGGCCCCATGATGTGACGGACATCCCCGCCCGCGGCGACGAGATAATCGCTGATGATCCGGCGATGGCAGCGCCACCACACCGCCTCGGCGCACATGATCGCCACCTTCTGTTCGCGCGCGAGCGCACGCAACTCGGCAAGCGCTGCGGCAAACGCCGGGCCCTCGGCATAGTCGGCAAAATTGCGAAAGCCTTCCTCGCGCCAGAAGGTATTGCGCGACGGCGCGCCTTTCGCCCGCGCCCGCCGGCCGCCCAATCCGGGCATATGGCGATAGGCAATTTTCGCCGCCTGCAATGCCGGTGCCAGCGCATCGCCGTTGAAATGAGGGTAACGGCCCGAGCGCGGAATGCTGCGCACGTCGACCAGACATTCGACGCCGTGCTCGCGCAACAGAGCGAGGAACTCGTCCAGGCCGCGGGTCGAATGGCCGATGGTGTAGATCGTCACGCCGTCTTACGTGGGCGCGATTCCTCGCCGTTCAAGCGCAACGGCGCGCGGCTGTGCACGTTATTGAGGTGCACCAAACGGCACAGCAAAGCCATGAAAAGCGCCCGTTCGGCGGGCTTGAGCGGCGCCAGGATCGCGTTTTGCACCGCGCCCACCGCCGGCGACGCAGCCATCACCAACTTGCGGCCCGCCGCCGTCAGATCGAGCCGCTTGGTGCGGCGGTCACGTGCGCCCGGCTTGCGCCGGATCAGCGCCTTGCTTTCGAGCCGCTCGACCACGTCGGCGATGGTCGAACGATCGAGCGCGACGTAATTCGCCAAGGTCGTCTGGTCGCATCCCGGGTTCTCGCGGATGCCCAGCAGCGCCGCGTATTGCAGCGGCGTCAGGTCGTAATCGCCGGTTTCGGCCATGAACAGCGCGACGGCGATCTGCTGCAGACGACGGATGAGATGCCCCGGCGCGGCGTGGAGTTCAAGAACAGCCATCGCGCACTCCTCTAGCACGCCGTCCGGTTGCCGACAACTTGACAGTATACTGACAATCAGTATTCAATCGAATTTCCGGAAAGAACGGCTGGTCGCCGGCAGGGAGGCGCCATGGAATTCGGCATGCAGTTTTTCCCTTGTGTCGGTCCAGAGCAGAAATCCGGCGCGCAGTACTTCGACGAGTGCCTGCGTCTCGTCGACTTTGCCGACCACTACGGCTGGGCCCATGTCCGCACCGTCGAGCATTATTTCCGGCCTTATGGCGGCTATACGCCAAATCCAATCATCTTCCTGTCGGCGGCGGCGCAACGGACCAAAAATGCGCGCCTGATCACTGGCGCAGTGCTGCCGGTTTTCAACAATCCGCTCAAGCTCGCCGGCGAGATTGGCATGCTCGACGCGATTTCCGGCGGCCGGCTCGAAGTCGGTTTCGCCCGCGCTTTCCTTCCTTACGAGTTCGCCAACTTCAAAGTCAGCGTCAACGAAAGCCGCGAGCGTTTCGTCGAAGGCATGGAGCAGGTGCGCATCCTGCTTGAACAGGACAAGGCCACTCACTCCGGCAAATTCCACAGCTTCGAGAACGTGACCTCGCTGCCGAGGCCGACACAGAAACCGCGGCCGCCGTTTTGGGTCGCGGCGATCGCCACGCCCGATAGCTTCGTCGCCGCCGGCAAGGCCGGTCACGCGATCATGGGCATTCCGATGGCCGGCGGTAAGATGAAGGAGCTGCTCGGCCTCTATCGCGACGCCTGGAAGCAAGCCGGCCACTCCGGCCGCGGCCGCGTCATGCTGGCGTTCCACATGTATTGCGCCGAAACGCGGCAGCAGGCTTTCGATGTCGCGCGTGACCCGCTCAATCGCTATCTCAAGGCGATTGCCGCCGCCACCGCCGACTGGGGTTCGATGAGTTCCAAGGATTATCCGGGTTACGACAAGATTGCCGAGATTCTAGCGAAGGAAACCATCGACACGCAGGTCAAAAGCGGCGGCGCCTGGATCGGTACGCCCGACGATATCGCGGCGCAGATCACCCGCTACAACGACGAGGTCGGCGGCTTCGAAGTCGCGTCGCTGCAGATCAACTTCAACGACCTGCCCTACGCCGCCGCCGAACGCTCGCTGCGGCTATTCAGCGAGACGGTTATGCCCAAATTCGTCGGCGGTGGCGCCGAAAAACCGAACATTTCCAATCGGAAAGCCGGGTAACTATTTAGAAACCCCTGAGCCTTTAGCCTGCTTTTTAGGGAAGCAGGCTGAAGGGGGTTGCAATGCCGAATACCGACACGATTACCGCACGCTGCGGCCGCAGCACGCGCGCCAAGCCCGTGACGCTGTCGCTGGACGAACAGGTGCAGGATTTCCTCGACGCGCGCGACGGCCTGCGCATCTACGACGCGCTCTACGGCAATAGCAGCGACATGCTGCTGCCGCGCCGCCTCGGCACCGGCAAGGGCAAGCGCGCTTAAGCCTTTCGGGCCGGTCTGCTATCCTCGCCGCGCAGAATGCGGCGAGTTCTCCTGGTCATCCTGTGCCTGCTGCTTCCGGCGGCCGCCCGCGCTGCCGAGCGCGCCGACGAGCTTGCCATCGGCGTCAGCCAGTTTCCGGCGACGCTCAATCCCCTCATCGATCCGATGGTGGCGAAGAGCTACGTGCTCGGCATGGTGCGCCGGCCGCTCACCACCTACGACGCCAACTGGCAGTTGGTCTGCATGCTGTGCGAGACACTGCCGAGCTTCGCCAATGGACTGGCGCAGAAGATCGCCCTGCCCGATGGCAAGACTGGCCTCCACCTGACCTATACCCTCAGGGCCGGCGCACGCTGGGACGACGGCACGCCGGTGACGACCGACGATGTGATTTTCTCCTGGCAGGTCGGACGCAATTCGCAGACCGGCGTCGCCGACGCCGAACTCTACCGCCGCATGATCGCCGTCAGGGCCGTGGACGCACGCACCTTCACCGTCGACATGGATCGCGTGACGTTCGATTACGCAGCGCTCAACGATTTCGAGATATTGCCGGCGCAGGTCGAACGCGCGGCCTTTGCCGATCCCGCGCAATACCGGATTCGCTCCCGTTACGACACCGATCCGACTGCGCGCGGACTCTATGACGGCCCCTACCGCATCACCGAAGTTTCACCCGGTTCGCATATCGTACTCGAGCGCAATCCGGCCTGGGCCGGACCACGGCCTTATTTCAGTCGCATCGTCGTCTGGGCAGTCGAGAACACCGCGTCGCTCGAAGCCAATTTGCTCGCGGGCGGCCTCGACATGGTGCCCGGCGAGCTCGGCTTGCCGCTCGACGAGGCGCTGGCGTTTGCGCGGCGGCACAGCAGCAGCTTCAACATCATCTACAAGCCGGGTCTCGAGTACGAGCACATCGACCTGAATCTTGACGATCCAATCCTCGCCGACGTGCGCGTCCGGCGCGCCCTCCTCTACGCTGTCGACCGCAAGGCGATCAGTCAGGAGCTGTTTGCCGGTCGCGATCCGGTCGCCGATAGCTTCGTGCCAACGCTAGATTGGATCTATTCCGCCGACGTGCCGAAATACCCCTACGATCCGGAAAAGGCCCGCGCGCTGCTCGATGCGTCCGGCTGGCGTGCCGCCGGCGGCGAGGTCCGGCGCAACGCCAGCGGCCAGCCGCTTACGCTGACACTGGCGACTACCGCCGGCAACCGCTCGCGCGAGCTGGTCGAAGAAGTGCTGCAGAGTCAATGGCGCGCGGTTGGCATCGAGGTGCATCTGGCTAATCAGCCGGCACGGGTATTGTTCGGCGACAGCATGATCAAACGGAAGTTCCAGATGGGCATGTTCGCCTGGTCGGCGGCGCCGGAGGACGTGCCGCGTTCCGAATTGGACTCAGACGAAATCCCCTCGCCCGCAAACAATTGGAGCGGCGAGAATTTCGTAGGCTGGCGCAACGCCGAAGCCGACCACCTGTTGGACGCGATCGAGACCGAACTCGATCGGCCGGCGCGCGCGGTGCTTTGGCGCCGGCTGCAGGCACTTTATGCCGAAGAGCTGCCGGCGCTGCCGCTATTCTTCCGAGCCGAGCCGTTCATCCTGCCGAAATGGCTGGTCGGTTTGACGCCGACTGGCCACGAATATCCCTCGACGCTCTGGGTCGAGCAGTGGCGCGCCGTCGGTCGCGACGCCCAGGCAAGCGCCCAATGAACCGCTTCATCGTCCGGCGAAGCATCGAGATCCTGGTCGTGCTGGCGATCATGTCTCTGGTGATCTATGCGCTGATCGGGCTGATGCCCGGCGATCCCGTCGATCTAATGATTGCCTCCAACCCCCATTTGACGGTCGCCGATGCGGCGCGGCTCAAGGCGCTCTACGGCCTCGACAAGCCGCTGTTCGAGCGTTACGCCGCCTGGGCCGCCGCCGCCCTACACGGCGACTTCGGCTATTCGCGCCTCTACGCCCAACCGGTGCTGACGGTGCTACTGCCGCGTCTTGGAAACACGGCGCTGCTGATGGGTACGAGCTTCGCGCTGACCCTCGCGCTCGCTTGGCCGATCGGCCTGATGGCGGCGCGGCGGCCGGGCTCATGGTCCGACGATGCCGCCAACTTCGCCAGCTTTGCGACCATCTCGATGCCATCGTTCTGGCTCGCGCTGATGCTGATTCTGGTATTCGCGGTGCAGCTTGGCTGGCTGCCCCCGGGCGGCGCAACGACGATCGGCGCCGGTGGCGTCGCGGATCGCGCCGATCATCTGGTGCTGCCGGTGATCACGCTAACACTGGTCAATTTCGGACCGCAGCTGCGTTACATGCGCGCGGCGATGATCGACACGCTGAACCACGACTACATCCGCACGGCGCGCGCCAAGGGCGCCGGCGAAGCACGCGTCCTGACGCGCCACGCACTCCGCAACGCCTTGATACCGCTCATCACCGTCGTGGCGTTGTCGTTCGGCTCGCTGTTCTCGGGCGCGCTGATTACCGAGACCATGTTCAGCTATCCCGGCATGGGCAAGCTGATCTATGACGCGGTGCTCGGCAATGACTACAACCTCGCGCTCGCCGGCTTGCTGTTTGCCACCCTGATGACCCTGTTGGCGAATTTCGCGGCCGATCTCGCCTATGCCGCAATCGATCCGCGGATCGCCTACCAATGAGTGCGCTGTCGCAGCCGCGGGTTCGCTTCGGCGGCGGCGTACTGCTCGTGTTGGCGGTCGCCGTGCTGTTGACGCCATGGCTGGCGCAGGCGCTTGGCGTGCACGCCGATACGGTGGACCTCTATCAACGCCTGGCCGGTCCATCGCTGCGCCATCCGCTCGGCACCGACGAGCTCGGCCGCGATTTGCTGCTGCGCCTGCTCGAAGGCGGTCGCGTCTCATTGCTCGTCGGCATCACCGCGGCGCTTGCCGCCGCCGTTCTTGGCACGGCCATCGGCTTGGTCGCCGGCTATTTCGGCGGCCGGCTCGACGCCGCACTTATGCGTTTGACCGATGGCGTGATCGCGCTGCCGCTGTTGCCGCTGCTGGTCGTGTTGGCGGCTGCCGATCTGCACAAGCTGGGCGTGCCGGCGGCGCTGCGCCAATCGGAGGCAATGAGCCTCTACCGCATCATCGTGCTGGTGACGCTGGTCGGCTGGACGACGGTTGCACGGCTCGTGCGCGGCACAACGCTGTCGCTGAAGCGGCAGGATTTCGTCCGCGCCGCAGAGGCACTCGGCGCCGGCCATCGCCGCATCATGCTGGTCCACATCCTGCCAAACCTGGCAACGCCGATCATCGTCGCGACATCGCTCGCGGTCGGCGAGATCATCCTGCTTGAATCCGTGTTGAGCTTCCTCGGCCTCGGCATCGCGCCGCCGCTCGCGAGCTGGGGCAACATCCTGACCGGCGCCGAAGAGACGATCGCGCTGGCGCCAATGCTCGCGGTCTATCCCGGTCTGCTGATCTTTTTGACGGTGATGGCGTGCAACCTGCTCGGCGACGGACTGCAACAGGCGCTCGACCCGCGCCAGCGGCGCTGAATTATTCCTCGTCGGGCGGCGGCGGCTCGTAGAACATCGAGGACTGGCGCCGCTTATCGGCATAGCGCGGGTCGCGCCGCAGACGGTCGATAACGCGGCGGCGGTAGTCGGGATCGGCGATGACCCGATCCATGTCGAGATTGGCGAAATCCTTGTCGTCGAGCGGCGGAAGCCCGGACATGCATCAAACCCTTAGAACGACCGGTGGGGGAACTGGCGCGAGCGGAGGGAGCATGGAACCGGGTGACTGGACCATGCTAGTGGCTCGTTGCGCAAGATTGTCACATTCTGTGGATAGAATTGTGGAAAAGCTTCCGGACAGATTTGCCGCATCGCCAGATCGTCAAACCAGTCGAAGCGCTTCCACATTCGACTGCGACCGGATGCCGCAGGCCGGTTCTCGATCGAATCTTGCCGCGTAGCCCTGTTCGCGCGCGGGTTTGACGGAAGCCGATGCCGCGCCGATAGTAGCCGCCGCCTTCTTCCACATCGACCGCAAGGATTTCCGTCATGCAGCGAGGCAACTCCGCCGCCAGCCGCGACATCGCCTTTCATCTCCACCCGTATTCCAACTTTCGCCGGCTCGAGCGCCAAGGCGAATTGCTGGTGACCGAGGGCAAGGGCGTTCGGGTCAAGGACGAAGCGGGCAAAGAATACCTCGAAGGCTGCGCCGGGCTGTGGTGCACGTCGCTGGGATTCGGCGAGGAACGGCTGATCGAGGCGGCGGCGCGACAGATGCGCAAGCTCAGCTTCTACCATTCGTTCCACCACAAGTCGCACGATGTGGTCGGCGAACTGGCCGAGCGCCTCATCGGCATGATGCCGGTGAAGATGTCGCACGCCTTTTTCAACAATTCGGGCTCCGAGGCGAACGACACCGCGGTCAAGATCGTCTGGTACTACAACAATGCGCGCAGCCGGCCGCGCAAGAAGAAGATCATTGCGCGCTTCAAAAGCTATCACGGCGTGACCGTGGCGAGCGCCAGCCTGTCAGGCCTGCCCAACAATCACCGCTCGTTCGACTTGCCGATCGCCAACATCCGGCATGCCGATTGCCCGCACCACTATCGCTTCGCCCATCCCGGCGAGAGCGAAGAGGATTTCGCCACCCGCCTGGCCGAGAACCTCGACCTGATGATCCAGCGCGAGGACCCCGAAACGGTCGCCGCCTTCATCGCCGAGCCGGTGATGGGCGCCGGTGGCGTCATCGTGCCGCCGCGCACCTACTACGAGAAAATCCAGAAGGTGCTGAAGAAGCACGATGTGCTGTTCATCGCCGACGAAGTCATCACCGGCTTCGGCCGCACCGGCAAAATGTTCGGCACCGAAACCTTCGACCTGAAGCCCGACATCATCACCGTCGCCAAGGCGCTGTCCTCGGCGTATCTGCCGATCTCGGCCACCGTGGTCAGCGAGCCGATCTACCAAGCGCTCGCCGACGAAAGCGACAAGATCGGCATCTTCGCGCACGGCTACACCTATTCGGGCCATCCGGTATGCTGCGCGGTGGCGATCGAAACGCTCAAGATCTACGAGGAGCGCGACATCATCGGCCACGTCCAGAAGGTGGCGCCGCGGCTGCAAAACGGGCTGCGCCAGCGGTTCGCCGGTCATCCCCTGGTCGGCGAAATCCGCGGCCTGGGGCTTGTCGCCGGCGTCGAGTTGGTGGCGGACAAGACGACCAAGGCGCCGTTCGAACCCAGTCAAGGCGCCGGCAACATCCTGACCGCCGAGATCAACAAGCATGGCTTGATCTTGCGCCAAATCGGCGACACCCAAGCGTTCGCGCCGCCGCTGGTCATCACCGAGGCGGAAATCGACGAGATGCTCGACCGCTTCGGCAAAGCCCTGGACGACACGACGGCGCGGCTTTCACCGCGACAACGGGCCTCATTGCGGGCCTGACGCGGAACCCGTAAGCGGTTATAATTATTCGATAGTTTCACCGAAGGGCGCTCTCTCGCGATGGATTTCGAGGCCTTCTTCAAAACCCGGCTCGATGCGTTGAAGGCCGAAGGCCGCTATCGCGTGTTCACCGGCATTGCGCGCCGCGCCGGCGCCTTTCCGCGCGCGCAGGAGCATGCACGCGGAGCCGAAATCACCGTGTGGTGTTCGAACGATTATCTCGGCATGGGCCAGCATCCCGATGTACTGGCGGCGATGCGTGACGCTCTCAGCCAGACCGGTGCCGGCGCCGGCGGCACGCGCAACATCTCGGGCACCACGCATCACCATGTCGCGCTCGAACGCGAGCTCGCCGAGCTGCATCGCAAGCCGGCGGCGCTGGTCTTCACGTCGGGCTACGTCGCCAACGAAGCAGCACTGGCGACGCTGGGATCGCAGCTGCCGAGCTGCATCATCTTCTCGGATGCGCTCAATCACGCGTCGATGATCCAGGGCATCCGGCATAGCCGGGCCGAAAAGGTGATCTTCCAGCACAACGATCCCGCCGATCTCGAACGGCTGCTTATGCAAGCCGATCCCGCCCGCGCCAAGCTGGTGGCGTTTGAATCCGTCTATTCGATGGATGGCGATATCGCGCCCATCGGAGAGCTTTGCGCAGTTGCAAGGCGGCATGGCGCGCTCACCTACCTCGACGAGGTGCACGCCGTCGGCCTTTACGGTGCACGCGGCGCCGGCGTCGCCGAGCGCGACGGCGTGATGGACCGCGTCGATCTCATCCAAGGCACGCTCGCCAAGGCTTTCGGCCTGATGGGCGGCTATGTCGCCGCATCGGCGACACTAGTCGATTTCCTGCGCAGCTATGCGCCGGGCTTCATCTTCACTACGGCGCTGCCGCCGGCGATCGCTGCCGGTGCCGTCGCCAGCATCCGTCACGTTAAAGCTGCGACCGAGCTGCGCCAGCGTCACCAGGAACGCGCCGCGCGTTTGAAACAGCGCCTTGCCGCCGCAAAGCTGCCGGTGATGGCGAGTGAAAGCCACATCGTGCCGGTGCTGATCGGCGATGCGCGGTTGTGCAAGCAGGCGGCCGACGATCTGCTCGAACGCCACCGCATCTACGTCCAGCCGATCAACTATCCGACTGTGCCGCGCGGCGGCGAGCGTCTGCGCCTGACGCCGACGCCGCTCCATTCCGACCAGGACATCGAGACGCTAGTAGCCGCGCTGTCCGACGTCTGGTCGCGCCTGCCGATCCGCCGCGTTGCCTGAACTGCCGCGTGGAACGCATCCGGTGTTCCGCGACAAACCGCTGATTCCCGCCGAAGCGATCAAGCTCGCGGCGCTCGGATTCCTCGCCGACGGTCCGCGCCGCTATGGCGATCTCGCTGCCCAGATCCGCCAATTCACCGGCCGCATCGCTGCGCCGTCGCTCGACCTCATGGGCACGTCGCTGGAAGGGCTGATCGTCGAAGGTCTGGCGATCGCAAGCGAAGGCAAAGGCATGGCCGACAACGCGCGATTGAGCCTGACGCCAGCCGGCCATGCCGCCCTGACGAGCCTGTTGCAGACGCGGCTCAAGGCTCCGCTCGGCGATTTCATGCGGCTGGCGTTGCTGCTCAAGCTGCGCTTTTTGCACCATCTCGGCTCGAGCGAACGCGAGACCCAGATGGCGCACATCGCCGAAATCGTCGGCGACGAAATCAGCCGACTCAACGAGCTGCGAAGGTCCGAAGCCGACGCGCCACAACCGTACCTCGATTGGCTCGATGCTGATATCGCCCAGCTCCAGGGCAAGCTCGCGCGACTCGGGCGCTGAACGCGAAGGTCGTCCGCGAACAATTCAGTATAGGTGCTGGCCGCCGGTGACGAAAATTTCGGTGCCGGTGACGTAAGACGATTCCGGCGAGCACAGATAGAAGATCGTCGCCGCTACGTCCTCAGGCGTGCCGAGCCGGTGCAGCGGAATGCGCGGCAGCAGCACCTCGGTCTCGGGCGACAGCATCGCGGTCTCGATCTCGCCCGGTGCCACGGCATTGACGCGGATGCCGAGTTCGGCGAATTCGGCTGCCATTTCGCGCGTCAGCGCCGACAGCGCCGCTTTCGACGTCGAATAGGCCGAGCCGGCGAACGGATGCACGGCATGGCCGGCGATCGAGGTGACGTTGACGATCGTGCCCCTGCCCTTGGTCAGCGGCCCGGCAAGGCCGCGGGCCAGCATCACCGGCGTGAAGAAATTGAGCTGGAAGACCTGACGCCAGTCGGCGAGATCGCCGTTCAGACAGCCAAGCCGTTCCTTGAACGGCGTCTTGGGCGAGACGCCGGCGTTGTTCACCAGTGCGTGCAACGGCGCATCGCCGAGCTCCTGCAAGACCGCGCCGACAAAGCCTTCGACCGCCTGGGTCTGCGACAGATCGGCGGTGATGTGCTGGGTCCAGTTGGGATCGCGCTTGCATTCGGGCGGCACCGCCTCGCGCGACGAGGTGATGACCCGCCAACCGGCGTCGCTGAAACGCTTGACCGTGGCGTGGCCAATGCCGCGGCTGGCCCCCGTCAGTAGGATGGTTCGGCGTTCGCCGCTCATGCGCCGAGATTACGGGGCCTGCCTCGCAAAAGAAAGCAAGCTCAGCGGGTATAAGCCGCGCGCGGTTCGTTGATGCCCGCAGGATCCTGGTGAATTATCACTTCGGAGCGCGGATAGGCCGCCAGGATGCTGGCCTCGACCTCGTCAGCGATGCGGTGCGCCTGGGTCAGCGGAAGATTGCCGTCCATTTCGAGATGGATCTGGATGAATGAAATCGGTCCGGCGGCGCGCGTTTTCATATCATGCACCGCGCGCACTTCGGGATGCGCCAGCACAATCGCTCGGATGCGCTCGCGCTCGGCATCGGGAAGCTCGCGATCCATGAGCTGGACGACCGCGCGGTTTGCCACCTGCCAGGCGCCCCAGATGATCCATAGAGCAATCGCGCCACCGAAGATCGGGTCGATGAGCACGTAACCGAATTTAACCGTCAACAGCAGCGCCACGATCACCGACAGGTTGAGCACGAGATCGGCGCGGTAGTGAAAGGCGTCGACGCTGACGACGAGCGAGCCCGTTCGCTTCACCACCGAGCGCTGGTACAGCACCAGCAACAGCGTCACCACGACTGCGAAGACCATGACCGCTAGGCCGGCCTCGGTGTTGGTGATCGGCTGCGGATGGATCAGGTGCTGGATCGCCTCGATGAGCAGCAGCACCGCTGAGCCGGCGATGAACGCCGCTTGGCCGAGGCTCGCCAGCGGCTCGGCCTTCCCGTGGCCGAAACGGTGCTCGCGGTCGGGCGGCACCAGCGCTTGGCGCACGGCGACCAGGTTCGCCAGCGAGGCTGCGCCATCGAGCAGCGAGTCGATCAGGCTTGATAGCAGGCTGACCGAA